>DATBTL010000604.1:0-6596 GCA_036559345.1 Chloroflexota bacterium | reverse complement strand
CAGCCCGCTACAGCGAAAGCCTTGCCCTGTATCGCGAGCTTGACGACGCGCGCGGGATGGCGCGTGTCCTGATCAACCTGGGCACGGTCAGCAAGTTCCAGGGCGATCTGGCACAGGCGCGAGCGCGGTACGAGACAGGGCTGGAAATCGTGCGCAAACTTGAAGACACGCCGCTCCTCGCGCTGGTGCTGAACAATCTGGGCTCCGTGGCTATCGACCTTGGAGACAATAAGCAAGCCGCCGCCGTGCTGGAGGAGAGTTTGGCGTTAAAGCGCCAGGCCGGTATTCCGGACGGCATTATTGTCACCCTGATCAACCTGGGCGAAGTAGCGCGCGCCCTCGGGGATCTTGATCGAGCGGTCAGCCTGGGTGAGGAGGCGCTGGCCCTGGCGGGCTCGATCAACGCCAGACGGCACACCGCCCACGCGCACTATAACCTGGGGCTGGTAGCCCGCGCACGCGGCAGCCATGATCAGGCGGCTACCGCGTTCCAGTCCGGCCTGCGGTTGGAACAGGAGCTGGGAAACAAGCGGCAAATTGTCTCCATCCTGGAGGGGCTGGCCGGCCTGGCCGCGACCCGCGGGGAAAATCGGCGCGCGGGCCGGCTCTTCGGGGCCGCCGAACATCTGCGTGAGCAACTTGGGGCGCCGATCCCACCGGCGGATCGCCCCATGCACGATCGCGATATCGCCACGGTGCGGACCCAATTGGGTCCGGTGGACGCCAAGGCGGCATGGGCCGCCGGTCGTGCCCTGCCGCTGGACGCGGCGATCGATGAAGCGCTTCCCTGAACATGTTTAGATGCTTATACACGTTTAGGGGGTAGACGCCCGGCGGCCAGTATGCTCTACTATAAGCCTACTATAAGTGCGTGCTCAGATGGGCTGGTGTATGGGCATGGACTCAGGGCCGCGCTTTTCCTCTGATCCGAGGGGGCTGTTCCGCGGCGTCCGCGGCAGATTGCTAGGCAGCTACGTAGTGCTGGTGTTTGGGTTGCTGTTTGGTCTGGCGGCGGCATTTTCCAGCATGCAGGTCCTGCGTACCCACTTCATGCACACGGTGAACACTCTCGATGCCGTCGCGAGTACCGTTTCCCAGATCGAAAACCTGCGGCATGAGGAGGAGACAAGCCTTCGCGGCTACCTGCTCACCGGCGACGCGATGTTCACGCGGCGCTACGAGGCCGCGGCCCGGACGTTGCCCTTGCTCCAGGGGCGTGCCGGCGAACTCCTGGCGGGAGATGCGCGGGGCCGCGCCTTGCTTGCGGCGATGCGCATGGACGCGGAAACCTGGGAGGCGTGGGTGGTCCCCTACCTTGGGCGGTCCGCGGCGTTGGGCCGCGGGTCGTCGCCGGTTGTCGCCGCTGTGTTGCATGAGAACACGCTCTTCAACCGGGTCAATCAGTCATCCGATCACTTGACGGCGTACGTCGCGGCCACGCGGGCGAAGGATCTCCAGACCAGCCTCAAAGCGGTGGACCAAACCGGTGGCATAAACTTTTTGGTCCTGGTTGGGACGCTTGGCCTGGTGGCCGTGGTTGCCTGGCTGACCACTCGCGCGATCATGGGGTCGCTTGGCCAGCTCGCGCGCGCGGCCACCCTGATCGGCCAGGGCGATCTGGCCAGACCAATCACCGTTTCAGGGGCGGCTGAGTTCACGCGGCTGGGTGACCATATGAACTGGATGCGCCGCCAACTGAACGTGCAGCGGACCCTGGCCGAAATCCTTGGCTCTACCTTGCATCTGGATTCCGTCTGGGCGGAGTTCGCGGCCGACGCGCGCGACCTCGTGTCCTTTGATCGGCTGAGCCTATGGGCCATCGATGGAGATGGGGTGATGATGACCCTCCTCTACGCCGAAGGGAGGGCGAGCGATCTTCTTGGGTCGGGGATCAGAGTGCCCCTCATGGAGACCACAAGCAGCCTGGTCCAACCCGCTCAACCCTGCCTGCTTCTTCCCGACCTTACCGCCCTGGCGCTGGAGCAACCATTGGACGACGTTCGGGTGTGCGTCGAGGCGGGCCTGCGGTCGGCCGCGGTCGTGCCCTTGCGGGCCAATGGGCGTGAGGTTGGGGTCTTGAATCTGTTGAGTATAGAGGTGGGCGCCTTTAGTGAGGAGCTACTGGGGCCACTTCTGACCCTGGCGCCGCTTGTGGGGACGGCCATGGAGAACGCACGGCTGTTTACCTCGCTCGACGAGGCGAACCGGTCGCTGGGCCTCGCCAATCAGGAGTTGGAGAGCTTCTCCTATTCGGTGTCTCATGACCTCCGGGCGCCCCTGCGCAGTATCTCAGGGTTTAGTCAAGCCCTGCTTGAGGACTATGCCGACGCCCTGGATGCCGAAGGGAAACAGTACCTTCAGCACGTGGTAGGCTCCGCCAATGACATGGGCCAGTTGATCGATGATTTGCTGCACCTCGCGCGCGTTGCCCGCGCCGACGTAGAATACGAGGATGTGGATTTAGCGGCGCTGGCGCGCTCCGTCGGAGAGGAACTGACGCGGGCTCATCCAGATCGCGTAGTGACCCTCTCCACGGCCAACGGCTTGATCGTCCGAGGAAACACCCGATTACTCCGTATTGTTTTGCAAAACTTGCTGGGTAATGCCTGGAAGTTTACCCGTGCCGTGGCCGAGGCGCGGATCGAGGTAGGGACGACGCGGCACGACGGACGCGATGCGTACTTCGTGCGCGACAACGGGGCCGGTTTCGACATGGCCTATGCTCACAAACTGTTCGGTGCGTTCCAGCGCCTCCATTCGGTCAGTGAGTTCGAGGGCACCGGCATCGGCTTGGCAACGGTTCAGCGGATCATCCATCGTCATGGCGGGCAGGTGTGGGCGGAGGGCGCCGTGGGGCAGGGAGCCACGCTGTACTTTACGGTTGCTCAGGGGCAAAGGAGGGCATGATGGCCGAGAGCCAAAGACCGGTGATTTTGCTGGTCGAGGACAACCCGCGAGATGAACTGTTGGCCTTGCGCGCCTTTAAGAAGAGCCACATCGCCAATGACGTGGTCGTGGCCCACGATGGGGTCGAGGCACTGGAGTATCTCTTCGCGACGGGCGCCCATGAAGGACGTGATGCGCGCGATCTCCCCCAAGTCATGCTGCTGGACCTGAAGCTGCCCAAGGTTGACGGTTTGCAGGTACTCCAGGCGGTGCGGGCTGATGAGCGGACCCAGTTTCTCCCGGTCGTTATTTTGACCTCGTCCGATGAGCAGCGTGATCTGGTCGAGAGTTACCGCCTGGGGGTCAACAGCTATGTACGGAAGCCGGTGGACTTCGGCAACTTCGCCGAGGCGGTCGATCATCTTGGGCTCTACTGGTTAGTGCTCAATCAAACGCCGAGACCATGACCGCGCCCCCGCCCCGCTTGCGCCTCCTTCTGATCGAAGACTCGTTGAGTGACGCCGCCTTGGTTACGGCCATGGTGCGGCGACAGGGGTTCGATCTTGTGTATGAGCGGGTCGATACTGCCGTGGGATTGCTCGCCGCGTTGGATCGCGATGAATGGGACGTGGTGATCGCGGATCACGGGATGCCCTCCTTTGGGGCGCGGGCGGCTCTGGACCTTATTCGCGGGCAGAACCGTGATTTGCCGGTTATCGTGGTCACGGGCACGATTCTCGACGAGGAAGCCGTCGACTATATGAAGCACGGCGCCTCCGATTATCTGCTCAAGGATCGCCTGAGTAGACTGGGCGACGCGGTGCGGCGGGCCCTGGGCGAACGGTCACTGCGGGTGCGACAGCGGCGCGCCGAGGATGAGCTACGTCATCAAGCCCTTCACGACAGCCTCACCGGACTCCCGAATCGGTTGCTGCTCAATGAGCATCTGGAATCGATTTTGAGGTCCGCGGCGCACTCTGGGCAGCCGGTCAGTCTCCTGCTCCTGGATCTGGATCGGTTCAATGAGGTGAACGATACGCTCGGGCATCCGATCGGAGATCTGGTTTTGCGCCAGGTGGCGACGCGCTTGCAATCGGCAATCGGCGCCACCGAGACGCTCGCCCGGCTGGGGGGCGACGAGTTTGGCATCATTCTCCCAGCGGCCGATCCGGAAACGGCTCGGGAGCTTGCCCATCTCGTGCTGATGGAGTTCGACCGGCACTTTTCGGTGCGACAACACCAACTCGGCCTCGCGGCCAGTATCGGTATCGCGATCTATCCCCAGCATGGGGATGACGCGCAGACCCTCCTTCAGCATGCCGATGTGGCGATGTACGTGGCCAAGCGGGGGCACCTTGGCATGGCGGTCTATGACGCAACCCAGGACCGGCACACCTTGCGCCGCCTGGAGTTGGTCCACGACCTTCGGAAAGCCGTTCGCGATGGCGATCTCCTCCCATACTTCCAGCCCAAGGTTGCTCTTGCCGCGGGTCAATTTTGTGGAGTGGAGTTGTTACTGCGCTGGCCGCACCGAGTACATGGCTTCATCCCACCGGACGAGTTCATTCCCCTGGCCGAGCAGACCGGGCTGGTGCTGCCGCTGACGGAGTGGGTTCTGCTTTCCGCGCTCGCGCAAGCTCAGGCATGGCGCGAGAAGGGGCATGGAGTGCCCATCGCGATTAATCTCTCCACCCGCAGCCTGCAAGACCCACACTTTCCCGACTTACTGGTTGGTCATCTTCGTCGGTATGAAGCGGATCCCAAGGATCTCACGCTGGAGATCACCGAAAGCATGTTGATGGCCGATCCGAGACGGGCGCGTGAGGTGCTGGTCAATCTTCACGCGCTCGGCCTACGCATCGCTATTGACGATTTCGGCACCGGCTATTCCTCGCTCGGCTATCTCAAGGAACTGCCGGTCGATGAGGTCAAGATCGACAAGTCTTTCGTGATCGGCATGGCCACGGGAGACCGGAAGGATCTGGCTATTGTCCGCTCGATCATCGCCATGGCGCACGCGCTGGATCTGGTGGTGGTGGCCGAAGGGGTAGAGGATGCCGCCTCCTATGGGGTGCTTCGGGAGTTAGGAACCGACATTGCCCAGGGCTATTTCCTGAGCCGGCCCTGCCCCGCCGCCGACTTCGAGCAATGGCTCGAATCCTATGGACCAAAAAGCATGCCCGGCCTCGAAGGCAACAGCCCGATTTAAGAGCCGCTGTCGAGAAGAACGATCCTGCCCGTGGCTTCTCCTTTGCCAAAACCGCCCTATCGCTACCAGTATAAAGGCGAAGCCGGTATAGTAACACTGGCCGGCGGAACGGCGCCCCGGCACGATGGAGGAACGATCGTAATGCCGCCCTCAATTGTCCGAAAACTCCCCAATGGGTGGCCATCCGTGGGCATCTATCTGGCTATTGCCCTGGCGGCGGTGGCCTTTCTCCTTATACTGCTCAAGAAGACCAGCGCCAGCCAATTGACCATTGGGGCGGTGCTGACCATGCTTCTCTATCTGACCGTCGGCGCCTTCCTCATCCTGGCTACCCGGGTGTTCGTCACTAATCGGGAAGACGACGAATAGCAGCCTGGCGGAGCATCGGCAGGTAGTCCAGTTCGGCCTGGAGCGCATTGAGGACATTCAGGCTTGGCTGCAACCGCGCTAGGAGCAGCTCCAGCGCGGCGAGTTGGTCGTCAGCCCCGCCATGGATAATGGCTTGCTCACCCGTCAATTCTGAGATGCTCGTGCTACGTTGAGGAGTGCGAAAGAAGGATTCACGGAAGCAAGGAGGGGCGCATATGAATCGTGAAGAGGCTCTGGCTCGATTGCGCGCCCAGGCAGCGCTGGGTCGCCCGATCATAGGGGCCGGGGCCGGGACCGGACTGTCCGCCAAGTGCGCGGAGGCCGGAGGCGCCGATCTGATCATCATCTACAATTCGGGCCGCTACCGGATGGCCGGACGCGGCTCCCTGGCGGGCCTTCTCCCCTACGGCGACGCCAACGCGATCGTGATGGAGATGGCCGCCGAGGTACTGCCGGTGGTCAGGGAGACCCCGGTGCTGGCGGGAGTCTGCGGTACGGACCCTTTCCGCCTGATGCCGGTATTTCTGAAGCAGATCAAGGAGGCGGGCTTCAGCGGAGTGCAGAACTTCCCCACCGTGGGCCTATTCGACGGGATCTTCCGCCAAAATCTGGAGGAAACCGGGATGGGTTTTCACCTGGAGGTGGAGATGATCCGCCAGGCACACGCCATGGACCTCTTAACCTGTCCCTATGTCTTCACCGAGGAAGAGGCCGGACGAATGGCCGAGGCCGGCGCCGATGTGATAGTACCGCACATGGGCCTGACCACCTCCGGCCTGATCGGGGCCAGGACCGCCATGAGCCTGGACGAGGCGGTCACGCGGGTGCAGGTGCTGTGTGACGCGGCCAGGGCGGTCAATCCCAACATTCTGGTGCTGTGTCATGGCGGCCCGATTGCCGAGCCGGACGACGCGGCCTATGTGCTGGGACGGACCAATGGGGTGACCGGCTTCTTCGGGGCCTCCAGCATGGAGCGTCTGCCCACCGAGGTGGCAATGACCGCCACCATGCGCCGTTTCAAGTCACTGCCGCTGACCAGTAACCAAGGGGATGAAATATGAACCGGATCGATCCGAACGGCCTGCCTACCCAGACCTTTGAGTGGGGCGCGATCACCTGGTTCGTGGCGCCC
>DATBTL010000603.1:0-5398 GCA_036559345.1 Chloroflexota bacterium | reverse complement strand
CCCCTGCCTCCGCGCCTGCGCGCGTTCCGCGATGGCCCCCATCCGTTCGACCAGCCGCCGCGCGGTGGCGTCATCCACACCGATGCCCACCGTCGCCTCGACCAATGCCACCGCCTGCGCGAAGCTGGTCTCGATCCCCAGCCGACAGACCACGCTGGCCACGCCCGGGGAACAATACTCTGGGCCCACCCCCAAGACCGCATCCAAGGGCGTCGCCC
The DNA here is from genome assembly GCA_036559345.1 of Chloroflexota bacterium. Classification (GTDB taxonomy): domain Bacteria; phylum Chloroflexota; class UBA5177; order JANWHV01; family JANWHV01; genus JANWHV01. Next base: position 5,180 of record DATBTL010000603.1, on the reverse strand, counting down.
CCTCCTTGCAGCGCCGACAGTGGTAATAGGGCCGCCGCAGGCAGTAGTCGCCGACCAATCCTTGGAGATGGCGTGGCCGTCCGCGGGCCACCAGCCGTCGTCGCCGCCCATACCCCGCGCACGCGCTGCTCGCATCGCCTTCCCGCTGACTCCGCACCGCCACCGCTGCTTCCACCATCGCCGCCCCCACCGGCCGCAACGCCGCTTGCACTACCCGCTCCATGTCCCCGAGATCGCCTTGCAACAACTGGCTCCTCACCCGACTCAAGGCCCTCTCCACCGCGGCCTGCGCGGCGCTGATCACTCCGGTAAGCTCTTTCACGTACCCTCCACCCGGCACGCGCTTACTTCACTTTTGGCGTGCCTGCTGCCGAGGGTACTCTCCTTTTTTCCCTACCACAAACTTGAGCTACGCCCAGCCGGAAAGTAGGGCTTGCGCCAAGGGACTGGATCTGCTACCGTACCAAATAGGGTGATGGAGGTCCGCCCCAGCGTAGCCAACGTGGCTCGTTGAAACCGCGGTACAACCGCTGATGGCTCCTGAGCGACGATACGGTCGAGTCAGGAGTTTTTTTGTGCCCGATTTCGATTCCGCGCCACGAGCGCGGCAGGGAGGGGAATGAGCGCCAAGGATCCTGGCGTGCTTGATTATCGGTTCCGCGGCAAGAGCATGGGGACGGAAAGCGACTCGTGGCTTCGGGCGATCGCCATGGTAGCAGGCCAACCGGGCATCCGATGAGTGCCGGCGGCGACGCGGAGGCGGCGACGAGGGTGGGATGCGAGGGTCTGCGCCTACGTATTTTCATTCACGAGGCCCTGCGGCACGACCACAAGCCTCTGTACGCGGAGATCGTGGAACTCGCGCGGAGAGAGGGCCTGGCTGGGGCCGTAGTGTTCCGGGGAATCGAAGGGTTTGGCTTGCACCGGCACCTCCATACCACCCGGCTTCTCGATGTGTCCGATGACCTACCCATGATTGTGGAACTCGTGGACCGGACCGACGCCATTCAGCGATTTCTCCCACTGCTGGATGGGATCGTACCCCATGGTACGGCGACCCTCTCCCCGGTGCGGATCGTGACCTACCGATCCGGTATCGTCCCATGACGGCGCAGATTTTCGGCGCGACCTTCCTGGGAGGGGGAGCGGGAGCAGCCTGCCGCTATGGAATAGGACGCCTGGTGGGTGCCCGCTATGGTGGCGAATTCCCGCTTGGCACCTTCTTGATCAATGTCACGGGCTGCTTTGCCCTCGGCCTCTTGGCGAGCCTGTTGGCCCGATCCCACCAGGATGTGGCGCTACCCACCGCCTTGCTGGCTACCGGCTTCCTGGGCGGCTACACCACCTTCAGTACCTTCGCGCTGGAAGGGGTGGTGTTATTTAACGACGAGCGCCGGCGGCACGCTCTCCTCAGCCTGGTTGCCACGGTAGTCGCTGGCCTGCTCGCGGCAGCGGCCGGCGCGGGCACGGCAAGCCTGATGTAGGGTGGATGGAGGAGCTTGGATGCTTCGAGTGCTGATCGTGTTTATTGGCGGCGGGACAGGCGCCTGTCTGCGTGCCTTGCTGCTGGCCGGCCTGGCTTCATGGGGCACGACTTCGCCCGTCCTGTTGGCCAATCTGATTGGTTCGTTCCTGCTCGGGGTGGTCTATGTCCTCGCCGATGAAGCGGGCCTCTTACGCGTGCATACCCGGCTCTTCCTCGCGGTTGGGGTGCTCGGCGGCTTCACCACGTTCAGTACCTTCGGTTGGGGCGCCGACCTTCTCGTGGCCCATGGGCAGGGCGGCGTCGCCTTCCAGTACCTGGTCGCCAGCATCGGAGGCGGGGTGGCGGCGGTGATCGTCGGTCTGATGGCAGGGCGCCAGTTAGTCCTTTTACTTGAACGTTGGGCGGTGACCGTTCTCAATCGGCTGGGGGAGCGAGGCTCGCGGCGCGGGGGCGGGACGACGACCGCCTTGGACAGTATTGAGGCAGAGGATCGCGAGGCATCGGCGTAGTAAGGGATAGGCGGCATGAAGCTCCAGAGCCCCGGCTGGCGCGTGCGGATTTATATTGGCGGCCACGACCAATGGCATGGGGGATCGTTGTATGCGGCGATCGTACGGGAAGCACGGAAGCACGGTATCGCGGGGGCGACGGTTGCTCGCGGGATCATGGGATACGGGGCGCACCACGCCATTCACGAGCCGCACGTTTTTCGTCTTGCCAACGACTTGCCGGTCGTGATCGAACTGGTCGACAGTCAAGAAATGGTGCAAGCCTTCCTTCCCCTCCTCGACGATATGGTGCGGGAAGGCATGGTCACCGTGTCGGCGGTGAAAGTCATCACCTATAGCAAGGCGTGAACAGTAACCGATCCAATGAACTTGAGGTTGGTCGGATAGCGCGCGATGGCGGAGAGATGAACGGGGAGCCCAGCGTGGCCGTGCGCGCGGCCTCTCAGCCGGCGTTTGGTCTGTGGCTCTTGCTCATTTATCGGTTGCCGAGTGATCAGGCGTCCGCCCGTGCCGCTGTCTGGCGCGGAATCAAGCGGCTGGGAGCCCTCTCACTCCAGCGTGGGGTGTGGTTGTTGCCATCCCTGGAAGTCAATCGCCCTGCCTATAGACAACTGGCCGAACGGATTGAGAGCAGCGGCGGGACGGCGCTACTCCTTGAGGTGGGGTCGCCCAACTCAGCCTGGCATGCCGCGGCGGTCGCCCGGTTCAATGTTCAACGCGGCTCGGGATGAAGAGTACGGCGCGTGTTACACTTTACCCTTGCGGCCATTTTGGCCCATGTGGGTGGGATAAGCCGCTATGCGGGCTATCTCGTTGCCCTCACAATAGGACATGCAGAGGAGTACGGAACGATGGTCAAAGTGGTGCTAACGCAGGATGTCCCAAATGTGGGCAAGGCCGGCGAATCGACGGATGTATCGCCCGGTTATCTGCGGAACTATCTCCTCCCCAAGAAGATGGCGGTCCTGGCGACGGCCGGGGAGTTGAAGACCCTGGAGGCGCGGCGGAGCCAAATCGCGCGCGCCCAGCAAAAGCTGCGCTCGGACGCCGAAAACACCGCCGCTCGCCTGAGCGGTGTGGCCCTTACCTTTCAGGTCCGGGTAGGAGAGCAAAACCGCCTGTTTGGCTCGATCACCAGCAAGGACATCGCCGACGAACTGGCCCGCACTGGCGGGATTACTATCGATAGGCGTGATATCGAGTTGCCCGATCCGCTGAAGACGCTCGGATCCTTTCAGGTGCCTGTGCGCCTGGGTCACGAGGTGAAAGGGTCGATCAGCGTGACCTTGCAGGAGGCCGGGACCGAGTGATTGCGGAGACTAGGCCCGGTGACTTAGGAGACGATTTACCGAGAAGCCTCGAATCCGAGCAGGCGGTGCTGGGCAGCATTCTGCTTGACCGCGACGCGATTATCGAGGTGAACGGACTCCTCCGGCCCGACGACTTCGCGCATGACGCGCACTCGGTTATTTACCGAGTGATGGTCGATCTCTACGAACAGCGGCGCCCGGTGGACCTGGTTACCGTGGTGGAGGAGGTGGAGCGGCGCGATCTCCTCCAGCGGGCCGGTGGGCGGGGATACTTGCTTTCCCTGGTGGATGTGGTGCCCACCGCGCTGCACGTAGAACACTACGCCAAGATCGTGGAACGGGCCGCCATCCTGCGGCGCTTGATCTTCGCCGGCGGTCAGATCATGGGCCTGGGCCGGCGGGATGGGATTGATGCTGACCAGGCGATTTCCGAGGCCGAGGAGACGCTGCTGGCGGTGGCGCAGCGGCGCTCCACCAGCGGGTTCGTCCCGATCGGCGACATCCTCTCCAATATTCTCGAACGGATCGATTACGTCCACGCCAATAAGGGCGCTATTATCGGTGTCCCGAGTGGATTTATCGACCTGGATAAGATTCTCGGCGGTCTGCAACGCTCGGATCTGGTAATCCTTGGGGCTCGGCCCGCGCACGGGAAGACCGCCCTTGCCCTTGGTATGTGCCATAACGCGGCCATCCGCTATAAGCAGCGGGTCGCGGTCTTCAGCCTCGAAATGTCGAAGGAGCAGCTTGTCCAGCGGTTACTCTGTATGCAGGGCCGGCTGGACAGTGGGCGTCTCCGTTCGGGAATGATCGACGACGACGAGTGGAACCGGCTGATTGAAGCCGCGACCGTGCTCTCCGAGAGCAAGATCTTTATCGATGATTCGGCGGGGGTGACTCCGGGCGAGATGCGGAATCGGGCCCGGCGTCTCCAGGCCGAACAGGGCCTGGATCTGATCGTGGTGGATTACCTGCAACTGATGCAAGGCCGCTCATCCGAGAATCGGGTGCAGGAGATTAGCGGGATCTCTCGGGCGCTCAAGGTGCTGGCGCGCGAATTGAACATTCCGGTCATGGCGCTCTCTCAGGTGTCACGGGGCGTGGATGCGCGGGCGTCCCATGTGCCATTGCTTTCGGACCTGCGGGAAAGCGGTTCCATAGAGCAAGATGCCGACGTGGTGATGTTTCTGTGCCGGGAGGAGATGTATGATCCCGAAACGGAAAAGCGCCATATCGCCGACATTTACGTGGCCAAGCACCGGAATGGTCCCACGGGTCATCTATCCCTCTACTTTGATCAGCAGCAGACTCGGTTCCGCGACCTTGAGCCGCAGAGGTAGGGGTTCTTGGTGAGTGACGAGACGCGCGATGGCGAACGAGGCTCCGGGGAGCTGCCGGAGTCCTTCTATACCGTGACCTTGCCGCGGATCGAGTCGCTGGCCGAGTTGAAAGTGACCTTGCACTTGCATTGGCTGCTGACCCGACCGGGCGGAGCCCCGGCGGTGTCCCTGAGCGCCTTGGAAGGCGACCGCCTGCTGTTGACCGGTCTCAAGCCAGGCCCAGGGCCCCGCCCCGTCGAGGAGATCGTGCGCGAGGGGTTGGAGTTGGCGGTCACGCGCGGCAGTTTCTTGCATCTTACGGTGGGTGAGGGTGGCGATTCCCGGCGCCGGTGGTACCTGCTGAACACCAGGGAGAGCCGGGAGACGGTCAGGCGTTTGGCCAAGGGCGAGATCAGCGCCGTCGAGGCCCTTGGGGAGGATGTAGGACCGGTGGACGTAATTCGGGTGTATCGGCCGAATGTGTTCTCACTGTATGAGCAGACCATCGGCCTTCTCACCCCAACCGTGGCTGGAGGCTTGCGCGACGCGGAGCGAG
>DATBTL010000602.1:0-4319 GCA_036559345.1 Chloroflexota bacterium | reverse complement strand
TGGCGCTAGCGGCAACTTCGAGTTGAACGTGTTCAAGACCGTGATCATTCACAACTTCCTCCATTCCACCCGCCTGCTGGCCGACGCCGCGCGCAGCTTCCGCGAGCATTGCGTGGCGGGCATCGAGCCCGAGCGCGAGCGGATCGCCGCCTATGTCGCCGATAGCCTGATGCTGGTTACCGCTCTCAACCCCCACATCGGCTATGACAACGCGGCCAAAGTAGCCAAGAAAGCGCATAAGGACGGCAGCACCCTGAAGGAGTCGGCAATCGCCCTCGGCCTCGTGACCGGCGAGGACTTCGACCGCTGGGTTCGCCCGGAAAACATGGTGGGCCCCAAAGCGTAAATCACTCTTTTTGCCCCTTCTCCACCGATCCTTCCCCCGCCTGCCATCATGCATGTATCGTATGCGTGATGGCAGGCCAGGGAGCGTGCGCGGCTTCGGATTGGCATATCCCAACTTCGGACCCGCTCTTTTGGACCTGCTATACACCAGATGCTGTTACATTGCCGAAGGTTGATGTATAATGCCCGCGGAAGCGCTTGTTTTCCCCCTCAAACGAGCCCGCCCCGCATACATTGGGGTCCGGCGGGATCACGGCTATCGATGTAGTGCGGTATCGGAGGCGAGTAGTGGAGGCCGCTAGCAGCCCCTCCGCACGAGCGAGCGCCGACATCCTGGTGGCCCATGCCAATTCGGCCTTGCGCCTGCAGATCACCCACGTACTCACCGGCGATGGTTTTGTAGTCCGGGAGGCGGCCAATGTCCAGGATGCCCTGGCCAGCATGGATCTGGCGCTGCCCGATCTGCTAATTCTGGCCGGCCAGCCTGTGTCCGATGACCCTGCCCTCCTCGGTGCCTTGCGTGCCCACCCGGTGCGCGCCGCCATGGCGATGCTGGCTCTGGATAGCGGGGGCGAGCAGGCATCATTGCTCGACGCGGGCGCCGACGACGTGCTGCCCCTGCCCTTCAGCCCGCAATCGCTGCGAGTGAAGGTACAGGCGCTGCTCCGTCTTAAACTGGCCGAGCGCACGGCGCGCGAACTGGTGAGCCGGCACACCCGCGACCAGCAGTCGCTGCAACGGGCCAGCCAGCGCCTGGTGGCCAGCCGTTCTCTGTCCGAGGTGCTTACGGTTGCCGCCGAGGTGGTACGAGCCAATCTGGGTTATGACAGGGTGAGCATCGCCCTCCATGACGAGGAAAGCCAAACCCTCCATCATGTGATTGGCACCGACGATCAAGGTCGAGTCTTCCGCCCCCAGGAAACCCCCATCTCGGTCAGTCTGCGCCCAGGGAGCGCGTTGCGCGATCTCCCCGCCTATCAGGCCCTCTTCGAACAGGGACAGGAAACCTACTATATTCCCGATACCGCCGGGAGAGCCCCCGCCTACTTCCGCCCCTATCTCGACGGTCCGGTGCGCGAGAGCTTGCTGGTTGGCTTGCGGGCCGGAGAACGCGTAGCGGGGTTGATCACGGTTGATAATCTGCTGTCCGGACGTCCTTTTGGCCCCGAGAGTGAGGGACTCTTGGTCACCCTGGCCCGTCAGATCGCCCTCGCCATCGAGCGCGCCCGCCTGGCCGAGGAGCTCGAACGGCGGGCCCGCGAGGCAGAGGCGCTGGCTCAGGTTGGGGTCGCCCTCACGAGCGCCTTGCAACCTGCCGAAGTCTACGACCTGATCCTACGCCAGGCGGCGGTGTCGCTCGCCCCCGATCTGGCGGCCATCGTGCTCTATCACGATCACGACGTGGTGCTCGAGGGGATGTGGGGTGAGCCGGACTTACCGCCCGGCACGATCATTCGTCCGCTCGAGCATGGCCGCTGCGCGTGGCTTCCCACGGAGCCCGGTCCCGCTACTCAGATTCGCGACACACTCCTGTACCCAGGGTGGTTTGACTACCCGCCCTGGGTGGACCGCTACCGGGTACGCAGCCTGATCGCCGTCCCGCTCCTGGCGGATGGCACCGTCCTGGGCTCCTTTGTCGTGGCCAGTTTCACGCCCGAGCGATTCACCGGCCCACAGGTGGGGCTGGCCACCGCCTTCGCCGAGCGCGCCAGTTTGGCCCTCCGCAATGCCCGCCTGCGTATCGCGGAGCAGGATCGGATCCGGGCGACGGAGGAGTTTGCCCGTTTGCAGAATGACTTCGTGGAATCGGTCAGTCACGAACTCCGCACGCCTCTTACCTCGATCATTGGCTACGCCGAGATGTTGCAAGCCCATTGGGGATCGGCGGAGGATGGGCAGCGTCTCGACTGGGTGCGGAAGATTGTCGTCTCCGCTGGCCGGCAGAAACGTCTGGTCGAGGATCTCCTCCTGATCTCCCGCATTGAGGCTGGGGCGCTCGCGCCCAGGATCGAACGGGTGAGTCTCATGGACATCGCCCGGAGTGCCGGCGACGAGGTACAGGGCAGCTATACCGGCCAGCGTGTGGATGTCGCCGGACCCGAGCATCTCGCGGTGTTAGCGGATCCTGGACGGGCGCTCCAGGTCGTCACCAACCTGATCGATAACGCCGCCAAATATTCTCCCGAAGGCAGCCCGATCATTGTCTGGTGGTGCGTCGAGGACGACTGGGGCGTCCTCCGCGTGGTTGACCGAGGCCCCGGCATCCCCGCCGACGCCCGCGGCCAACTCTTCACCCGATTCGGCCGGGTGCCCGGCAGCCGGATCCGGGCCGGACGAGTAGGCACCGGACTGGGCCTGTTTCTAGGGCGGAGTCTCGTCCAGGCGATGGGCGGTGAACTCGATGTCGAATCCTCCTCTTCCGAAGGCAGCACTTTCCGCCTCCGCCTTCCCCTAGCTCGCGACTGAGATTAATCGCGGGTCCCTTCGGCTTCGCGTTCACGATCCAGGGGCGCGGGGTTTCCCAACTCCTCGTGAAGCTGCTACGTTTGTGGTTCCCCATCTGGGCTAGGTCTTTCGGGCCTCCCTGATTGGGGACTGGCAACGAGGTACCCCGTCCTCCATACTAGCTGAGACAGAGGGCATGATCACGTGCCCCACCGGATCGCGGCGATACCCAGCCCCCGGTCCCCGATAGCAGAAGGCGCTGGCGTGACCACTCAGGAACAACAAGGGAATCGGGCAAGCATTCTGGTGGCGCGCGGTGATTCGGCCGCCTCGGCCCGCGTCGCCGCCACCCTGCGCGAGGCGGGACACGCGGTGCGCGAGACGCTGGACGTGCCCGAGACGCTGGCCGCGCTCGATCTGGCCGTGCCCGACCTCTTAGTCCTCGACCTACCTGGCGCGGGCGGGCGGGTCCTGCTTGATGCCCTGCGCTCACATCCCATCCGCTCCACCATGGCTATCCTCGCCCTTGATGGACAACAGGATGCGGCCGGCTTGCTGGAAGCAGGGGTGGATGATGTGTTGTCCCTGCCCTTGAACCAGGATATGTTGAGGATTAAGGTACAGACGCTGATCCGCCTCAAGCATGCCGAGCGCGCCGCCCGCGAACTGATCGGGCGCCGGGCCCGCGATCAGCACGCCTTGCAACGGGCCAGCGAGCGCCTAGCCGCTTGCCCTACCCTTTTCGAGGTGCTAACCGTCGCCGCCGAATTGGTCCGCGGCAACCTGGGCTACGACCGGGTCAGCATCGCCCACTTTGACCCCATCGCGCGGACCTTGCATTACGTGGTCGGGACCGACGACCAAGGCCGCGTCCACGGTCCCATCGACCCGCCCCTCACCGTGAGCCTGCGCGAGGGGAGCCCGCTCCGCGACCTTCCCGCCTACCATGCCCTGTTCCTTCAGGGTCAGGAAACCTACTACGTACCCGATACGGCGGGGCGCGCTCCCGCCTATTTCCGCCCCGCCCTGGATGGTCCCATGCGGGAGAGCTTGCTGGTGGCCATGCGGGTTGGCGACCAGGTAGTTGGCCTGATTACGGTCGATAATCTTCCTTCGGGCAGGCCCTTCGGCCCCGACGATAGCGGCTTGTTGGTGACCCTTGCCCGTCAGGTCGGTCTGGCCGTCCGCCGGGCCGGACAGACCGAGGCCCTGCAGGCCCGGGCCGAGGACGCCGAGGGATTGGCCCGCGCGGGCGCCGTCCTCTCCTCCATTCTCGATCCCGATCAGGTGCTGGAGGAGTTGCTGGATCAAGCCGCTCGCCTCCTCCCCTATGACCATGGGACGGTGCTGCTCCGCGATGGCGAGTGGGCCCGGATCGCCGCCGCGCGCGGCGCCGGGGTGCTCCCCACCGGGACGCACGTCATAGACATGCGCGGCGCTGGCGGAGAGGCCCTGATCGGCGGCACAACCTTGAGTATGGCCGACGTGACCATCGATCCCCTGTGGCGGGATTTCCCCCTCTGGGCTGG
>DATBTL010000601.1:0-5516 GCA_036559345.1 Chloroflexota bacterium | reverse complement strand
CCGCCGTGGCCGATTACCGGCGCGGCAAAACGCAGGCCCTCGGCCGGGTGGTGGGGGCGGTGATGAAAGAGATGAAGAGCGCCAATCCCGCGTTGGTTGGCGATATGCTGCGTGAATTGATTGAACAAGAGGATGCGGGCTAAGTGACGATACCTGACGAAAGAACCGCGGATGAGCCCGGTACGCGGGAACTGGAATTGTTGGCCGCCGTGCAGGGTGGGCAGACGCTGGCCCGCCTGGATGGGCAGGTGGTGTTCGTGCAGGGCGGGATCGCCGGTGAGATCGTCCAGGTGGAGGGACTGAGCCGCAAGCGCGGCTACCTGGATGGGGCGGCTCACTCGCTCGTCCGCGCCTCCGCCTCGCGGGCCATGCCGCCCTGTCCCTATTTCGGGGAGAACGGGCGGCATCGCGGAGCCCTGCAGGCGCCGGGTTCGGCAGGTCTCGTTTGCGGCGGCTGCCAGTATCAGCATATTGACTATCAGGGGCAACTGGATCTCAAACGGACGGTACTCCGCGACACCCTACGGAGGGTAGGAAAGATCGTGGATCCGCCGGTCGGCGAACCGGAAGGGTCACCGTCGCCCTTCCACTACCGGAATAAGGCTACCTGGCTGGTGACCGACGAAGGAGAGTTGGCGTACCATGAGGCGCGGAGCCATCGGGCGGTGCCGATTACCGAATGCCATCTCCTCACCCCTCCCCTGCGCGCGATCTTCGACGCGCTCTCCTCGGCATCGGGGGAGATTGGTCTGGCGGGCATGGTGCGCTCGCTGGAGGCCCGCTCCCTCCCGGATCTTGATGGAATCGACGCCGGAACTCTCGTGCTTGACCTCGCTCCCGGCACGACCAGCCACGAAGCGGAGGCCCTGGCGGAGGCTTTGGCCGAGTGCTGCCCTGCTATCCGCACGGTAGCTCGCCGCGCCCTCGCCGCGCCACTGGGTTCTCCTGATCCCCCGGCAGGCATTCTCTATGGCTCCCCACGCACCGAGGTCATGGTGCTCGGGGAGCGGCTGTCCCTCTCGCCCACCTCGTTCTTCCAGGTGAATCTCCCGGTGGCGGAAGCTCTGGCTCGGCATGTCCTGGAGCAATGCGGCCTGGTGGCCGGGAAGCAGGCCCTTGACGTCTACAGCGGCGTCGGCCTCTTCACCATTCCCCTCGCTCGGCAGGCGGACGCGGTGATTTCGCTGGAGCTTGACGGAGGAGCGGTGGCCGACGCGCGCCTCTCGGTGGAAGCGGCCGGGCTGGACAACGCCACCCTTTTGCAGGGCGACGCGGCGGCGAATCTGAAGGCAATTTTGCCCGGTACCATGCAGTGCGCGATCGTGGACCCGCCGCGGACCGGCTGCTCGCCACACGCACTGCGCCAACTGGCCCGCATCAAGGCGCCCCGGCTGGTCTATGTTTCCTGTGATGCCGCTACTCTGGCTCGCGACCTTCGCGTGCTCCTGGATTTTGGCTATGAGTTGGAGAGCGTGCGGCCATTCGATATTTTCCCGCAAACCGCGCATATTGAAAGCGTGAGCAGCTTGCGGCTTCCCAAGAAACGAAAGGTTCGCTCATAGGAGCGATACTGGCCAGATCAGGCGCTTGACCACTTGCGCGGTGGGCTGGGTGCCTGTACGCTTGCCAACCAAGAGGATGTGTGGGCCCGATATGATCCAACCTGATGATTCGACCTCGCGGGAGCCGCGCTTGCCATCCGCTGATCAGATGTCCGACCTGGGCAACGCGGAGTTGACGGCGCTGATCGCTACCCAGCGGGCCGAGGCGGCGGCCAGCGAGCGTGAGTTCGTCCGCGCGCGCGAGCGGTTTGATCGGACCCGAAAGTCCTTGCGCGCGCTTGAAGCGGAAGAGGAGCGGCGCCGACTGGCCGCGCTCGGCGCCCCGGTTCCCGCCTCCGAGGAGCCACGGGCACGCCGGAAGCGAAGCACCACCGGGGTCGACGCGGTCCTGGCCCGGGATGGGATTGACCCTGACGCCCCGTTCGGCCGTTTTCATCTCTATTCCTTACAGCGCCAGGAAATCCTCCTTAACTCGACCGGAGATCCCGCCGAGCAGGCATTGACCTTCATCGATCGGGAAACGGGCGCCTTGCGGGAGGCACGCACCTTCGGGGAAGCGCGCGCCTTGCAAGAAGCGGGGCATCGCCTGGGCCGTCCAGGTGTCCCATTGCAAAGGCAGGCGATTTGGTATATAGCTGAGAGTAAGCCAGGCTGGTTGCGTCTGGATCAGATGTTCGTGGAATCGGAGTACGTGTGATTCGAGGGCCGCGTCGTACTTGGGTAGGCGTCTTTGCCGCTCTGGCCCTGGTGTTTGCCTGTCTGGCTCCGGCCCGAGCCGCCTCGATGGGCCCGATTAAGGTGGCGAACGCCAGCGATCTCAGCCTTCCGGCTACCGATACCCCGGCGGGCTTCTCGGCTCGTCCGGACAAGGATGAGTTGGTGAGTCCCGGAACGCTGCGCTCCTGGTTCGGCGCTCATCTTCAGAGTGCCCTCAATCACGAGGGGTTCCTGGTCGGATACCATGGATGGTTGGACGGCCCCGATATTGCCGATCTCCCCTTTGTGACCTATGATATGTACGCCTTTGGTTCCAGCCGGGGCGCCCAGGCGGGGCAACTCACTCTGAGCCGCCTGGTGCAAGGATTGCAAACAAGCTCTCAGGACAAACGCCTTCCCTCGAACACGACCACCTGGACCGACGGTACCGAGACCTTCGGGGCCGGAAATCAGCCGTTCGCCGTATCCGAGGTGGTATTTCAGGAGGCCAACATACTGGTGACGATTATCGCGTTCAATCAGGGCGGCACCGCCGACGCAATCAGTGAGGCTTTGAGGAACGCCACCACGGTAGCCGTGTCATGCGAAACTTTCCTCAAGGCTCGCGAGGCGGCAAGCCACTCCGCGGGGACGAAGCCGGCCGCGGCGCCCTAAAGCGCGCGGCCGCGGGAGCGGGAAAGGAGGAGAGAGGATGCGGTGTCTGCGATGCGCGCTTGATTATGGACCCGATGAGCAGTTTTGCCAGCGTTGCGGCAGAGCACTGAGTCGGCCGCTCGGGAGTAAGCCGGCGGAGGACGAGAAGGGCCAACCCAATCCGCAAGAGGCTCAATTCTTCTACACCACCACGGCGCCGCCCCCGCTGCAAGGCGCGGCGCAGGGAACGGGTGAGCCCGTGGCCTGGGAAATGCCCAATGCGTCGTCCACCGCGGCAGGCGCTCCCGCGCTTGAGCGTCCCAGGGCGGTGCCGCCCGCCGAGCCGGCCGATGCGTTTGACGAGTTTGCTTTTCCCCTGACCGCCGAGGCGATGCCCTCGGTTCAGGTTCCCGCCCACGCGGAACCAGGCGCGGCGTCGCCCCTCCCACCCCTGGATCTCTCCGCTCACAGTGGGCTCAAGCTCAAGCGAGCGACCGGCGGTTTGTCCAGCCCAGGAGATGGGAAGGGCGTCACGACCGACGGTCCGACCATGCACTCGAAAGCGCCGGTCATGGCATCGCACATCCACGAGGACTTCTTTGGCGATGGCGACGATGATGAAGCGTCCGCGTTATTGCCATCCGGGTCGGGCAAGGCCGGCCCGCGTGTGTCGCTGAATCGCCGGCAAACTCCGGAGCCCGCACCTCGGTCGAGTCGTCGCGCCCTGCCCCTGGTTCTTATCGTGTTGGTCGTGATTCTGGCCCTTGGCGGTTATGCGTATACGCGTCAGCGCGCCTACAACTCGGATTTAACTACCGCGCGAAGCCTGGCGCTTGGCGGCCCATCCCAGTATCCGGCGGCGATTGCCGGGTACAATCGCGCGATCGCCGACTGGCCCTTTAACAGCGGGGCCAAGGACGGCCTGGCTTCCGTGCTCGCCGCCGAAAACTCAGTCAAAGCGGCCGCGGAGGCGGCGGCCCGGCAAATGGCCCAAAACGATGCCACCAGGTCCGCCATGTACAACGCGCATATGGCCTTGATCCAGCAGGAGCTGGCGAGCCAGCCTTAAGTTGGGCTCGGCTCAGAGAGATACGCGAGGGGCGGGCCCACGGGCCCGCCCCTCGCGTATCTCTCTGGGAAAGTCGGGGCGAGAGGATTCGAACCTCCGACCTCACGGTCCCGAACCGTGCGCTCTACCAGGCTGAGCCACGCCCCGAATAACGGTCCTAGCAGTATACCGAGGATTCCATCGCTTGCCAACCCAGGGCCTGGGTGCTTAGAATAGTTGAGCACGCCCCTATAGCTCAGATGGATAGAGCGAGCGCGTCCTAAGCGCTGCGTCGGCGGTTCGAGTCCGTCTAGGGGCGCTCTCTGTCCCCCAAGAGCTTTGGGGCACGCCCCTTCCGTGTTATACTGTCTCTAGCACATGAGCCATATACGACGACTCCGCTGGTACGCGATACGCGTGGAGCAAGCACCGCATGGGCCGCGCCGCTGGCGCGCCTGGCGACGCGCTCTCCAATGCGGGTTTCTCGACCCCTTCATTCCCCGATCCAGTGTCGCTGCGTGCGATTCGTCGCGCGCGCGCCCCGCATGGGGTCGCGGTGTCGTATCCTGGGTCAGTGCCTCCACCATCCAGGCGCTTTCGCGCCCTACCTACTCTGCCAAGGAGGCCCATGAGTACCACCAATCCCGAGGAGTCGGCGGACCAGAACGCCGGCGCCGATCAACCAATCGTCACTGAACCACCAACCCGCCCCCGACGATTCGCCCCACGGCGGAGTCGAGGAGCCGAATCGGCCATCGCCAAATCCGAGCCGTCCACCGACCGGGATTCCGCCGCGGCCTCAGTTGGCGTGCTCGCCGCGCCGGGCGAACCGGCACATCAACTCACCAATTCAGCCCCGGATCCAGGGAAAGCCAATGGCGACCTGACTCCAGGGGAGCCCGTCGCGCGGCGGGCTCAGCCCAGTCGGCCCCGGCGCGATCGCCGTCCGGCGGCGAAGGCGGTGTCACCTCTCATTGTTCCTTCGTCGCCGCCTGGGATGATCACCGAGGAGGTTCGCCCAGATACGGCGTCCCTGAACGCTCCCGACTCTTCGCTCGCCGCCGCCGCGCCGGCCGCGCACCTGGAGCAGGGCGCCGGCACTCCCGCCGTGGGAGTTGTTTCCGCCGACCCCGGCGAGACAGCGGCTTCCGAGACCGCGCTGGCTACCGCGAGTTCCCAGCCGGCGGTGACGGACCCTGGTCCGAGTACCGCCGGATCCACGCGGGCCGCGCGTGGACGCGGACGCGCTCGCCCCGCCGCCAAGCCGGCCTCGACCGCGGGCGCGGTGGCGGACGCGTCCAAGCTCACGGGACAGGCGCCCCTGGATGAACCTGCCGCGCCTCGCCCGGACACCCCGACGAAACCTTCGCGGAGCCGCCGGACTCGACGCCCCCGTCCCACCGAGACTCCTGTCATGGCCGAGGAAGCGCGGGAGGACCCGGTGCACGCGGTTGGGGCGATCAACCCGGCGCCGATAGCAGCGGTCATGCCGCCCGAGCCCGGGCCTGTGGAGGCGGTCGGTCCAGTCAGCCCCGAGCCACTGGTCGCGGAGACGC
>DATBTL010000600.1:0-6478 GCA_036559345.1 Chloroflexota bacterium | reverse complement strand
CGGATTGAGGAGGAATCCGCCATCACCGCACAGGGCCACCACCGAGCGATCCGGTGCTCCCACTTTCGCTCCCAGGGCCTGGGGCAGGGCGCACCCTATCGTGCACAGCTCGGAGGAATGGATGAAGGTGCGTGGGGCATGCACGGGCCAGACATCAGCGGCGAGATAGCCCATCGCGGTCATATCGGCAACCAGGATGCCGTCGGCGGGAACCGCCGCCCGTACCGCCTGGAGCAGTTCAAAGTCGGCGCCGTACCCGGACCACGCGGCGGCCGCGATGGCCGCTCGGGCATCCTCTACCTCAGCCGACCGGTCAGGACGGTCTGGACGTGGCTCGGGCAGCGCGGCCAGCAACCCCTTGATGGCAGTCCCGGCATCGGCCTCCAGGCCAATGGTGGCCGGGTATCGGAGCCCAAGCTCGGCCGGATCGATATCGATCTGGAGCAGAGTCCGGGGGAGGGGCAGCCGCCCCTGGTCGGTGCGCTGATCTCCCAGCTTACTCCCCACCACCAGAACCACGTCATGGCGCGCCACGAAGGCCATCACCTCCTCGGGCAGGCCATAGCCGCTTACCGCGAGGCCCAAGGTGAACTCCGAGGGGAGGGCGTCCCGGCTCTTCCCACCCAGAAGCACCGGCGCTCCCAGCTTCTCGGCCAGGCGAGCCAGTTCCCGATTGGCCCCGGCGGCGGTGACCCCGGACCCGGCCACGATCAACGGCCGCTCGGCTTGAGAAAGAAGCTCGGCGATGGCGGTGATTTTCGCCGGGTCCGGCCTCGCGGGCGCGGAAACGGCCAGTTCGGCGATCGTGATCCGCGCGCGCGCCGCGAAGAGATCGAGAGGGATTTCCAGATAGGCGCCACGGGGCCGGCCTCTGCTCATGGCCCTCAAGGCATCGGCGATCGCCTCGGGTATCTCCTCCACGCTGTTCACGGCGCGGGTCCATCCAGCCAGCGATTGCATGACCCCGAGTTGATCCCGCAGTTCATGCAAATCGCCGCTGGGCCGGAGCCTGGTGCTTCGCGGCAGGCTGGAGGCGATGACGAGGAGGGGGACAGAGTCGGCGTAGGCGGAGGCCATGGGGGTGGCCACGTTAGTCACGCCGGGGCCGGTGATCACACAGGCCACGCCCGGCTTGCCGGTCACTCGCGCGTAGCCCTCGGCCATGAAGCCCGCCCCTTGCTCGTGCCGGGCCAGGACATGGCGGATGGCTGGTTCGGCGCGGAAGGCATCGTAGAGGGCCAGGGTATGCACTCCAGGGATGCCAAAGACGTGAGAAACGTCGTGGGTCCGGAGCGCGGCCACGGCGGCTTCGGCGCCAGTCATCAACGGCATACTTCATCTCCCACTTGCGGCGCGGCCAGCAACTGCCGCGCCGCGGCGTCCCTAGATGATACAGGGTTGGCGTGACTTGCCGGGGCGCGTGTTTAGAATCACGGAAACACGGAGTACGGGAGCGCACGGATGCGTAGGATCGCCGCACCTCTCCGTGCTATCCATTCCTTCCGTGTTTCCGTGATTCTAAAACCCCACGGGGCAGGCCGCCGCGCGCGGTATACTTACTGGGTTGGAGCGCGGGCCAGGGGGATTCCCCGAGGCCACGATTGGGTAAGCGCGATGAGGCGCGGTAACGCGGCAAAGGAGTAAGCCCCACCATGGGTGAGTGGCAGCATATCACGGTACCGGCAACAGGTGAGAAGATCACCTTCAAGGATGGTGATCCGCGGGTGGGAGATTCGCCGATCATTCCCTTCCTGAGAGGCGACGGCATTGGGCCCGATATCTGGGCCGCCAGCCAGCCGGTCATTGATGCCGCGGTGGCGATGACGACGGGCGGGAAGAAGCATATTCAGTGGATGGAGGTCCATGCGGGCGACAAGGCCGTGGAGTTATACGGCTCCTCCCTGCCAGACGAGACGATCAGCGCTCTCCGCGAGTACGCGGTGGCGATCAAGGGCCCGCTCACCACTCCGGTGGGTGGAGGGATTCGCAGTTTGAACGTGGCGCTCCGGCAAATATTCGACCTCTATGCCTGCGTGCGCCCGGTCCGGTATTTCGACGGAGTCCCCAGTCCGGTCAAACACCCGGAATCGCTGAACGTCGTGATCTTCCGCGAGAACACCGAGGATGTCTATTCGGGAGTGGAGTTCGCCGCCGATACGCCGGAGGCTAATAAGCTGATCGCCTTTTTGCGCGACGAACTGGGAAAGAGCGTCCGCGAACACTCAGGAGTGGGGATTAAACCGATCAGCCAGTTCGGGACGGATCGACTGGTCCGTCGCGCGATCCAATATGCACTCGATCACAAGCTGCCCAGCGTGACCCTGGTCCATAAGGGGAATATCCAGAAGTTCACCGAGGGGGCCTTCCGCGACTGGGGCTATGCCCTGGCGGCGCGGGAGTTCGGCGACCGGGTGGTCCGCGAGGACGCGGTAGGTTCGGAAGGAGCCCAGGGCAAGGTAGTGATCAATGACCGGATCGCCGACGCCATGTTCCAGCAGGTGTTGCTGCGTCCGTCCGAGTACTCGGTCCTGGCAATGCCCAATCTGAATGGCGATTACTTCTCCGACGCCTGCGCGGCCCAGATCGGCGGCCTGGGCATGGCGCCTGGGGCCAATATCGGCGATAGCGCGGCCATTTTCGAGGCAACCCACGGCACGGCGCCCAAGTATGCCGGGAAGGACATGATCAACCCAGGATCGGTCATCCTGTCCGGGGCCATGTTGCTCGAGTACCTGGGGTGGCAAGCGGCGGCTGACCTGATTCATGAAGGGGTCCAGCGCGCTATTGCCGCCAAGACGGTCACCTACGACCTGGAGCGGCAAATGCCGGGAGCAACCAAGGTGTCCTGCTCGGCCTTCGGTCGGGAGATTGTCCGCCATATGCAAGCGATGGGGTAGCGCACCTCATCTAGGAAGATCGTCGCCACCCCTGGCGCGGTGGTACACTGAGAGCGACACACTTGTTGATGCGCCGTGGAGCCCCACCGCGGCGCCAGGAACGATCCCGCAGCCTGGAGGACTGCCCGACTTATGGTTGATAGTGGGCTCCAATTCGATGTGCTCGTCGTGGGCGCCGGACTGGCCGGAATGCGCGCGGCGGTCGCCGCCAAGGAGGCGGGGGCGAACGTGGCGATGATCTCCAAGGTTCACCCAATGCGGAGCCATTCAGGCGCCGCGCAGGGGGGGATCAATGCCGCCGTGGCCAAGGATGATAATTGGGAAAATCATTGGTTCGATACGGTCAAGGGCAGCGATTACCTGGCTGACCAGGACGCGGCGGAGATTCTGGCCCGCCGAGCGCCCGAGAATATTTATGAACTGGAGCACCTGGGCTGCATGTTCAGCCGCTGGGCCGATGGACGGATCGCGACCCGACCCTTCGGAGGCGCCGGCTTCCCCCGCACCTGTTTCGTGGCTGACATCACCGGGCATGTGATCCTGCAGACGGTCTACGAGCAAGTCCTCAAGAACAATGTGACCGTATTCGAGGAGCATTTCGTGCCCGCCCTGGTGGTCGAGGACAACATCTGCCGAGGCGTGATCAGCATGGACCTGGCGACCGGGCGTTTGCAAGCCATTCACGCCAAGGCGGTCGTCTTCGCGACCGGCGGCTCGGGCCGGGTGTTCTATAAGAGTACTAACTCCCTGATCAGTACGGGAGATGGGGTTGCCATTGCCTATCGCGCCGGGGCCCCAATAGAGGACATGGAGTTCATCCAATTCCATCCCACCACCCTGGCCGCCAACGGGGTGCTGATCACCGAAGGGGCGCGGGGCGAGGGGGCCTATCTCCTCAATGCCGCCGGTGATCGGTTCATGTTTAAGTACGCCCCCAGCAAGGGCGAGCTGGCCAGCCGGGATGTCGTGGCACGGGCGGAGTGGACGGAGATTCTCGAGGGCCGCGGGGTCAAGGGCTGTGTGCTTCTTGACCTTCGCCACCTGGGCGAGGCGCGGATTCAGGAGCGGCTGCCGCAGATCCGGGAACTGGCGATTGACTTCGCCGGGGTCGATCCGGTCGATTCACCAGTCCCGATCAAGCCAGGCGCTCACTATACGATGGGCGGCATCCGGGTGAACACATCCTGCGCCTCACCGATTCAGGGCTTCTTCGCCGCCGGCGAGTGCTCGGCGGTGAGCGTCCACGGGTCAAACCGGCTGGGCGGCAACTCCATTCTGGAGACCGTGGTGTTCGGCAAAATTGCTGGGATCAGCGCCGCCGAGTACGCGCGTGAGCACGACTACCGTCCCTTCCCCGCCGGGGCTCTGCCGGCCCAGGAGGAGCGGCGTGAACGCCTCTTCCACACCAAGGGCACGGAAAAGGTGGCTACCCTGCGCGACGCCATGCAGGCGGTGATGAACGAGTATTTCCATATCTTCCGTGACCAGGCCACGATGACGCAGGGGCTCAATAAGGTGAAAGACCTGCGGGCCCGCTTCAAGAACGTGAGCATCAACGACCACACCATGGTGTTTAACACGGCCCTCACCGAGGCATACGAGTTGGACGCCATGCTGGACCTCGCGGAAATCATCGCAACCGGCGCCCTGGCCCGCACCGAGAGCAGGGGGGCTCACGCACGGACCGATTACAAGGAGCGGGACGACGCGAACTGGCTTAAGCACACGGTGGCCGTCCTGAGCCCCGATGGGCCCCAGCTTTCCTACGAGCCGGTCACCCCCGGCAAGTTCCAGCCCATGGAGAGGGTGTATTAGATGAAATCTACATTTCTGATTCAGCGCTATGTGCCCGAGGTGGATTCGGCCCCGCACATGGAACGCTACGAGATGGATCTGTGGGACGAGGCAACCATCCTCGATGGACTCCTGGCGATCAAGGACCAGCGGGACGATTCCCTGGCCTTCCGCCGAGCCTGCCGGCACGCGATTTGCGGTTCCTGCACGATGGTCGTCAATGGATACAGCAAGTTAGTATGCAAAACTGCTATTTCCTCCGAGTTGAAGCGAGGGCGGAAGGAACTGCGCATCACCCCCATGCGCACCATGCGGGTGATGAAGGACCTGGTGGTGGACATGGCGCCCTTCTGGAAGCACTTTCGGGATATGGAGCCGTGGCTTCAGCCCGATCCCAAGAAAGTGCCGCCACCCAATGAGGAGTATCGGGTAACCCCGGAAAAGCTCGCACCCTCGCGAAAGGATCTCAACTGCATCCAGTGCGCGGTGTGCGTCTCGGATTGCGGAGTTGCCGAGGTAGATAGCCATTTTGCCGGACCAATGGCCCTGGCCAAGGCCCACCGCTTCGTCACCGATCCGCGGGACAGTAAGCGCAAGGAGCGGTTGCAGGCGCTGGTTGATCTGGGCTTGTGGGACTGCGCCCACGCCTACAACTGTATGGAGTGCCCCAAGCACGTCGATCCGGCGATGGCCATTGCCGACCTGCGGAGGATCTCCGTTCAAGCTGGGATCACCAATAACATCGGGGCGCGCCATAGCAATGTGTTCACCAAGAGCGTGGGCCGAACAGGCCGTCTGGACGAGTCCATGCTTGTACTGCAAACCGTGGGGATTACCAATATCTCCGGCCAGATCCGGAATGGCCCCCAGGGCTTGCGGATGCTCATGAAGGGAAAGCTGCCGCTGCCGATGGTCCAGCAGGAGCGCGTGGATAATCCCAAGGAAGTTCGCCGGATCTACGAAGCGGTGGCTTCGGGAGAAGAACGCTAAATGAAATACGCATACTTTACGGGCTGCGTGGCCAAGGGCACCTGCCCGGAGCTACACCACTCCACGGTCGAGTTGGCCAAGGTACTGGGCATCGACCTTTGGGAAATGACTGACGCCACGTGCTGCGGGGCTGGGGTGATCCGCGATGAGAACCCGGAACTGCAGATCGCCCTGAACGCGCGCACCTTCGCCATGGCCGAGGCATCGGGCATGGACATAGTCAATATCTGCAGCACCTGCCAGCAGAACCTGGGCCAGGACAACCGGGCCATGCGCGAGGACCCGGCCTTGCTGGAGCGGACCAATGGGGTGCTGGCTCAGTCTGGCCTGCATTACAGCGGCAAGACCCAGGTGAAGAACTTGTTGTGGGTGCTGGTTGGCGATTACGGCCTGGATCGCCTCAAGGAGAAGGTAGTGCGCCCACTCACCGGATTGCGGGTGGCCTCCTACTACGGCTGCCAGTTGCTCCGTCCGGTCGAGGACACCGGGTATGATGATCCCGACAATCCCACCTCGTTCGACAAACTGGTCGAGGCGTTGGGAGCCACGCCGGTGGACTATGCCGGAAAAACCCGCTGCTGCGGTTTCCACATTCTTACCGTCAACGAGGACACCTCGACCAAGATGGCGGTCAAGCGTCTGGAGGAGGCGGAAGAGGCGGAAGCCGACATCATGGTGACCCCATGCCCTCTATGCCATACCTCGCTCGATGCCTACCAGCCGCGGGCTACCCGCATGCAGGGAAGCAGCGTGCGGATGCCGGTGCTCCATCTGTCTCAACTCGTGGGGCTCGCGGT
>DATBTL010000599.1:0-3790 GCA_036559345.1 Chloroflexota bacterium | reverse complement strand
CGGGGCTCACCCGAGGCGGCGTCCATGGCGGCCTCCCGCTCCTTCAAATCGCGTTCCAGTCCGGGAAGGACGCCATAGCGGAGTTCGGCGGCCCGGTTCAGGTCGTAGGCGCGCTCCGCCTGCTCCATCTCCAGTTTGGCCTGCTCGATCCGCTCACGCAGATCCCGCACCGCTGTCAAATCGCCCTTCTCGTGCTGCCACTCCTCCTTCAGCCGATCGCCGGACTCGGTCAGGGTCTCCAGTTCGCGTTCCAACCGCTCCAGGCGATCCCGCGAGCCGGCGTCGGTCTCCTTGGAAAGGGCCTGGCGCTCGATCTCCAATTGCATCCGGCGGCGCTCGATCTCATCCAATTCCACCGGCATGGAATCCATCTCCATGCGGAGTCGGGCCGCCGATTCATCGATCAGATCGATAGCCTTGTCGGGGAGGAAGCGGTCGGCGATGTAGCGCTGGGAGAGCATGGCGGCGGCCACCAGGGCCGCGTCCTTGATCCGCACCCCGTGATGCACCTCATAGCGTTCGCGGAGCCCGCGGAGAATAGAGATCGTGTCCTCCACGGTTGGTTCCTTGACCAGCACCTGCTGGAAGCGGCGCTCCAGGGCGGCGTCCTTCTCGATATGCTTCCGATACTCATCCAGGGTCGTGGCGCCAATGCAGCGCAGTTCACCGCGGGCCAGCATCGGCTTGAGCAGGTTCCCCGCGTCCATCGCGCCCTCGGCGGCCCCGGCTCCCACCACCGTATGAATCTCGTCGATGAAGAGGACCACCCCACCGGCTGCCTTCTTCACCTCCTGCAGCACCGCCTTGAGCCGCTCCTCGAACTCGCCGCGGAACTTGGCCCCCGCGATCAGCGCCCCCATGTCGAGGGCCACCACGCGCCGGTCCTTCAGTGTTTCGGGCACGTCCCCGCGGACAATCCGGATCGCCAATCCCTCGGCGATCGCCGTCTTCCCCACGCCCGGCTCGCCAATCAGCACCGGATTGTTCTTGGTGCGGCGGGAAAGGATTTGCATCACCCGGCGGATTTCGTCGTCCCGTCCGATCACTGGGTCAAGCTTTCCCTCGCGGGCCAGATCGGTGAGATCGCGGCCATAGCGCTTGAGCGCCTGGTAGGTGCCTTCCGGGTTAGGGCTGGATGCTTGCTGGCCTCCGCGGACCGACTCAGTGGCCTGGCGCAGCCGCTCCGGCTCGCCCCCAGCGCCCCGCAGCAGATCGCCGGAACGGTCGGTGTTCTCGAAATCGGCCAGGGCCAGGAGAAGATGTTCCACGGAGGTGTAGGTGTCGCCCATACTGGTGGCCAGGCGTTGGGCCCGGAGCACGGTATTTTTGAAGGCGGGCGCGGGCTTGATTTGCGCGTTGCCGCTCACATGCGGGAGGGCGCTGATCGCCTGGTCGACCCGGCGGCGCAGATCGTCCGCATTGACCTTGGCCTGACGGAGAATATCAACCGCCAGGCCATCGCGGTCCACCAGGAGCACGTGAAGGAGATGAAGGGCCTCTACCTGGGGGTGGCCCTGTTGTTCGGCGTATTGCTGTGCCCCAAGGATCGCCTGCTCGGACTGTTCGGTGTACTGGGGAGTGTTCAAGTGCGGATTCCTTTCTGGCGGCTGTCCACCGCCGATGCCGAGGCAAGGACGGCATCAAGGAGACCGGGGAATCTGGCCTGAAGGTCGGTCCGCCGCAATCTGGAATACCGGTGGACTCCGGAGACGCGCGTGCTGATGACGCCGGCCTCGCGCATGACGCGAAAATGGTGCGAGACCGTGGACTTGCTGGATTCGAAGCCGGTCAGATCGTGGAGATCGTGGCAACTGGTCTCCCCATGCCAGGCCAGGTTTCGCACGCAGGCCAGGCGATAGGGATCGGCAAGGGCGGCCAGAACCATGGGCAAATCAATGTCCATGGTGTCCGGCTGCTCTAACTCACCGCTCATGGGTAAAGTATAGCACGATCCCTTGCTAAAGGTTCGACCGATGGCTTACTATTCGCCTGTAGTCGAAGTATGAGAAAGGGATACTCAATGGGCTTCGTTAGCTTACAGGGTAGCACGCGGACGCCGGCCCCAGTCCGGGAGGGCGCGGCGGATGGACCGCGCTGGAGCATACTGCCGATCATCCTCAGCGCCACCTTCATGGTGCTGTTCGACTTCTTCGTGGTCAATGTGGCCGCGCCCTCGATGCAGCACGATCTGGGCGCCTCGACCGCCGCCTTGCAGCTGGTGGTCGGCGGCTATGCCTTTACCTACGCGGCGGCCTTGATCACCGGGGGTCGCCTGGGCGACCGGTACGGCTACCGGCGCTTGTTCGTGCTGGGGATGGGCGCCTTCGTGGCCGCCTCCGCCGCCTGCGGCCTGGCCCAAACCACCGATCAGCTGATCGCCGCGCGACTGTGCCAGGGGCTGGTCGCCGCCGGGATGGTGCCCCAGGTTCTGGCCCTGATCACCGCCCTCTTCCCGCCCGCGACCCGACATCGGGCGCTGGCCTGGTTCGGCGCCACGATCGGGCTGGGCACGATTGCCGGCCAGGTGCTCGGGGGCGTCCTCTTGCAGGCAAACATCCTCGGGCTGGGATGGAGGGCGATCTTTCTCGTGAACGTGCCGATTGGCCTGGTCATGCTCTGCCTGGCCGCCAGGCTCCTTCCCCCAATCCGTTCCTCGGCCCATCCCCGGCTCGATCCGATCGGAATGGCGGCGATCTCCGGATCGCTGGCCCTGGCCCTGGCCCCGCTCACCATAGGGCGAGAGGACGGATGGCCGGTCTGGGCCATCGCCATGCTGGTTGCCTCGGTCCCGGCGATGATCGCGGCGATCGGCTACGAAGGGTGGCTGGGGCGGCACGGCGGCCAACCGGTGCTGCATCTTGATCTGTTTCGTCAGCGCTCCTTCTCCGCCGGATTGGCGATCAACATGGCGCTCTATGCGTACTTCGGCAGCTTCATGCTCGGACTCGCGGTGTTCTTGCAAGCGGGGCTGCGGCTTTCGGCGCTCGATGCCGGGCTGACCTTCGCTCCGGTCGGGGTGGCGTTCGCCGCCGCCTCGCTGCTCATGCGCCCCCTGATCGCCAAACACGGGCTTCGGGTGATGTCCTGGGGATTGGTGCTCACCACGGCGGGGTTGCTGGGAACCCTGATCACGGTGCATCTCTCCGGCGGCGCCATCACCGCCTTCCGCCTCGCCCCATGGCTTTTCGTCACGGGGATCGGGAACGGATGCGTCATGCCGTCGCTGATCGGGGTGGTGCTGACGAGGGTGCCCGCGGAAAAGGCCGGCGGGGCCGCCGGCACCCTGACCACGGGCCAACAGTTCGCGCTCGCCCTGGGGGTCGCCGGTCTGGGCGAGGTATTCTTCGGCGTGCTGGGCCAACAGCCAACCCTTCAGCGCTTCATCTCCGCGATTCAGGATGTGTTGCTGCTTGACTCCGGCCTCCTGGTGATCAGCCTGGCCCTGCTTGGGCTCCTGCCGAGGGCGGCGCGGGCAGCCAGCGGCGTACCTCTCCCGGTGGCGGTGAGCCGGAGCACGCTCGCGATCACCGGACGCGGTATAGCCAATGACGACGATCTGGCGGAGAGCGGCGTGGCCTGAGATCCAGAGCAGTGGGCAGGCTGTAAGGCGCGGCAATCACGAGCCTCGTGAAGCCCCGGCCTTCAGGCCGGGGAGCCTCACCGCTGGCCTAGCCGTGGGCTTTAGCCCGCTCTCCCGCCCTTGGTGGGTGCTCTCGGCGGAACGGGCGTTCGGATGACGCGAATAAGAATAAGCGGCCTGAAGGCCACGCTAGCAGAGCAACACCCAGAG
>DATBTL010000598.1:0-4699 GCA_036559345.1 Chloroflexota bacterium | reverse complement strand
CGCGGACGGCGCGCTGGTGGAAGTGGTGCCCCGAACGGTAGACACGGTGGTGGTTGCCGACACACCGTGGCGGCCCCTGGCGACCCTGGTCCAGAGCGTCCGGCACGCCGGCATGGAGGAAGCGGTACGCCGATTGCGCGCGGTGCTCGTCTTCGCCCTGGAGGGGTCGCTCAACCCGCGAATCGTTCGGCAGCCGTTCCCGATTCGCCTCACCCTGGCCGCCGGCCTCCCTGGTTCGGGGCGCTCGCGGGCCCATCATGGGCAGTTGCGTGTATGGGCAAGCCAATATGGGCTTGACCTCGCCGCCGCGATTGCCGAATACAAGGACATCCCGGATACGGAGGCGCTTCTCGCCCATCTCCCCATCGTGGCCGAGCCCGTCCCGCCTCCCGGCGCCTGGTCCTCCAGCGGGGTGCAACTGGCGATCTCCAGCCGCGGCGGGGCCGAGCTGATCGACCTGCCCGCCGGCGCCGCCAGTCTCGGAGCGGAGGGATGCGCCGCCCTTGGTCTGTGGGACGCCATGGCCCGCGTCGCCGATCGCGGCCTGATCCCTACCTGGGAATCGGTCGCACCTTACCTGGGGGCCTCCGATACGAATGCCCTGGACTCGGCCTGGGAAGACTGGGAGACAGCGTACCCGGAGGCATTCGGGAACAGCGCGCGGATGGCGGTATAAAAGTGAGGGCGGCGAGAGATTCTCGCCGCCCTCACGATCTCCCTGGATGCTCGCGGACGAAGTTCGCTGACACCCGGCCTCGGCCGTCGTTCCTGCCATCTGGCCTCAGCCGGAGGTTCTTGATTATAAGCGGGCCGCCGCGCGCAGGGCGTCCGCCTTATCAGTCCGCTCCCAGGGAAGATCGAGGTCCGCGCGGCCAAAGTGGCCGTAGCTCGCGGTCTGGCGATAGATTGGCCGGCGCAGGTCGAGGTCGCGGATAATCGCCGCCGGTCGCAAGTCAAAGTGGTCGCGAATCAGCTCCTCGATGTGGTTTTCCGGAATGACCGAGGTGCCGAAGCTCTCGATGTCGATCGACACAGGATGGGCCACCCCAATCGCGTAAGCCACTCTCAACTCAAATCGCTCGGCCAGTCCGGCCGCCACCACGTTCTTGGCCACCCAGCGGGCCGCGTAGCTGGCCGATCGGTCGACCTTGGTCGGATCCTTCCCAGAGAAGGCGCCGCCTCCGTGCCGAGCCATCCCGCCATACGTATCGACGATGATCTTCCGCCCAGTGAGACCGGAATCGCCCATGGGGCCCCCGATCACGAACCGGCCGGTCGGGTTGACGAAGTAGCGGGTGCGGGCGTCCAGCATCTCCGCCGGGACAATCGGGCGAATCACCTGCTCAAGCATGTCGGCCCGGATCCGCTCGATGCTTGTTTGGTCGTCATGCTGGGTGGAAACCACGATCGTATCCACCCGCGACGGCTTCCCATTGTGATATTCCACCGAGACCTGGGATTTGCCGTCCGGGCGCAGGTAGGACAGCGAGCCGTCCTTCCGGAGGGCGGCAAGCCGGCGGGTCAAGGCGTGGGCCAGACTGATCGGGAGCGGCATCAGTTCCGGGGTTTCGTTGCAGGCATAACCAAACATCATCCCCTGGTCTCCGGCGCCCACCGAGTCCAGATCAGCATCGCTACCCTCTCCGAGCCGCCGTTCCAGGGCAACGTTCACCCCCTGGGCAATATCCGGCGATTGGATGCCGATCGAGGCCATTACCCCGCAGGTCTTATAGTCGAAGCCAAAGGCGGCGTCAGTGTAGCCTATCTCACGCACCACCTGGCGGACCAGGGGAGCAATATCGACGTAGCCTTCGGTGGTGATCTCGCCCATGACCAGGACCAGACCAGTGGTCGTCGCCACCTCACAGGCTACGCGCGACCCGGAATCCTGGCGTAAAAGGTCATCGAGGACCGCGTCCGAAATCTGATCGCATAACTTGTCGGGATGACCTTCGGTCACCGACTCCGAAGTGAAAAGAACCCGCTGCTCCTGCATCCTACCCTACTCCAATGTGCGTTGTGCCAAATAGCCAAATAGCGGCCTGAAGGCCACGCTAGCAGAGCAAATGAGCCTCCCCGGCCTGAAGGCCGGGGTTTCGAGAGGTGCTGCCCGGCCCGCGACCACAGTCGCCCCGTCCCTGCCAGCCGACCACAGTCGGCGGTTGCTTCCCGCTTCCATCTTCTGAGTCACCCTTAGGTACCCGACTGCCACGAGGCAAGATAGATTTCCTGCGCCGGGGTGAGTGTATCGATAACCACTCCCATGGAGCGGAGCTTGCTCGCCGCTACTTCGCGGTCGATGTCCTCCGGCACCAGGTACACTCCCGGCGCCATCCCGCCGGCCTTGCTCTTGAGATATTCCACGCTGAACGCTTGATTGGCGAAGCTCATATCCATCACCGCCGCCGGATGTCCCTCGGCGGCCGAGATGTTCACCAGGCGCCCCTCGGCCAGCACGTAGACCCGCCGTCCGTCGGGATAGCGGTACTCCTGCACGAAGTCGCGGACCGACCGAACGGTCGTCTGCTCGGCCAACACGCTCAGGTTGATCTCGTCGTTGAAGTGACCGGAATTGGCGAGGATCACCCCATCCTTCAGGCGGGCCAGGTGCTGCCGGTCCACCACGTTGATGTTCCCAGTGACCGTCACCACCACGTCGGCCAGGGGGGCGGCCTCCTCGAGGCTGCTTACCCGGTAGCCATCCATCATGGCCTCCAGGGCGCGGGTTGGGTTGACCTCGGTGACGATCACTTGAGCCCCCAGGCCATGAGCCCGTGAGGCCACGCCGCGACCACACCACCCGTAGCCGCACACCACCACGGTACGCCCGGCCAACAGCAGATTGGTGGCGCGCATAATCCCGTCCATGGTGCTCTGGCCGGTGCCATAGCGGTTATCGAATAGGTGCTTGGTGTCGGCGTCGTTGATCGCGATCACGGGATAGCGGAGGACGCCTTCCCGCTGCATCCCGCGGAGGCGGATCACGCCGGTGGTGGTCTCCTCGGTCCCGGCGATCACTCCGGCCAACTTCTCGGTTCGTGTCGTATGCAGGGCGGTCACCAGATCGCAGCCGTCGTCCATGGTAATCTGCGGGGCATGGTCGATGGCGGCGTTGATATGGCGGTAGTAGCTCTCGCTATCCTCGCCCTTGATCGCGAAGGTGCTGATTCCGTATTCCTGAACCAGCGCCGCGGCCGTGTCGTCCTGGGTGGAGAGCGGATTGGACGCGCATACCACCACGTCGGCGCCCCCGGCGCGGAGGGTAAGTACGAGGTTAGCGGTCTCGGTGGTCACATGCAGGCAAGCCGCGATCCGCAATCCGGCCAGCGGCTGCTCCCGCTCGAAACGCTCGCGAATCAGCCCCAGAACCGGCATTTGGGTGGCGGCCCATTCGATCCGATCCTTGCCATGGGCGGAGAGCGCGAGATCCTTCACGTCGTACTTAATTTTTGTCTCGGTAGCCATTGGCGGTTTTCCTCGCTTACTTCGCGTATCGCTGATAAATCAAACCCAGGTGTTTGGCCGCCTCAGGCGAAATGGCATCCGGGGCGGTCTGAATAGCGGCCCCCAGGGCATCGGCGCAGCCGCAATCTCCTGTCTGAGGGATGGTGCCGATCAGGGCCAGCAGGCTGCGGCGCACCGTCTCCACGTTGCGAGCCACCGTGCCCATCACCATGGCCGCGGTCACCGCCTCCTCGGACTCCCGCCAGCAGTCGTAATCGGTGCTCTGGGCGATCATCGCGTAATGCAACTCCGCCTCGCGGGCCAGCTTCGCTTCCGGCAAGGCGGTCATCCCGATAATGCTCGCCCCCCAGGAGCGATACAGGTGCGATTCGGCGCGGGTGGAGAACGCGGGCCCTTCCATGCAAATATAGGTGCCGCCGCGATGCACGGTGGCGCCGGCCGTGGCGGCGGCGTCCCCCAGGAGGCGGGCAAGGACAGGGCAGAAAGGATCGGCGAAGCCGACATGCCCCACCAGGCCCGTGGTGAAGAAGGTACTCGGGCGGCCCTTGGTCCGGTCGATCAGTTGGTCGGGAACCACCATGTGGGTGGGCGCGATCTCCTCGCGCAGGCTCCCCACCGCGCTGGCGGCGATTACCCATTGCACGCCCAGGCTCTTCAAGGCGTAGATATTGGCGCGGACGGGGATATCGGAGGGGAGGATGCGGTGGCCGCGGGCATGACGCGGGAGAAAGACCACTCGCTCTCCCTGGAGGGTGCCAATCGTAATCGCGTCGCTGGGATCGCCAAAGGGCGTACTGACCCGTACCTCCTCCACGTCGCTGAGTTCGCTCATCGCGTAGAGACCGCTGCCGCCAATAACTCCGATTCGTGCTTTACTCATACTGATCCTTTCTGGCGGTTTCCCGTGCATATGCCGGCCAGAGCCTCGCCGTAGGGGGCGCGGACAATCCCGCGCTCGGTGATGATCGCGGTCACATAGGTGGCCGGAGTGACGTCAAAGGCTGGATTATAGACCGGGAAGTGATCGGGAACCAGTCGATGACCATGCGCCGATCGTACCTCCTCAGGCTTCCGCTCCTCAATGGGAATCGTGTCACCAGTGGGAGTGGCCAGATCGATGGTGGAAGTCGGAGCCGCCACATAAAAGGGCACGCCATGGGCCTGGGCCGCCAGGGCCACGCCAAAAGTACCGATCTTATTGGCCACGTCACCGTTGGCCGCGATCCGGTCCGCG
>DATBTL010000597.1:0-14743 GCA_036559345.1 Chloroflexota bacterium | reverse complement strand
TTGTATTTATACGATATTGTGCTATAGAAGGGATACGGCATGATGAGGAAGTCAACGGGAGCCGAGGATCCGGCGAATGGCCGTGAGCCCGTGCTGTATAACCGGATCGCGGTTCTGCGGGTGGAGCGGGGTCTCTCACGTCAGGATCTCGCGGATCGTCTGGGGATCAACTATCAGACCGTGGGCTATCTGGAGCGCGGTGAATATAATCCCAGCCTTGACCTGGCCTTCCGCCTGGCTGAACTCTTCCGCGTCCCCATCGAGGCGATCTACGCGCGGCGCCCGTTCAGGCCGTTGAGCGAGGCGCTGTATCCCGATGCCAGGCCACCCGATGAGCAGGGAAACGAGAGCATACGATGATCGAAACCTTTGACCTGGGGCGCCAATTCGGCGATTTCGTGGCGGTTGACCGGCTCAGCTTCCGCGTCCCCGCCGGCTCGGTGCTGGCGCTCCTGGGTCCGAATGGGGCCGGCAAAACCACCACCGTGCGCATGCTGGCCGGTCTCCTGGCTCCCACCGAGGGGACGGCCACCGTCGCGGGCTTCGACGCGCGGCGTGACCCGGCGGCGATCCGGGCGCGGGTCGGGCTGGTTACCGACGTGCCGGGACTCTACGAGCGGATGACCACGGGCGCCTACCTGGACTTCTTCGGCGCCATGTACGGGATGCCGGCCCCGGCTCGCGTCCGGCGAGTCGAGGAACTGATCGGCTTTTTCGAGCTTGCCGATCATCGAACCGAGCGGATGGCCGGCTTCTCCAAGGGAATGAAGCAAAAGGTGGCCCTGGCCCGCGCGCTCCTGCATAGCCCGGACGTGCTGTTCCTGGATGAGCCGACCTCCGGTCTGGATCCGATCGCCGCGCGGGCGGTGCGCGAGTTGATCGTCAGTCTCAAGCATGCCCACCGCGCTATTATCCTCTGTACCCACGATCTTGATGAGGCCGAGCGGCTCGCCGATCAGGTGGCGATCATCCGCGGCGGCCGGCTGATTGCCTGCGACACGCCTGCGGGACTGCGCGCGGCGGGCTCCCGCGCGGTGATGGTTCGGGTGGAGTTGGCCGAGCCGCATCCGGCGGCCCTGGCCCTGCTGGAAACGGTGGCCGGGGTGCTGGATCCCTGGGTTGTTCCCTATGATGTCGCCCAACCAAAGGTGCTGCTGGAGTATCGAACCGCCGATCCCCGCGCGGTCAACCCGCGCGTGGTGGCCCGGCTCAGCGCTGATGGGGCCGCGATTGTCTCGATTATCTGCCAGACCCGCACCCTTGAGGACGTCTATGTTGATCAACTGAGTACGCGGGAACATCCGTCCATGTCGCTCACGGCAGCCGTTGCTCGTTAGAGGAGGAGATTGATGATTGACGTGGAGCCCGTTGACGAGGCCGCCGCGCCGCCGATGTTACCCTCCGCGCTCCTGACCACCTGGCGGATCGCGCGCCGGGCCGCCGTGGAGTCGTTGCACGACCGCGCGACCTACACCATGAGTCTCATTTTCGCGGTGGTGCTGCCGCTTGGCGTGGTGATTGGGGTGCTGCGCCCGGAAAGCCTGGCGGTGGATACCGCCGCCAAGGCCGCATCCCTGGGCACGGCGATGGGCGTGTACGTGCTGATCGTTGGCTTGGGGCCATCAAGCGGGGCCATGAATATCGCGGCCGGAGTCTTTGCCGGTGAGAAGGAAAAGGGCAACCTGGCCCCCTTGCTGGCCACCCCAGCCTCGAACCTCTCCATTTTCGCCGGCAAGGTGCTCGGTTCGGTGCTTCCCGCCTGGCTCTATATCCTGCTTGCCGAGGTCATCTATCTTGCCGCCCTGGGCGCCATCCTGGGACCGGATCGCCTCCGATTGCTGTCGGTCTCGCTCTGGTTCAGCATGGCCGCGCTGGTCCCGCCCATTACCGTGCTGGGAGCCGCCGTGTCTAGCTTCATCTCCTCCAGAGTTCGCACCTATAACGCCGCCCAGATGGCCACCGGCCTGGCGCTCACGCCGGTCATGGGGCTCCTGATCGGGGTAGGTTTTGCCCTCCGCGATCAAGGTTCCGGCCTCCGGCTGGCCTGCGTGGCGGGGTTAGTTGCCCTCGACCTTGTGATCTTGCGCCTGGCCGCCGGAACCTGGCGGCGCGAGGAAGTGATGGCTCATCAATGAAAGGGGTTAAGACGATGGCGCGGTTCAGGCTTCAGACATCGAAAGGTGGATCACTGATCGCGTGGTTGTCCTGCGGGTACGCCGGACCGATCTCGCACCATATCGGCACCCGTCGGCGCCGCCGGCTGACCGTGCTGGCGGTCTACGCGGGCTATCCC
Organism: Chloroflexota bacterium; assembly: GCA_036559345.1. Classification (GTDB taxonomy): domain Bacteria; phylum Chloroflexota; class UBA5177; order JANWHV01; family JANWHV01; genus JANWHV01. The sequence continues at coordinate 12,450 of DATBTL010000597.1, read as the reverse complement.
GTCATGATCGCGGCTATGTGGGGCAACAGTACCTTGCAGCAGAACCATGCCCCCGTCGCCGAGCGGATCCCCGTGGTGATCGCGCTGTTCCTGGCCATGGCTATCCTGGCCGTGGGCATCGCGGTACTGCTGGCCCGCACCACGATCAATGTGGCGAATCTGCCGGATCGCGATCTGGATGAGCGCTTGCGGCTGCTGCGCGACCGTGCCTATCGCACGGCCTTCCGCGCCTTGAGCGGCCTGCTTATCCTTGGCGGTTTCTATCTGGTGACCGCCTACAGCTTCGGTTGGCACCCGCTGCAATCGATGAACGCCCTGCAGGCGGCGGTTTGGGGCATGTTCATCGCCATCATCACCCTCCCCACCGCCGTGGTGGCCTGGGACGAGCCCGATCCCCTGGACGATCCGGGCTATGCCGGCGCGAGCTGACCCTGCCCCTCCGCGACCGGGGCCAGGGGAAGGCGTAGGCGGAACACGCTCCCCTCGGGGCCCGATGACTCCAGGTCGAGATCGCCGTCCATCAGCCGCGCTAACTGTCGCGAGAGGTAGAGGCCAAGGCCGGTGCCTACCCTGCCGGCCCGATTGCGGCTGCCGGGGACGCGGCCAAAGCGTGTGAAAATATACTCATGCCACTCCTCCGGGATGCCGGGGCCCTGATCGCGCACCCGGAGGATGACGGTATCCCGATCATCCTCCCAGGTTACGGCGATGGTCCCGCCCTTGGGGGAACTCTTGGCCGCGTTATCCAGTAGGTTGGCCACCACTTGCGGCAGACGGTCGCGGTCCCCAATCACGCGGAGGGTTGGCCCGTGCAAGCTGATATGCTGGCCCGGAAAGTCTGCTTCCATCCGCTCCACCGCGCGCTGAACCAGCGGTGCCAATTCCAGCGGCTCAGGGGTAAGGTTCAGCGCGTTATTCTCCACCTGATTCAGCAGAAGCAGATCCTCCACCATCCGCTGTTGGCGGGTGGCGGCGGTGACGATGCGGGCTACTTGATCGCGTCGTTTCCCATCATCGGTCCGGTCCCAGCGGCTCAGCAGCAGTTCGGCGTAGCCCACCACGGCGGTGAGCGGGGTGCGCAATTCGTGGCTGACGGCGGCCAGGAAATCGCTGCGGGCCTGGGAGAGGCGCGCCGCCGCCTCGTGCGCTCGTTCGGCCTCACGCAGGGCCCGCTCGCGGGCGGTCACATCCACGGCCACGCTCATCACCCCATTGATCTCTCCCTGGCGATCGCGGGTTGGGGCCCACTGCACCTCCAATTGCAACTCGCCCGCTTCCATGGTGGTGGCGCCCATGTGACCGGCAAGCGCCTGATAGAAGAGATCGACTATCGTGGGGTGCCCAGCGTAGATCTCCAGCAGCGATTGCCCCACCAATTCCCCCGGCTTCCGCCCGAGGGCCTGCAACCCGGCCCCGGTGTAGAGGGTGAAGATGCCGTTACGATCCAGGATCATCAGGATCACGGGCGCGTGCTCCACCACGGTGTGCATCCGCTCCTCGCTGGCGCGGAGCCCTTCCTCGGCCAGTGCCTGGTCCGTGATATCCCTGCCGACGCTGATCGCCCCGATCACCGCTCCCTGGTGGTCCAGAACGGGGCTGAAATGAACGGCGTAGAGGGCGCCCGCGATCTCGATCGAGTCGGAAATATCTTTCCCATCAAGGGCGTGGCGCAGGCACTGGCCGATCCGGGGCACGTCGCGGAACACTGTGAAGGCCGACTGGCCCACGAGTTCCCCCGCGACGAGGCCGGCGGCGGCGAGGCCGGCCCCCTCAAGAACCGTGAAAACGCCCTGGGAGTCGGTAATCGATAAAACGAGCGGCGCGTGATACAACACGGCGTGCAGGACCGCATCGGTCGCCGGAAGCGGAGACTCGACGGGGCGCGCTTCGGGCCCGCGAGGAACTTCTTCCATAGCCTCTTCCGGGAACGCTTCTCGATGCGATACCCGCGTTGGCTGGGGCGGCGCCACGCGATACGCGATCAGCGTACCAGGCATGCCGCGGGCCGTCTACCCCGGCGAGAGAGCTGAATTCCGTGATAAATCAGCGCGGCACTAAAGATTTCCCTTGCATGGCCGAATACCCTGGTACGACGGATGATAGCGCTTGGTACCGGTCGTGGAGCACGTCGTGTGGGTTGCCTGACGCGCCCCGCGCTCCCGCCGGATCCGCCCGCAATCCGCTACAACAGCCCGGCCCGCTCGCCAATCGCGAGCGGGCCGGGCTGTTATTTGGCTTATTGGGCGCAATTGGGGTAAAACGCGGCGCTGGCGCGTATCCTAGACGGATATGGCGTGAGCGTTGAGACTGAGGGGGAGGGCGTGCCGAAAGTCCGTGATATAATCGCTGAAGTAGAGGCTGATGGTTGGGTGCTTCATCGTACCAGAGAAAGTCACCGACAGTATATTCACCCTGTGAAGACAGGCAAGGTAACAATCCCAGGCAAGCCGGGCGATCAGCTCACCCAGCGCCGTTATTACGACATCCTCCGACAAGCGGGACTGCGAGGGAAACCATGAAGCAACAGCAGGAGACAGACCGCGCGATTAGCAGCGAAGAAGGCACCGTACTGGGCTACCGCGTCTTGTATGAACAACTGCCGTCTAGCTGGTCTGCCTACACGCCCGATCTTCCGGTGATTCTCGTCACGGGTGCGACACGCGAGGAATGCGAACAGCAGATGACCGAGGCAATTCCGTTCCACCTGGAGGGACTACGCGAGGATCGGGAGGAACGTCCGTGGCTCTATACGCCCGAGAAGCTCTCGCCGGAGTTGCGGGCCATCTTCGCGCGGATCGACGCGGCGTAGACGCGGGTGGAGTGGAATATAAACCCTCCCTACTCCGCCAAATAGGCCACCGTAGGGGCTGCCGCGAACATCCGCTGGGCCAGGGGGGCGCCGACCACGGTCAGCACCGCCAGATAGCCCAGGATGAGCCAGAGCAGGCTGGCCCACCACCCTACAAGGAGAAAATAGACCGCGCGCATAGGGATCGGATAGGAGGAGGAGGCATAGGGGACCGGATGGGTCGTCGATGCGGCAGGCTGCCAGTTCCCCATGTGGAGGGTAAGCACCTCGGGAGCGTGGTCCAGCATCCGGATCGCCACCACGCGGCCAAACACGCTGATCAAGGCGAGCCAGGCCACGATCACCCACAACAAGGTCAAGGCGATCCCCGCCACCGCGAACCAGGCAGCGCGGAGGGATAACGGCGCCCTCCGCGCCGGGAGTGGCGGCACATAGGGCGGCGGACGGCGCGAGAGATGGTCGAGCCGGGTTTGCAAGCGGCGGGCGGCGGGCGGCAGCGCGGAATGGCGGCCCAGACGGTCGCTCAGCACCCCCGCCGCGTCCCGCAGCAGCGGCTCCAGGCGGTCACCAGCCTCGCGCAAGGCGGCGCGCGGATCGGGGGGCGCCTGAGGAACGGGCGCTCCTCCTATCGTGTTGGCCATCGGATCGTCCAGTTGTCCGGTGCCGATCGCGATCTGGCCCCCACAGGCGGCGCACATGGTCGCCCCCGGCGCGGTGGCGGCGCCGCAGTGTGGGCAGATGGCGGCGAATGGCGTGGCCCGCATGGCGAATAGATTCCCTCTCTACGATCAGCCTACTGAGGGACGGGAATCCGCGCAAGGAAGCCGCCTGGGGTTCTTTCAGGGAAGCGGCCATTCCGGCCAGGCGGCCATCGGAGTGGTGGAATCCACGACATGCATCCCCGCGTTCCGGAAGCGGTCAAGGGCCGCCGCCGCCTGATCGGTGAAATCGGCCAGAAATCCGCCCTTCCCATCCGGGACTACCACGCTGGACATGCAATCCTCGAGGATATAGACCTTCCCCGCCAGAGCTGGGTCAATCGCGACGATCTCGGTCAGCAGATCCTCGATCGTGCTTTTGACGCAGTGGCTGGCGGCCTGGCCGGCAATCACGACCACATCGGCGCCGAGTAGGGTCGCGAGTAAGGCCGTATTCTTCTGGGCCAGGGTGCCGCCGTCATGGGCGCGCAACACTTCCGGGCGCAGAATGCTGTAGTTCTCGGTCAGGACGTTACTCCCCTTCATCTCCGTCCACGCCTGAGTCTGCCGGGCGAAGCAATGGAAGAGTTGGGCCTCCTGGATAATGCCGCTGAGCGCGTGCCCATCGCTGCCCAGCAGGCAGTGGTAGGGCCAGAGATAGAGTTCATACTTTCCCGCCCGTGCCAACTCGTCGCAATAGAATATCGCCTGGGCCAACAGCCAGGAATAGTCGCCGCCGCATAGCCAATCGGCGACAGCGGGATTGGGCCGGAGGGCGCCGGAGCGAATCTGCTCCGCGTGTACGATTGTATGGGGAGCGGGCGCGGCGCCGGAGTCATCAAGCCAGAACGAGGGGAAGAAAATCTGGGTCGGCACATGGGTATCCAGGGTGGTGGTAATCGCGGTGATCGTGCCCAGGTTCCGGTGGATGAACTCCGCCAGCCGGCGGTTGTCGTCCATGGCGCCGGTGCCGGAACGGCCACCCACGTAGAGGGTGCCCGCCGGAAAACAGAAGTCCTTCTGGGCATCAATCACCAGCAGGTGGACCTTCGCGGTGGCCGCGGCCGCATACGTGATCCCGTACTGGCGGCGCCACTCGTCGGCGGCACCCAAGAGGGCCTGGGGATCGGGGCGATACTCCCAGCGGCGGGCGTTGGCCGGATCGAAAAATGGGGGCAGCGGCAGGGTTCCCGTGGTAGCGGGCATGGTCTCGCCCCTCTTTCTCGTAGACCGCCGGAGCCTCCGGCGCCGTGATCCGCCATCAGTATTATGATACGCATTCTCATTCGCTGGTAGTGGCTCGCCAACGATCGAAGACGCTCCATTGGGCGGGGGACATGGTCCAGAGGGCGAAAATAGCCACGCGGGCTCTGTTCGGCAGGGCTTGGCGCACTCCCGCCAGCGCCGTGCTCAGGTTCTCCACCCGGTCGTCGAACTCCTGGGTTTGTCCGGCAAAGGCAGGGATGCCGAAGGCGAGAGAGATATTCGGGAGCGCCAGGGCCAGGTCGTGCACCTGCTCGGCCACGAAGGCGGTATAGGCCGCCGGGTCACGGAGGCTCGTCTCATAGAGCATGGGGTCCACCTCGTTCACCAGCGCCCCTACTCGCCCGTAGTAGGCGCCGGACCACGGAGTGAGCGGCAGGCGCGGGCGGGGGGAGAGTGCTGGGAGCCCACCGGCGGGCAGCAGGGCCGGGCTCGCCACGGCGAGCCACCGGTTGGGTCCGATGGCGGCACGAGTGCGGCGCAGCAGATCCAGGAAGGCCAGATCGCCATCCGCCACCGGCTCCAGGTCATACTGCACGCCATCGAACCCTTCGGCGGTAAACTGAGCGGCCGTGCGAACCAGGGCCGCCCGTTCCGTCTCGGCCTGAAGATCGAACAAGCCATCCCACCTGGGCAGCAGTTGGCCAATCCAGGCCAGGACGCGGACGCCGGGGCAGACAGCGTGGAAGCGGTTGACGAAGCGGCCCGCGTCGGGGGCGCGCTCCTCGGCGATCCGCCCCGCCCCGTCGAGCGGTCCCACGTGGGCGTAGATCTCGCGCAGTCCATGGACATGCATTATGTTGCATAGTCCGGTAAGCGCCGCGGGCGCCGGTGGGGCAGCCACCCAGGAGTGGCCAATCCATACCGCGTTGACCGGCGGAGGCGGTCCACTACCATGGACATCTCGCGGCCGGAGGGCAAGCACCACGCCGGCCAGCAGGATGGCGGACAGCATATTGGCAAGGACGATATGGCGCAATAGACGCATGATTCCGGCCCTTTCTGGCGTCGTATTAACAGCAACGCGCGAACGGGCCGGAAGGTTACATGAATTGTAGTTAACTTTCCCCGGCGGGCGTCGGCCCCAGGGCCAGGCCCGACGACACGGGCGTCCACCGGGCCCCATCGAGCCGCCAGATTCCGGTCAGGCTCACGAGGTAGATCTGATCCGCCTGGCCCCGTGAGATGGCCAGCACCTGCACGACCGTGTCGGCGGCCACGGGGAGAGTTGCCGGCAGGCGGCGCCAGGCATAGCCGAACGGGGCGGTCCAGATTCGGTCCCGATAGACGACATAACGGGCGCGGTTGGTTTGGGCCCACTGGGCGGGCGGGGCGCAGCCGGGGGCGGGACGGGCGCCGCAGACTACCCGGCTCCAGTGGTAGCCGCCGTCGAGGGACACATAACGGGCGACCGGAAAGTCGGCGGTGACAGCGGCGGGATTGACCAGATCGAGCACCAGGGCGCGCGATATGGGATTCCCGGTCACAATAGCCTGCAGGTCGGTAGCCGTGGGGGCGTCGGGCAGGAGTCCCAGGGGGCGCCAGTGGCCGCCTCCATCATCGCTGGCCAGGCCCGGCGGCTGCCCAGGCGTGTAGAAAGGCGGCGCTACCGCAAGCATCGGATCGAGCAGGGCGACGCTGCCCACGGTGAGGAGATGGGGGATAATCACCGATCGCCAGGTGGCGCCTCCATCCTCCGAACGGAGGAGCGCCCCACCGTTCCCATTCTCGGCCAGGGCGGTAAGCGTCCCGTTCCGCCCCACAAGCAAGGTGCTGATCGCCACGTTGGGCACGTCATGCCGGCCCTGGGGACTGATCCGGTTCCACAGTCCATCGACGCCTGGGCTGGTATCGCGATACAGATTCCCCGCCAGGTACAGGGGGAATTGCAGGCGTTGGGTGAGCAGGTAAAGGCCGCCCGCTTGATCGGCGGTGATTGTTTGCGGGGCCTCGGCCCCGCTGCTGAAGACGGTGGTCCAGGTAATCCCGGCGTCGTCACTCCGCCACAACGCCTCGCAGCCCGGCTCATTGCCCAGGGCCAGGTTCGGGGAGATGGGAGGGCGGGTGATCGCGAACAAATGCGTGCTCCCCGCGGAATCGGGAACCGCCAGTGCCTGGCCGATCACCGCGCCCTCCTGACAGGGCGGCGCGGCCTGGGAGGGCGGGCTGGGCCAGAGCATGGAAGCGAGCAGCGCGGCGGCGAACAGCGCGCAGACCGCCAGGATAATCCACCCACGCTGCCACTGGGTGAGGGGCCCGTGAGTACGGAACCAGAAGGATCGCCGCTGAACTTGGGGCGCCGGGCTTCCGGGCGCGTCGTTGGGGCTTGCGAGGTCACCGGCCTCCGCCGAGGTTGGGGAGCGTGGTTCGTGTTCGTCCACCGTGCCGGCAACCCTCCCGATGCGCTGATCCCGCCTCTTACGCTCTTATGTACTGTACCCAAATTGCGGAGGCGGATCCGCCTCCGTGCGTCAGGGCAAGATAGCGGTCAGTGGGTGTCGGATAGTTTCGGTACCCTATCCACGACCCATCGTTGTACCACCTGATCCCACCGGCTCTCCAGCGATTCCGTAGCCAGCACCGGATCGAGGAAGGCGGCGGTTCGGGCATATCCGTGCGACACCTCGGGATCGATGCCGACAGAGCTGGCCAGCTTGCGGTATCCCGGTCCCCAGCCGGACGGCGGCGGCGGCATGGCGGTGGGCAGTGGTTGCTTCCCGCGGACGGCGAAGGTCTCTTCAAGCGCGGCGCGCAATACTTGGGCGTCGAACGGGCAGAACCCCGCAATCAGGACAAGGTCCACGAGATCTTTCTCGCGCGTGCTCCGGCGCGTACCGTCTCCGTAGCCACGCATGTAGGCGTGGAGCTTTTCCGCGACATGTGTCGCAAGTGGCAGTACCGGTATAGTAATTGGGTCGAACTCCGCGAAGGCAAGGAGATTGGGAATCGCGATCGATTCTATTTGCCAGTGCTCCCGCGGCACGAAGCCGATGTCAAGCGTAGCCTGCTCGAAGATACGCCCCGTGAGGTCGGCCCGCACATGATAGCGCATGGCGACAGCATCCTCAAGGGCCGCGAGCCGGTCTGTCTGTTGCACGGTGAAGGTGAAGTAGTCACCAAGGTCGTGAGCAGCGGCCGCCATGAGATCGGCCGTAGCGCTCGCCACATCATCGGCACGAGCCAGATCCATGTCGTTGGTGGCTCGGGCCCGCGCGCCAAATCGGTAATCCAGTGCGAGCGCTCCCTTGAGGAGCCAGCGATCGGGTGCGGCGATGTGCATGCGTACCAGCAGGCGCTCGAAGAGAACGGCCTTGCGAACCCGCTGGATTGGTACACCAGCCTGACGCGCTTGCTGGGTAAGATGCGCGTCAAGCGCCATTTTGAATGCTGGAGCGGTACGATACTTCCGCATCAGGCGACTTGCAGCCCACGTTCGATCAGATCGGACACACGGCTCCCACGCTCACGAGCGCGCGCTCGTAGCTGGTCCGCGGTGAACCACCCACGGCGACATGCCTGCTCAACCGCCATGATTACCTGTTCGGAAGCCGTACCTGTCTCCGCCGCATCCAGAATGGTGCGGAGGGGAGCGGTGATGCGGATTCCCTCTCGCGTGACTACATCGTCCGGCGCCAACGCATGCGTTGTCGTGTGAAGAGCAACACCCCACGGTCGCGACAGTCCGCGCCGCGACCGTGGGATCAGGAGATCTATCGCATTTGGTACGACATCGGAGAGGTCCAGCAGGTCAAGCGCGCTCTCGTGTGAGACCACGGCTTGCTCCTTACCCACCACCAGCCAGGCGGCCATCACATCTTCATGCTGGGAGGAGGGATAGTCGCGGAGCCGGTAGAGCCCTCGGTGGAGGCGGATGAAGCGCCCCGTGCCAGTGTGGTAGGAGAGCAGCCGCCAGTCGTACCCGCAGGTGCGTGCCTGCGCGCTGGTGAAGTACCCGGCCTGCTCGGAGGCTTGGGCGAAAAGAGCTTCCGCGTCGGGTCCATGATGTGCGATGTCATTCATACCTTCCATTATACTGGAGGTTCCCATGACATTGCTAGTTTCTTCCCAGAAGATGAATGCCGTTGTCGCGGATTACCAATTGATCACGAGTCCGGGGAACAGCGCCATCAAGGGGTCGGCCGTGACGAGCGGCACACCCTCCGCGATCGCTTGAGCCGCAAGCATGCGGTCAAAGGGATCGCGGTGTTCCACGACGAACAGTCCAGCAGCGAGCGCATGTGCCGATATTACCGGCAACTCACGCGCGCCAAGGGTGGCCAGGTGGGCGAGATAGCCCTTGACGATCCTCTCCGCGCCTGGGAGCTTGCCCAGCCTATATTTCGTGGCAATCTCCCAGGCACTCACGGCACTGACCAGCACCTCCGTCTCGGGGTTTTCAAGGAGCGTGGAGGCTGCCGGAGAGAGCCTGTCCGGGCTGGCGAATGCCCAGAGGACTACATGGGTGTCGAGCAGAACGCTCAGCCCCACGCGGCCAACTCCTCCTCAGGGAGGGGATCGAAGAAGGCGTCATCGACGGGCGCGCTGACAAAGCCGAGTCGCCGCTTCGTCACAGGCTCCAGTGGAACCAGGCGCGCATAGGGTTTTCCCGCCTTCGCGATGATAATCTCCTCGCCGGCATGCGCGCGCTCCAGCAGTTGGGAAAGGTGTGTCTTGGCGGCGTGAACGTTGATTACCGTGTCCATGTGAACCTCCTAGAGTTAGTTTATCAGACTAAGTCCATTCACCCTCTTTCCAGTCAGCACAGCCTTTCCTCCGGCGCGCCGCGCCTGCTATGCTCATCTCGCGCGTTAGTCGCGATAGTCCTCACGAAAGGAGCCCATCGGTAGCCGTGATCCTTCCGCGCCGGCGCTCTTTGTCCTCCGATGGGCCTGCTCTCGCCGCGGCTGCCGACCACTGGTGGGCCCGCTCCCGGTCGGCCCCGCGCACCCGCCGCCAATCGCCAGGAGCTGATCGCAAATATTCTGCTGAGCGGCGCCGGGGGAAGCGTGGCTGACCAGGGAGCGCGCTTGAGTAACATTGCCCGGATCCTACTCGGGTGCATCAGGTGTGTTAATGGTGCGGGAGCGCTCTTTGCGCCCAGATTCCTGCTGCGCAGCCTGGGAGCCGATCCCGTCGCGAATCCCGCCGCGCTCTATGCTTTCAGGATGTTCGGTGTGCGCACCCTGATCATCGGCATCCAACTGCTGTTTGGTCAAGGCGAGGTACAGCGTGAGGCGCTACGCACCGCGCCGATCATCCATGCCACCGACATCGCCGCGGCCGTGCTGGCCGGGTTGCCGGCGCGCGGCACGCGGACAGCGGCCCTCATCTCCATCGTGAATACCGTCCTGGCACTCATCGCTCAGCCGCGCTCCGACACATAACGCACAACGCTCCACCCAGAGCTTATGGCAGATAGCCCGCGAAATGCTCCTGCCGCACCGTTAGCTCGTCGATAACTCGCTGACTTTGCCAACAGCGGCAGTTTGCCGTATTGTACATGCCGTAGGCTCGTATACGACCTCGCTGTCCGCGTTCAACCGGCCTCGTGATGCCGGTACACTCTACTGGGTTGGAGGGCGAGCGCCATGGGCAAGCGCTTCGGCACGGAAACAACTGGATCCACCAGGCTGTCAGACAGCGCGGCGCGGCGGCAGTCGCCGGAGGTTCGGGCTCCACGATTTCCGGGCTGGTTTATGGCCCTGACGGAAGCTGCCGACCGGCTGGTTGGTTGGGACAAGCTGCCACTGCCATTAGCGATCATCGCCATCGCCGGCATCCGCATGCGGATGCGGCAGCGCAACCTCCACGATACGGCGACGCCGCGGTATACCCAGGCTGTTGTGCCACCGCCGCCGCCGGACATGCATTATCTCACCGCGCGCACGGCCGACGGCACCTACAACGATCTCGGGGATCCTGCCATGGGCGCGGCTCAGACCCGCTTCGGGCGCAATGTGCCGATCAAAGTGACCTACCCAGAGCCCGAGCCGGCCATGCTCACCCCGAATCCACGCACGATCAGCAACGAACTGCTTGCCCGCGATACGTTTATGCCGGCGACGTCGCTCAACCTGCTGGCGGCGGCCTGGCTCCAGTTCATGGTCCACGACTGGTTCAGCCACGGCAAGAACGCGAAGGAACATCGCTGGCGGATCCCGATCAAGGACGATGATCCCTGGCCGCACCGGCCGATGGAGATCCTCCATACCCGGCGCGATCCGCATTCGCCGCACACCCTTGGCGCGCCACCGACCTATGCCAATGTTGTTACGCACTGGTGGGACGCCTCGCAGATCTATGGCAGCGATCCGCGGAGCCAGGCTCGGGTGCGCTCCGGCGTGGATGGCAAGCTGACCATTGGACCGGACGGCCTGCTGCCCCGCGATCCTCTCACCGGCACCGACGTCACGGGTGTGCAGGGCAACTGGTGGATCGGCCTGAGCTTGTTGCATACGTTGTTCACCCTTGAACATAATGCCGTCTGTGACCGCTTGCGGGTAGACTATCCGACCTGGGCGGATGATGAGCTCTTCGAGCATGGCCGCCTGGTGATTGCCGCCTTGCTGGCCAAGATCCATACTGTCGAATGGACCCCAGGTATTCTCGGCCATCCCGCGCTGTCTATCGCCATGCGCGTCAATTGGTGGGGAGTGCAAGGAGAGCGCTTGTCACGGCTCCTGGGGCGCCTGAGCGGCAGTGAGGTGTTGAGCGGTATTTTAGGAGCGGCGACCGATCATTTCGGCGTACCCTATGCCATGACCGAAGAGTTCGTCGCCGTCTATCGTATGCACCCACTGATTCCCGACGAATTCAGCTTCCGCTCCCTCACCGATAATGCGCTCCTTCAGGAGCGCACATTCCCCGAGGTGGCTGACGGGCATGCCCGCGATGCCCTTGAGCAGGTGTCAATGATTAATGGGCTCTATTCATTCGGAACCGCGCATCCCGGCGCCATCACGCTGCACAACTTTCCCCGCTTCCTGCGCCAACGGCTTGAGCCGGATGGCACCTTGATCGACCTGGCAGCCATTGACATTCTGCGTACCCGTGAGCGCGGCGTGCCGCGCTACAATGCCTTCCGCCGGCTGGTCCATCGCCGTCCGGCGCGGACCTTCGAGGAACTGACGGACAATCCGGAATGGGCCGCGCAATTGCGCCGCATCTACGAGAATGACATTGACCGGGTCGACCTTATGGTGGGGCTGTATGCCGAGCCGCTACCGAAGGGATTCGGTTTCAGCGACACCGCTTTGCGCATCTTCGCGCTCATGGCCTCACGCCGCTTAAATAGTGATCGATTCTTCACTACGGATTTCACCGAGCGGGTCTACACGAAAGCCGGCATGGCATGGATTGCCGACAATGACATGTCGAGCGTTCTGCTTCGCCACTTTCCCACGCTTGCTCCAGCGCTGCACTACGTCAAGAACCCCTTTGCCCCCTGGAACGTGGCGCGGATGCCGACGCTGGAAGGGGCACCGCGCCCCCGCACCATGGACGCGCCGGTGCCTGATGCCTATCCCGTGCCGCATCACATGGAGCCCCGTTCACCCGGTTGAGCATAACAGAGGTTTTTCGCATAATCCCTGAGCGCCGTCGCCCGCGTGACGTCGTCACCCTCCTCGCTGCTACCCTGTAGGTGATCGCCCCACACGGGCACGCCTACTACTACCTCTC
>DATBTL010000596.1:0-26496 GCA_036559345.1 Chloroflexota bacterium | reverse complement strand
GTACGAACAGCGCGTAGACCGTGGCCGCCGGAAGCACGTAGGGGATCAGGCCGATCCGGGCGCGCGCCTTTCCGGCTGTGAATCTCGGTAACGGGCGATCCGCCGGACCCACGGGAAGGCTAGAACTCACCATCGGTTCGCGTACCGGAGGCTTTGGCCCCGTGCGAATCGTACACGAGCCGCAGGCTACGAGGAAGGAAGGCCGGAGTCTCGAAGCCCTGCAGGAGCAATTGCACGTTTGCTTCCATGGTGGCGTTCAGATTTGGTACCGGAGCCCCATCGAGGTAGACGCCGGACGTGGCCGAGCGGAGCGCCTTCAAATAGTCCTGCTGGAAGGGGGTGAGACTGGTAATCTCCCCTGGTGCGAGTGGCCGGGCTGGGAGCAAACCGTCCGCCGCGAGCCGGCGGGCGGTTGGATCGCTCAGCATCTGGGTGATGAACGCGGCCGCCAGGGCCGACTGTCGTCCAGTTCGCGGAATGGCCCAGCCAGAATAACCGCTTTGAGGAGCGACAGGCGGGCGTCGCGCGTCCGTACTGGGGAAGGCGAAGACCCCTACCGGCAGATGCGTCTGTTGGACCAAGCCGGCAATCTGCCCATTTTCGGTACTGGAAATGAGTTGCATGGCCGTCCGACCATTGAAGAAGGCGGCCACGCTGTCCTGCGCGTCCAACCCCCCGAAGTCCTTGGTAAAGTAGCCACTATTACTCCAACGTTGCAGGGTAGCCCCCGCGTCCAGGAACGGAGCGCCGCCGAAGTTGAAACGCGGGTCGAGGTGCAATTCAGGGATCAGGGGGCCTGGTCCGGTCTCGGCGTTGACCAGGGTGAGATACCAATCGTCCCCCACCCAGCCGTCACCGTTGCCAAGGCCAATCGGGGTCAGCCCAGCCGCCTTCACCTTCGCGCACGCGGCCTCGAATGCGGCCACGTCATGGGGAATCGCGAGGTGAAGGCGCTGGAAGATGCTCCTGTTGTAGAGGACCGCGACGGCGGCCACGATACTGGGCGCGGCATAGACATGCCCTTGGGCCCGCCCGGTAGGGGTCAGCGCGTCGTTGTATGCGGCGAGCATTCCGGGTGGGAGAGCCGCCGCCCAGCCGCCGCGACGAGCCAGGGTGGTGAGATCGAGCAGCTTGTCCGCCCGCACATAGCTGGGGAGCCCAGGCCCGCGCGGGGTGGTATAGATGAGGTCGGGAGGCGAGCCGGCGCTCAGGGCAAGCTGTAGCTTGTTATTGATATCATCCAGACTATAGGTGGTCAGTTGCACCCGCGTGCCGGGATGACTGCTCTGGAAGCTTGTAGCCAGGGACTGAGCGAGCGGTCCCTCGGTGGGATCATCCGTACCATACCAGACGCGAAGAGTGACGGTGGAGGCGGCGCGGCCAGATAACGCTCCAGTGGGCCCGCCGAGGAACCCAGCGCCGACGAACAGCGCGACAAGCAGCATTCGGAGTACAGCGAGGCGGAAGTTCCAAGGTGGTTCTCGGTAGGGGCACCCCTTGTGGGTGCCCTTGGCCGTCCGCACGGGGGCACCCACAAGGGGTGCCCCTACAACCGATGGCCGATTTGCGCCAAGCTGTAGGAGTCTCCGACCAAGGCGGGCCGTTCGCTCACCTTGGGTTGTTGCCGAGCGATTGTGCATTTGAACCACCGGTTTACGACCCCGCCCCGCGGCCAACGTCACTTCGTAAATGGCGTGCCGCGGGGAAGCGCCGCCATATCCTGCTCGCTCCCGAGCATGGAGAGCTTCTGGCCCGGCGGGACATCCAGGAGGGCGCTGAAGGCTCGCAGATAGGAGATCCGGTCGTTGTTCTCCTGCTGATGCGTAATGTACCCCAGCATTTGCGCCGCGCCGCTGAGCGCGTAGAAGCCATATTTGACGTTGTAGGCCAGGGCGTTTCGCGTCACATGTTGCTGGGCGGCAATTTGGGACAGGGTCTTGGCGGCATGGAGTCGCAAGATCTGGGCCAGGCTGAGATGCAAGGTGCTGGTGATCGTCGCGCTGAGGATTCCTGGCTGGAACGAGGTGTATTGGGCCTTGCTGAAGCCAGCCGCGCAGGCACGAGTTTTGAGCAACAAGGGCGGATTCGGTTTGCCCGTGAAGTCGAGAGTGTCAAGCAAGTCGTGCGCGTTTTTGTCGCGATTGGTGAGCGAGGGGAGGTTGAAGATTTCCTCCGCCGTTTTGAGCACCGATTCAAAGCTATAGGTCGTGTGGCTGATCGCGCCTCGCCGGGCAAATGGCGAGATAGCGATCAGCGGCACCCGCTCCCCCAATCCCATGGCATCCACCTTCGGCGGCGTCACATGGTCGTAATAGCCGCCGAAGTCGTCCCATACCAGAAAGACCGCGGTGCTGCTCCAATCCGGACCTTGCATCAGGGCGTTCATTTTGGTCACGAATGCGTCCTCACCGGCACACATGGAGAACGGTGGATGCGTGCTCTCGAGGAAGGTCGGAGTGACCCAGGTAAACGCCGGCAGATCTCCCTTCCGCGCGTCCGCCGCGAACTGCGCCTGATTCTTCACTTTTTGGCTCCAGAGCGAGGTGTTCCGAATACTGCCGAAGGCATCGAGCACGGAGAAGAGATACCCGTAATCCGGTTGCCGCGCGGCGTAGTAGGTCCAGGGAACTTTCATTTTCTGCATCACGTCGGCCATGGTGGAGAAGTTGAAGCAGGTACCTGCCTTCTGGAGCTTCCCATCCGGGCCCAACGCCTGGGTGTAGCCGGCGGCGCTGCTGTCGCAGCCCCAGGCGAGGGCGGCATTATTTTGTGGATTGGTGACCACGCCCCCAGATTGCGCGGCCACGCTGTACAGGTGATTGGGGAAGGTTGGTCCCACCATGGAGGAAAACATATGATCGCCCAGGACATAATGCTGGGCATAGCTCCAGAAGTTCGGAATATCGCTCTGGGTATATTGCTCAAACCCTGCCAGATCGCCGTTCAAGTCGGCGCCGGGGATCCTGGAAAATCCATTCATCTTCCCGCCCGCCAGACCGGCAACCGCGTTCCCGTATTCGTGGTCGATGTCGTGCCAGCCGAACGGCGGCGCATGCGGCATGGCGAACGTTCCCAACGCGGCATCCTTCGCGGTGATGGCACCGTCGCTGCCGGGGTAGCGGCCGAAGACATTGTCGTAGGAATGGTTTTCCAGAATTACGAAGACGATGTGTTTGATCTTCGAGCGCGCTTGCTCAACTTGCGTCGCATTGGCTTGCTCAAGCTGGGGCGCCTTGGGAGGCGCGGCATGGCCGTCCTCATGGAGAAAAAACGCGATTCCGATCCCGAGCCCGAGAATCACGCACGCGGCAAGGATCGACACGGGGGATGTAAGCCGGGATTTATTCAGGGTCATGCCTCACGTATCCAGTAGATGTCCCACGGGGAACGCGCGGACAGAGCCGATACATACACCGGCGGACGCCTACTCATTGTCTTTTCCCGATCTTCAGTATAGCGTGGCGCCTGTAGCGGCACCGGCATAGGACACGGGCGGGCGCGCCTCGCGCGCCGTCCGCCGGTGAGCGTATACTGAGGGTATGACGATCACATTGAACATTGCCTACTTCGAGGAAGCGGGGATCCGCTGCCCACACTGCCGCCAACACCAATTGACCAAGGAGCAGGTGGTGCGCCGAATGGAGTTCGCCGGCCACGCGGTGCTCGTGGTGGAGTGCGGCCTCTGTCACTCGCAGAGCACGGTCCGCGAAAAGTCGGACGCGCCCAAAACACAGGACCAAACGTACGCCTTCCACCGCTACAGAAAATAGCGTAGGATGGAGGCCATGGTGCCTCCGACCTTCCCCGCTCACCCAGTCCGCGCGGCATGGCGAGACAGCCTGCTCGCCTTTTTGGCCTACGCGGCGATTACCGCCGCCATGTTCTGGCCGGTGGTGCGTGGCCTGACCAACACCTTTCCCGTGGACCTGGGCGACCCTCCGAACGAGTCGTGGCTGGTGGCCTGGGGGGTGCATGCCCTGACCACCGATCCGGCCAGCCTGCTTCAGGGGAACATCTATTTCCCCCACGCTCATGCCCTAATTTATAACGACAACCTGCTCGGTCTCCTACCCATTTCCACCCCAGTCTATCTTCTCAGTGGCCACAACACTGCCCTCACCTATAACGTGCTCTACCTCCTGTCCTTTGTTCTGTGCGGCCTGTTCACTTTCTGGCTGGCTCGGCGGCTGACCGGGAGCGTGGCCGGCGCCTTTCTGGCCGGGATCATCGTGGCCTTTAGCCCCTATCGGATGGTGCATCTCTCGCACTTGAATCAGCTTTCCGGCCAGTGGATAGCCCTGATTCTCCTGTTCTGGGAGCGGGCGCGCGCCGCCGCCCGGCCCGACGCCACCTCACGGCTCTGGCCGGAATTGGCCGCCATGGCCCTCTTCATCGTTCTCCAAGCTCTGTGCAGCATCTACTACACGGTCTTTCTCGCCACCTGTCTCCTGATCTATCTGGGGCTGGATATCGCGATCTCCGGCTGGCCGCTGGTACGCCGATTCGCGCTCGGCGCGGCCGGGTCGGCGGTGGCGGCCGGGGTGGTGTTGCTGCCCGTGATCGTGCCCTATCTCCAGCTTCAGAGTCGGGTGGACACGGTGCGTGGTCCGGCACAGGTGCTCTATTTCTCCGCCGATCTGCGCGATTTTCTCCACATGCCGCGCTTCAGCTCGCTCTACGGCTGGACGGAATCCGCCCTTGGGGTGCCAGCCCATGACGCGCATCAGTATTTGTTCCCCGGAATCGTGGCCGGCGTTCTGGCGGTGATCGGCTGGCGCTTGCGGCGATTACATCCCGAGATCCGGATCTACGGCATCTTGCTGGCGATCACGGCCATTCTCTCATTGGGGCGCGAGCTTAAAGTGTTTGACCGGGTCTACTCTATCCCCCTCCCGTACGCGCTGCTATATGATCATGTTCCCGGCTTCCATGGTTTCCGCGATCCGGCCCGCTTTTTCTACATCGGTTACTTTTGTCTCGCCCTGTTGGCCGCCTGGGGGATGGGGAGCCTCCTTCAGCGTGTCCGCGGATGGCGGGCTGCCGCCGCGGTCCTCCTGTGTCTGGCGGCGCTGCTGGAATACTGGGTAGCGCCGGTCGCCACCCCTCATGTCGCGGTTGGGGCGGCGATCCCACCCGTGTACCAGTGGTTGGAAGGACGCCCGCCAAACACGCCGGTATTGGAGTTACCGATCGGACAGCAGAACGCCACCATCTGGTCGGAACAGGCGTTGATGACCTACTATGCCACCTACCACTGGCAGCCTATCATCAATGGGGTGGGAGGGTATACCCCACAAGGATACGAGATGGATGCCGCCATCCTTAATCGCTGGCCGTCGGTGGATGCCGCCCACCTGCTGCGCCAGTGGGGGGTACGCTACGTGATCTGGCACCCCGCCTGGGTGGGTCGGCCCGGACCTGCCAACAGCTCCCAGACTCCGGTCACTTGGCGTGGGACGGATGGGACCATCGTGTACGCGGTGCGATAGATGGTTACACTGGTTTTAGGCCGAAGACTGGTAGCGGGAAGGATCGCGCGTGAGTGACAAAGTGAGGGTTTCGGGCGGCGGGGCCGGCATACCGGCGATCGATCTGGAGTATATCGAGCGGATACTCCACGAATTGTGCCGCATCCCGAGCCCCACCGGCTTCACCGAGGCCGCTATCGGCTTCGTCGAACGGGAGTTTGAGAGTTTGGGAGTGGCAAGCAGGCGCACTGTAAAGGGCGCGCTTGTCGCCACTTTGCCTGGCGCACTACCGGGAGGAGCCCGGACCCTGGCTGCTCATGTAGACACTCTGGGCGCCATGGTCGCGCATATCCAGGAGAAAGGCCGCCTTCGTCTGACCCAGCTTGGCAGCTATCCCTGGAACGCCATCGAGGGCGAATATTGTACGGTCCATGCCTCGGGTGGTCAGGAGTACACCGGAACCATTATGGTGAGCGCCGCGTCCGCCCATGTTCATGGGCCGGGTACCGCCTCAATGGCCCGCGGCGCCGACACCATGGAGGTGCGCCTGGACGCCCGGACCGGGAGCGCCCCGCGGACCCGTGCCCTGGGAATCGAGGTTGGTGACTTCGTGAGCCTGGACCCACGCACCACGGTCGCGGGCGACGGCTTCATCAAGTCGCGCCATTTGGATGACAAGGCCGCGGTCGCCTGTCTCCTTGGGGTGATCAAGGCCCTTGATGGGAGGCGTCCCGCTCTCATGTCCCACTTCTTCATCAGCAATTACGAGGAGGTAGGCCATGGGGCGGCCGCCGGGATCCCCGGCGACACCGAGGAGTTGATCGCGGTGGATATGGCCGCGATTGGCGAAGGTTTCCAGACCTCGGATGAATTCAGTGTGACCATTTGCGTCAAGGACGGCTCCGGGCCGTACGACCATGGGCTCAGCAATCGGCTGCGCGCCCTAGGGGATGCCCACGGAATCCCCTACAAAGTGGATATTTACCGGTACTACAGCTCGGATGCAAGCGCCGGCCAGCGCGCGGGCGGCGCCTATCGGGCGGCGCTGATTGGACCAGGCGTCGATGCCTCGCACTCCTTCGAGCGGACCCACCGGGAGGCTCTTTGGGCAACTACCGCCCTGTGCCTCGCGTATCTGCTCGACGCCTGAGACTTTGGTCATCACAGTGGCTAGATAGTGACATAACAGCTGTTGCTGAGGCAGCTCCACTGATTGAAGCAGGTATCCTGGCAGCCAAAGCCCATCACCTCCGCCGACTCCCAGGGGTCCGGTTGCAGATCCTTGATCGCACGTCCGAAGCCGGAGGCTTCCAGCGCCTGCTGTGGATCGTCCCGCAGGCGCTTGCGGAAGGCTGGGTCTTGCCGAACCTGATCGAGGAACGCATCGATCAGATCCCGATACCGATCAGCCATGTATGCTCCGCTCTTCGCTACTTCGCGCCCACCCTTGCATCATGCTGGATGGGGATTCCCTCCCCATTACCAAGCGGTTGCGTGACCAACCGGGTTCTTGTATACGTTTGGGACGGCTGCTACGCTGGGGGTGCTCATTCCAGGCAAGGTTCATTCGGGAGGAAGCGTACGGTCCGCGGCGGCGGGGTTCGACGGAAATTCACCAAGAACTCGGCAATCGCGTCTTGTATACGGGCATGGAGGGTTCATGCGCTATCGCCAACAGTATAGACGCTGCGGAAAGAACAATTGCCGTGTGTGCGCCGAGGGACCTGGGCACGGGCCGTACTGGTATGAGGTGTGGCGGGAAGGCGGGCGCCCGCGGACCCGCTATATTGGGAAAGACTTGCCGCCTGACGGCGACCGGATCGCCAAACGCTCCGAGGAAGCACCGGCGATCCTTGTGGCCGAGGGACCACTCGCCCCTGCTCTTCCGCGCGTCCCTGGACGCGCCGTGGTTACCTCCTCGCGCGTCATCCAGCCACCAACCGATACCCACTTACGCATCCTTCTTCTGGGCCAGTTCCGGGTAGAGGTCGAGGGGAGCCCGATCGTCGAGTGGCGGCGTCAGTCGGCGGCAACCCTCTTGAAACTCTTGTTGCTGGCCGATCAGCAGCGCATCCGTCGTGAAGCCGTGATGGCCGTGCTTCGGCCCAGCGGCACATCGGATGCCGCGCGGTCGGCGGTAGCGACCGCGATTCATGCCCTCAGGCACGCGCTTGAGCCCAGTCTGCCGGCCGGTCACCCTTCAAGGTACATCGCCCAAGAGGGAGACGTGCTGACCCTTCTCCTTGGCCCCGAGGACTTTGTCGATGTGCTCGCGTTCGAGCGCGCGTTGGCGGCGGCGGATACGGCGGCGGACCCCCTCGATGCCCTGGAAACGGCGGCTGACCTCTATGGCGGCGACCTCCTCCCCGAGGAGTCGTCCGAGTGGTGCCTGGCCGCCCGAGAAGCGTTTCGCCTTCGCCGGCATGGCGCGCTCCTGGCTCTCCAGGAGGCTCTTACCCGCCATGGCAGGCACGACGCGGCTGTCGCGGCCCTGCATCGCCTCCTCACCGCCGACCCCACCCAGGAGGAGGCGGCCCAGAGATTGATGATGCTGCTTGCCCGTCAAGGACGGAGGGCGGAGGCTCTCCGCATCTACGAACGGGTAAAGCAGGCATTGCGCCGCGAGGTGCGGGCGGCGCCGTCGGTGGAGTTGGAAGCCCTGGCGCGGACCCTACGCGCGGGAGACTCCCTTCCCCGGCGGGCGCGGCAATCCGCGTTCACCGCGCCCACCGCGCGGGCAGCCGCGCCCGCCGACCCCAGGCGTGGCGGTCCCGTACTGATTGGCCGGGAGGCCGAATTGACTCAGATACGGGCTTGCCTGGACGCCGCCCGCACGGGCAGGGGCCAGCTCGTCCTCCTGACCGGCGAAGCAGGGATTGGGAAGACGCGCCTGGCGGAGGAGGTGGCCGAGGCGGCGAACCTGTTGGGCTTTGCCGTATTGTGGGGCAGGAGCGGAGAGGGCGAGCATGATGTACCGTACGCATCGTTTTCGGAGGCCCTGCGCGCCTTCAGCCGGCTGCGTCCCACCAAGGCTTTGCGGCGCGAGCTGCAGGGCGCCGAGGCGGTGCTTGACCTTGTTCCCGAGCTGGCCACCCTAGTCAGCCTAACGCCCCCGGCGCCGCTAGGAAACCCGGGAGCGGAACGGGTACGACTATGGACCGGGGTGAGGAGTTTGTTGGCCGCCGCCAGCCAGAGCCGCCCGATTGCTCTCATCTTGGATGATTTACATTGGGCTGATGAGGCGACCCTGGGGCTCCTTGCCTATCTGACGCGGCGGAGTGGTGACCTACGCCTCCTGTTGATGGGAACGATGCGCGATGATAGTCCGGTGGCGCATCCGATGCGGGAACTGATTCTGGAAGGGCACCGCCAGGGAGGGGTGACTACCATCGAATTGCGTGGGTTGCTCCCGGAGCAGGTGTCAACTCTGGCGGGCCGGGTGCTTGGCGCCCCGCTGTCCTTCGAGCGAGCCGCCGCGTTGCACGCGCAGTGCAATGGGAATCCCTTCTTTGTCACCGAGTTGGCGACGCTTCTGGCGGCCCGTCGCCAGGAGGGGGGCACGGCGGACCGGGCGAACCCGTCCGCCCTGGAGGGGGAGGAGGCACTGCCAGGTACCGTGCGGCAGACTCTGGCTCGACGTCTTGATCGTTTGGAGATGAACACGCGCGTTTTGCTGCGGGCCGGAGCGGTGATCGGCGTGCGTTTTAGCGCCGAGTTCGTAGCCATTTTGGCTGGGCGGGATCGAGTTGCCGCCGAGGACGCACTGGATGAGGCCGTGGCCTCCGGCTTGCTCCGCGAAGAGGCCGCGGGCTACGTTCTGGTCCATAACCTCCTCCGACGGGCTCTGTACGAGGAACTACTCCCGGGCCAACGGCGGCGCCTGCACGAACGGGCCGGACTGGAATTGGCGGCCCGCCATGAGCAAGGAGGGATCATCAGCGCCGAAACGGTCGCCTATCACTTCGTACGGACGAGCGACCGCCGGAGGGCCGCCCATTGGCTGGAAAGAGCGGGTGACCACGCGGCGACCGTGCATGCGCCGGCCCTGGCCATTCAGCACTTCTCGCAAGCCTGTGACTGTCTTGACGACCCGGTATTGCCCTCACACGAGGCGGGCCACCTGGACCCGGAGGCCCGAGCAACCCTGGCGAGGCTGCGCGAACGACTGGGCGATCTCCGGTTGCTGGAAGGCGACTATGCCGCCGCTCAGGAGGATTTTGCCCGCGCCCGAACCGTAGCCGCCACCCCGATGGCCGGCGCGGAGCTTTGGCGGAAAGAGGGGATGACCTGGGAAAAGCGTACCGAGTATGATCGCGCTCTGGCCGCCTTCGATCAGGCCGAGGCCGGATGTGAATCGGATGACCCTCGGACGCGCATGAGTTTCCTCTCCACCCTTGCCTTGAATCGTGGGGAAATTCACCTTGTCCGGGGGGAGTATGCGGCGGCGCTGGAATCTGCTGAGCGGGCTCTGGCGATGCTGGGAGCGGAGTGCGGGGACGCGACTGTCGCGCGGGCCCACAATTTGCAAGGGCGGATCGCCTGTGTGCGCGGCGAGTTCGACCTGGCGGAGGAGCGCCATCGAATCGCGCTGGCGATTTTCGAGCGGCTCCAGGATATGATGGGGACGGCGCTGATCTGGAATAGCCTGGGGGCGGTGGCCTGGTACCGCAGCGAGTACCGGCAGGCGGAACAGTGCTATCGCGAGACTCTGGCCTTGAAGGAGCGCCTCGGCGATCAGGACGGGATCGCCGGCACCTGGAATAACCTCGGCCTGATGGCCGCCAGCCGCGGTGACATTGACGAGGCGGAAGAATGCCATCGCCGCGCGCTGGTGATCCAGGAGCGAACTGGGAATCAACTCGCGGTGGCCCATTCCTTGAATTCGCTTGGGCTCATGGCGTACCAGCGCTGCGACTACGACAATGCCGATTCCTTCTATCACCGCGCCTTCTCCATCCTTGAGGAAAGTGGCGACCCCAGCGGTCTCGCGCAC
This sequence comes from Chloroflexota bacterium, assembly GCA_036559345.1. GTDB lineage: Bacteria > Chloroflexota > UBA5177 > JANWHV01 > JANWHV01 > JANWHV01. Next base: position 16,035 of record DATBTL010000596.1, on the reverse strand, counting down.
TGCCAGAGTAGTCTGGCATTGCTGGCGTTTGACCGAGGTGACTACGGTACGGCGGAACGGCTGTGTCTTGCCGGACTGGCAACCAGTGAACAACTCCAGCATCCGACCTCGGTGGCCCATGGCTGTGTCCATCTCGGAGAGATCGCCATCGCGCGCGGCGAGTTGCGACAAGCTCAAGAATGGCTGGATCGAGGACTGAGGTTAGGCCAGGAGGTGGGTTACGATCCGGCAATCGCCGATGGCTGGCTTCAGCAGGGCCGCCTCGCGTGCGAGCAGGGCGATTACTCGGCGGCGCTTCGCCTGTGGCGGCGCGCCCGGCGCCTGATCAAGCGGCTCGGAGGAGTCGAGGAGGAGCTCATCACCGGGGTGGAATGCGTGCGCGCGTATATCCTCTCGGGCAACACGGGGCGGGCCGCCCGCCTGTTCCGGGTCGTGTCCTTCGATGTCGAGCGGCGCGGAGTGGGTCCGGCCGCCCTGCAGGCGGTGCTGGTCCGCGCCGCCCTGGCGGTAGCCATCAACGATCATGGGGCGGCACGGGAAGCGGCAACGCGGGGCCTGGAGGTGGCGCGCGTCCGCGGGCAACGGCGCGAGGAGGGGCTGCTCCTGGCGATTCTTGGCCGCGCGGCGCTGGCGGCGGGGGATGTGCGGGAAGGGGAGATCCGGCTCCGTGAAGCCTTGAACTGCCTGGAGGCGATTGGGGCCGCCCTGGAAGCGGCACGAGTTGGGTTGACTCTGGCGGAATCGTTGCTAGGCCCAGGTGGTCAGCCGAACCCAACCGAGGCCCACCAACTGCTGGTTGCGGCCCACGAGATTTTTCGCGAGCAGAACGCGATGGCCGATCTGGTAACTTGCGCGCGCCTAGCCGGTGTCTAATGGTCCGGATCGGTCACCGTGAGATGATGAACACGTACGCGGCGGCATGAGCCCGGTCGAATCCGGGCGTCAAGGTGATGGTCGAGGAGATGTCGCGTCGAGCGCGCAGCCGAGCCAATAGCTCGGGGTCGGAAGCGGGAACGATCAAGGCCGCTCCACTGCCTGGCAGCGGAAGCGGAACGGGAGCCGAAGGCGAAAACGTCCGCAAGGTCCATTGGGGAGCCAGGGTTGAGATGATCCAGTCGTCGGAAATACCCGGCGCGATCGCCACGTCCAGTTGGTGCCTCAGGAGCGCCGGGATGGCCCGTGCCATGACCGTCTGCATGCCGTCCATGGCGTACCAAGATGTAGGGCTGGTCACCTGCTCTCCGAAATAGCGGTGGATGCCGAGGGTGGAGGCGACGGCGATCGGCGCCGCCACGACGAGAAAGGCGGCCAAGGCGGGGTTGGTCTTTGGGAACCCGGCTCGCGGGCCGAGAAGCGGCGTCCGACCCTCGGCTGTTCGGATATCCCCGCTCGACGCGTTGTTCAAGCTCAGGGCCTGTCGAATGAATGTGGCGAGATATGCGAGGGGCAGGGCGGCGATCACGGCCAGTGGCGCGAGCGCGCCAATCGTGCGGGCGGCGTGGGGCGCCTCCGTGGTCAGGGAAAACATCCCGCCGGCCAGATTCGCCGCCAACCAGAGCAGCATGATCCGGGCATACCACGACGACCAGCGCCGCAGGCACACCCCCAGGCCAAGGAGGAAACAGGCTCCGGTGACCGGATCGAGCATCGGCGCGCCGGAAAGATTGTGCCGCCCATTCTGATCTCCTGCCACGGTAAACATCAAAAGGTAGGCTCGTAGATTGGACATCACAGCGGAGATCCGCTGATGGAGGTCGGGATATTGACTGAAAAGGGACAGGGAGCGGACGCGGGCAAGGGCGAAATCGGTATCCCGCACCAGCACGATGAGCGTCGGGGCGGCCGCCGCCACCAGGGCCAGCGGGAGAAGAAGCCGTATCTGTCGGGTGGCGAGGCTGAATGCCGGGTCGCTTCGACACCGCCACCACAGCAGGACGACGGCCAGGACTCCGGGGATATACGCGCCGGGATAGATGAGAAAGGCAGCACCCAGGGCGACCCCACTGGCCGCGAAATCAAAAGGCTTCCCGTCGCGCAAGGCAAGGATGAGGAAAAAATAGCCAAGCCCGGTCACGGCGGGGATCGGAATATCGGGCATGGCCACCCGTGAAAAAGTAACCGACCAGGGGGCGATCGCGATGAGGATCGCGGCGATCAGCCCAAGGGCAGGTCCGCCGCCAAATCTCCCCAAGAGGTAGACCACTCCGATGCCGCCCATGCCGAAGAGCGCGGACGTGACGCGCGCGGCGGTGATCGACGGGCCGGCGACTTTGAAGACACCGGCGATCGCGTAGAAGTAGAGGCTCGGGTTATGGCCGAAGTTTCCGGGCGCGAACGGTTGGAACGGCATATGCAGGAGGCGAATGGCGTCCTGCGCGCTATCGACCTCATCCGACCATACGCCTTCAGGCAGCCCGCCAAGGTGCCAGAGCCGGAGGCCCGCGCCGGCCAGTAGGATCAAAACCAGGACCGCCAGTTCGATCCGCCCCACGGGTATCCTACTGGTTCCCCGAGGATCGCCGAATGCCGCTTGCCGGCCATGGATCCCCAACCAGAGCAAGGCGATTCCCAGGCCACCCGCCCAGACCGCGCAGGCCCAGGTCGAAAGATCGGAGCTAAAAATGTGCCCGTGGTAGGAATACGGGCCGATGCTCCAGAGGAGCGCCGCGAACGCCGCCGAGCCGCCCAAAGTACCAGCCGCGATGTCCATGGCGCTGGGGTGGGCGGACGCCGTGCCGGGAGCCGTACGTTGGCGTGGCCACGTCTGATCGATTGCAAAGGGGCGTCCAGTGATGAGCGCGCCGGCCGTGATGGCGATGGCGGTGGCCGCGAGAACCCAGAAGGGCACGGATGCCACGTTGGCTTGATGCTGGGCCAGGAACGCGCCTCCCACTCCTAGCAAGAGGAGAAGTACACGTCCGCGGGGGCGCGAAAAGGTTCGCGATAGATGTGCCAAGCTGCTGATCGCCTCCTCCTCATCCTGACCGTATCTGGGGCAATCCGGAGGAAGTATAGCATCAGTTCGCCGAAAGTAAGTGAGGGTTCGCCAAGCGTCCTCCTCGCTGAAAGAACCACCACAGCAGCAGTACACCCGCGCTCATGCTGCAAGCCCCGGCCAGGAAGGCGGGGGTGAAGCCGGCGCGCTGTTGAATGGCGCCGCTAACTGCCGGTCCCAGGCTGAAACCGATACTCCAGGTGACGGCATACAGGCCGCTGATCGTGGCGCGCTGCTCGGCGGGGACACTGGCCATGGCAAAGGCGTTGTAGACCGGATCGCCCATGGAGCGGAAACCGTTCCGCAGCAGCTCACCGGCCATGGAGGCGGCCTGGACGGGGGCCAGGGTGAGAAGGAGAATCGCGGGGACTCCCCCGGCTTGCATGGCAATGGCGGCTCGCGTGGTCCCCAGTTTGTCGGCCACTCGCGGGGCCAGAAGCACTAACCCGCCGCCGACCAGGCCGCTGATAGTGAGGAAGGTGCCCAGGCTGGCGGGCCGCATGCCGAAGCGGAGCGTAAGGTAGAGGCCGACAAAGCCGGCCACCGAGCCGCCGCCACAGGTGAGGAGCATGTCCGGTCCCAGCAGCCTCAGGTAGAGCCGCACGTCGTAGGGGGCTCGTTCGCTCTTGGGTTTCCGCGCGCGAGGGACATGACGGAGCAGCGGGAGAGGGATAGCGCCCAGGAACCCGACCACCACCACGGCCAGCATCCCCCAGCGCAGGGGACCGACCGAGCGTGACGATTCACCGAGGACGCGCGCCCCCGCCGCGACGACCTGACCACCAAGCAAATAGCCAAGTGAGCCCGCGCCCCAGAGCAGGAACGAGTTGAGCGCGAAAAGACGCACCCGCCGATCGGGTCTCGTACTCGCGGCCAGGAGGGGAATAGCGCTGACCCAGTACATAGTGGCGATCACCCCATTGGCGAGTGAGAAGATGATCAGGACAGGAGCGGTGTTGGTGAGTGCGAGGCCCAGCATGGTAAGGGGATTGACGAAACCAGTAATCAACAACAGGGGGCGTTGGCCAATGCGGTCTCCCAGGAGGCCGATGGGGACGGCGGCGATCAGGCTGCTGATCGCGGACATGGCATTGATAATGCCAATGAACTGGCGGTCATACCCCTCGGCGTAGAGATAGAGATTGAAGACCAGGCCGAAGATGGCGAGAGTCAGCCCTTTGGAAAGCGTATACCAGAGAACGATGCGGGCGGTGTGGCGGGCATGAGGACTGAGCGGATCGGTCATGGGCAGGCGCCGCCAACCCTCGGCCAACCGCGCCTATTCCTACACATAACCGATAGATCTCCAGCTACACACGGACGTATTCCTGAGCATAGCAGAGGAGTATCAAGTAGCGGCCGTTCGCTCTAATCGGCCTTTCGCGGTACCGTAACCTGTAGTACCGTGCTTACAACTTGGGCATCGGCGCGGGGAGCACATACTGGACGCTACTCCCAGCCACGCCGGTGCGGTCACCCACAGCAGCAAGGATCCAACCCATGTCCGGCATCACGCGCGTACTTATCCTGATTCTGTTCGTGGCGGCCAATCTCGGCGCGGCAGCTCGGTCTTCGGCGCGGGCGGCCGCGGATGTTTCGGCGGCGATCGACGCATCGAACTGGATGGGCGCGCTGGCCGAGCGGATCGGCGACGTACCCCTGAACCAGTTAGTCATTCCCGGTACGCATGACTCCGGCACGTCCTCAATTACGGGGAGCGCTCCCGATCCCTTCCTGAAGGGTGTGCCTTTCTCGCCCGATCAGTTTGGCAAGCAATGGTCGGGAAGGCAGATGAACGCGCTCGACGGGCTCGTGCGGCACGCCATCCTGAACCGCATGTTCCTGCCCTGGGGACGGGCGCAAGATGCCTCAATTGGTCAGCAACTGGTCAACGGCGCCCGCTACCTCGATCTGAGGGTATGCAGTGGGCCAAACCCGGATCCGGCTCTGTATATCTGTCATGGACTCTACGGCGGCGAGATGCAAAGCACGGTGCTTACCCCGATCGAGCACTTCATCCAGGCCCACCCCAAGGAGGTGGTCATCCTGGACTTCCACCACTTCGCCTCAATCGGTAACCAGGACAGTCTCACCCCCGCGCGGAATCAACACCTCGCCGCGCAAATCGCCACGACCTTCGCCGGGCAACTGATTCCACCTGGGTCGCTCGGCGCCGCGATGACCCTGAATGACATCTGGCGGACCCCTGGCCGGATCATAGTCCTCTACAGCGACGCGGCAACCACCCGGAATAATCCATCCTTCTGGCCGTACGCCGACACCAGTATCGCCTGGCCCCAGACCGATCGCCTGGCGACCCTGGAGCAGCAAGTAACCGCGAATCTGCGGTGCGGTTGCGACATTCGGACGAAGTATTCCGCATCCAGAGCGTCGTTCTTTGATCTGCAACTGCAAATGACCCCAGTGCCAAGCATGATCAGAGCGGGCATCATGGATCGCTATCTTGATCCCGCCCATATTCTCCATCCGCCACACTCGCTGCTCGAGTTGGCCGCCTCCAACAAGCCAATGCTCGCGCGGCTGCTGAGCCTGTTGGCCCAGTCTCCCGCCCTGTACCGGCCACATCTCAATGTGATCACCACTGATTTTCCGGAAACCGTGCCCCTGGTCGCGCTCGCTGAAATGCTCGATACCCTTCCGATCAGCACCCTGGAGTTCAATGGCGCGCCCCCGAGCGCGTCGGGGTCCGTGCCCATAGTGGTCACGAGCGCCACGACCGTCAGTGTGCGGGCCCAGGGTGCGAGCACCGCTGACTATCCCCGAATCTGCCGCTTGCTCACGCTCAACTGCCCGCCCAATGCGTCAGGGACATCCGTATTCTACCGCGTCTACCCCGTGGAGAGCGTGCCGCCAGCCTTTACCGTGGTTCCCGGCGCCACGGCATCGCTCACCCTGAGCGGGCTGGTCGGTTCCTACGAGATCGACTATTACGCCGGCGGTCCTCTGGGGAGTCTGGAACCGATGCACCGCCAGATGGTCTTGCTCAGCGCCTCCTAGAGCATGTGCGCTATCATCCACCAGGTGTAGACGCATGAGCCAGGAAATAGTGAAGGGCAGGATGTGGTGCGGCGCTTTCTTATTGATACCGACTGTGGCTCCGACGACGCGGTAGCCCTCTTGATCGCCTTTCGGAGCCCGGACATCGTGGTGGAGGCGATTACCACGGTGGCCGGGAACGTAGGGATGGAGCAGGCGACCCGGAATACGCTCTATACGATGGAGTTTTGCGGCGCCGACGTGCCCGTCTACAAGGGCCTGGCCAAGCCGATCCTCGGCGCGCACGCGGACGCCAAGTCCATTCATGGCGAGGACGGAATGGGGAACCAGAACTTCCCCCTCCCCAAGGCGGCCGCCCAGGAAGAGCACGCGGTGGATGCCCTGATCCGGCTGATCCGAGACAATCCCGGTGAGTTCACCCTGGTTACCCTGGGTCCGCTCTCCAACATTGCCGCCGCGCTCCTCCGCGACCCTGGAATCGCCGGTCTGGTCAAGGAGACGGTGGTGATGGGCGGGGCCGCCAACGTGATTGCCAATGTCACCCCGTCCGCCGAATACAACATCTGGGAGGATCCGGAAGCAGCACGGATTGTCTTCAACTCCGGCATGCCGCTAGTCATGATCGGAATCGAGCTGTGCCGGGGCGACGCGGTGTATAGTCCGGAGGATCAACGGCGCCTGCGGGCCATGAACTCACGGTACGCGGACTTCGTGCTGGATATTAATCAGGTGCTGATTAGCGCCGTGGCGAAGTACGGGATCGACGGCATCGACATGCCCGACCCAATCACCATGGCGATCGCTATTGACCGCTCGCTCCTTCTGGAGCACGCGCGGTGCTTCGTGGACGTGGAGACAAAAGGCGAGTTGACCCGAGGCGAGACGGTCGTGGATCGTTTCGGCGTCTACGAACGGCCCGCGAATTGCACGGTAGGACTCCGAAGTGACGGCCCTGGTTTCAAGCGGATGCTGGACGCGCTGCTAGTGGAGTAGCAGCCGAGTAGGGGCACCGGGTACCCTCTGGGTGATGGGTGCCCTAGTCCGGATCGCCAAGGGCACCCACAAGGGTGCCCCTACTAAGATGCTCGCGCTCCCAGGAGGTGTCATTCCCTCAAGCGAAGGACTGATCCTTCAGGGCCAGCGAAGAGCTACCTTGCACGAAATCCACCGTGCGGATCCCGATCCGCTTGGGCAGGCTGGGCGCGGGGAGCACCAGCGGGGTGGGCGCCACCTGGCCCGGCGCGTGCAGCGGATAGGCGGTCGAGGCGGCAGTGTGCATGGTGATGTTCCCCTCCGTTTTGCTGATGATCTGATGAATGTGACCATTCAGGGCGGTGACCGAACTGAATCGCTTGACCAGAGCCAGCACCTGCGTGCTGTCCTCGGTGGCCCAGCCCCATTTTGGGTAGACCGCCAGTAACGGCACATGGCTGAAGAGGACCAGCGGGGTATCCGCCGACAACGGCGCCAGATCCTTCTTGATGAAGGCGAGTTGCTCGGGACCCAGGAGGCCCAGGCCCTTCAGCCCTCCCTGCCCCTCGGCCTGCTGCACGTTGGCAAGGGCCAGGAAGTGGATGCCGCCGGTGTCGAAACTATAGTAGCCGGCGCCCCGGCTACCTTTGCCGAACATTTGCAAATACCGCTTCCCATGATCGACAAACACATCGTGCTCTCCGGGCACGTTGAAGGTGCGGTCGGTCTTGATCGTGCCCATGACCTGCTTTACGGTGTCGAACTCCCCGACCGTGGAGAGATGGACATGGTCTCCCGTGTGCATGACAAAGGCGGGCCGAGTTGGCAAGGCATTGATCCGGCGCACCGCCTCCTCGAAGGTGCCGATCACGTTTTTGTTCGCCCCCTGATGGAACCCGACATGGCTGTCGCTGATCTGGACGAAGGTAACGTCGGCTCCCGCCGCCGACTTCATCGCGGCCGGTGTATCGGCCAGGGCGGTCGACACCACGCGACCACCGGAGAGGACCCATACCACGCCCGTGCCCGCCCAGGCCATACAGCTAAGGAACCCCCGGCGGTCAATCCCGTCCTCTTGATGGTCGTGTTCGATAACGTTGCTCATTGGAAATGCCTCTCGCTATTTGACGACGATCACGGTGGCATGCATGAAGGGGTGGATGCTGCAGTAGTAGGGAAAGGTGCCGCTCGCCTTGAACACGCGGGTAAACCGGGCATTGGTATCCAGTGCCTCCGAGGTCCAGAGGTTCTTGGTGCTGTCCACCGTATGCGGATCGCTGTCATGATTGATCCAGACGACCTTCGTACCGGGTGACACTTCCACCGTGGCTGGGCTGAAGGCGAAGTTCGTGATCGTGATCTGTATCACCTTCCGGTGCAACATCTTGACTGGTTTACTCCCGCCACGGGAGGCCGCGGCGGACATGTCCATCCCGGCCATCCCAGCCATGGACGAGGCGCCGGCGTGCGCGGCGGGGGAGCCGGCCAGGGCGCTGGCCGCCTGGCCGGCGATCAGGCCGCCGGGCGCCCCCAGGGCGACCAGGAGTAAGGGCACCAGCACGGATCGGGGCTTGAAGGTTCGGAAGGCGCGAAGCATCGGAGATACCTACTTTCCAGTTTGCATTGAACGCGCGGCCTTCCGGCAGCCGGCCGGACTCCGGGGACCACGCTCCTTGATAACGGACCTGATACAGGCTCGCGGCGCCTGGAAACGCCGGTTCGCGATGCCGGCCTCTCCAGGCTAGGCGCCGTCGGGTCGCCCCCGCGCAAGCCTCATTCACCCATACAGGTGGGTGTTACAGGTCCGTACGTGGGGGGTCAGACCGTCTCGCGCGTGCCGAGCGCGTAGACCACTCCCCCGTCCGTCCGCAGCGCGATCTCGGGGAGCGGCGACGGGGCCATCCCGCTCAGGACGTCCCCTTGCCGGTTGAACCGCGAGCCATGGCACAGGCAGCGCAGATCCCCGGCCGCCTGGTCCGCCTTCAGGCGGCATCCCATGTGGGTGCAAATCGCGGACACCGCTCGCAGCGTGCCGCTATCGTTCATGAGGAATCCCATCACGCCGCCGGCCGAAAAGGACTTCGTGCCTCCCGGCGGCACCTCATTCACCTGGGCCACCGCGTACCAACGCTCATTCCCCGCCACCACCAGATCATGGGGACGCGTTTCCTGGTGGGCGGCCGCCACGGCCTCCACGCTCGCAACCCCGATCCCGGCCCCCCCGGCAAAGGTCGCGGCTGCCCGGAGAAAGCCCATTCGGCTGAGCGGACGGCGGCGTGAAGGGCCCTGCTTGACCAGTTCTTGCTCCACCGTCCTCTGTAGGGAGGCCAGGAACTCGGGCCGCGGCTGATCCACGTCGTCCGCCGCCAACCGCAGTTGGGCGGCGACCAGCCGTTCGCGCAACTCGTCGCCGGTGTGGGCGAGGGCTTCGGGGCGGCGTTCATCGAGCATGGCATCCAGAAAGCCGTCAACGCCGACCACTTCCTCCAGGGACGGAGTGAGGCGGGGATCGGGCGTTGCTGGGTCGCGTTCATCGCTCATCGTGCCCCTCCCTTCTCTCGGTCTTCTCGATGCCGTCCATGGTTGGTCCGAGCCCCATCGCCGCCGCCCGGTGCAAGGCACGGGTCTGGATCACCCGTACATTTCCGGCTGTGAGCCCGAGGGCCTGACCCACTTCGACCGCGCTGTATCCCTTCAGGAAGCGGAGACGCAACACTTCACCCTCCCGCTCGGGCAGCGCGGCCAGCACCCTCTGGGCCCATTCACGGGTGCGCCGGCTCTCGGCGGGCCCATCGCTGCCATGGAAAAGCAAGTGCTCGAACTCTTCCAGGGGAACCTGAGCCCGCTCGGACTGCTCGCGCCAGTAATCGGCGATGGCGGATCGCGCGGTGGCATAGAGCCAGGCCCGAATACTGTCGCCACTCCGATCCTCGGCCAACCACCGCACGGCCTTGAGGAAGACCTGGCTGGTCAGATCCTCGGCCGCCGCCCGGTTGCCGACCTTGGCGTAAATAAAAGTATAGATTTTGGCGGCGTTTTCTTGAAAGGCGCTCCCGAGCGTCACCGTGTTGGCCGGTCGTTCGGGAACCGCGGTTGGCTGCCGTCCTCGAAGCATGCATCCTACCCGTGGCCGCCCGTGGTCTCGGCGGCATACGGATCCTCCTCCACCTCTTCATACTACTGGGTGTTACACCCATTCGATCGGCCCGTCGCCTCCCAGCGGCACTTCATTGGTTGCCAGGCCGGCGATGGCCGGCAACTGGCGCTCGGGGGCGTGGATCACGAGGGCGGTCCAGGGCCAGGCCAGGGGATTCGTGGACTGCCCATCGCCCTCGTGTACCTCGCCCATGTGCTCCACCGCAAATGGATCGTCCGGCCCCAGCACCGCTCGCCGGCGCAGGAGTTGCTCGGTTACGGCGGCCCCGCGTTCGGCGATTGCCTCTTTGGTACGTCCGGCCAGGATCACTCGGATCCCCACCGAGCCGTGGGCACCACGGGCCATCCCCAACACCTGCACGGCGGTGACCGCCACGTCGCCCACGGTCAGGGGACGCCAGCCGCGCAGTTCGCCACGCTGGGCGGCGATGCGGACCCGTGCCGTGGCGAATGCTTCGTCTTCCATTGGTTTCTCCCTTGGGGCCGCCGGTTTCGGACGGATCGGGCGGTTCGGACCGATCCGTCCAATCCGTCCAATCCGTCCGATCGGTCCGATTTGGGGTGCTTGGCACGCCCCCCTACGTTGTACCAGCCCCGCTGCTTCCTTTGCAGGCTCAGTGGTACATTCCTCTCGTGCCACCCTTACCCGACTATCTGGAGCCGAACTTTCTCCTTCGTGCCTATGCCGTAGGCATCTTTCCCATGGCCGGCGAGGACGGGCGGGTCTCCTGGTACGCCCCTGACCCGCGCGCCATCCTGGAGCACGGCAACTTCCGGCCCAGCCGCTCGCTCCGGGCACGGATCCGGAACGGCACCTTCACCGTTCGCATCGGCACCGCGTTCGAGCGGGTGATGCGTGAGTGCGCCACCCCGCGGATGGGCGAGGAGGGCACTTGGATCAGTGAGGAGTTCATCCAGGTCTATGGACTCTTACATCGGCATGGCTTCGCGCACAGCGTCGAGGCTTGGCGGGACGGAAGGTTGGTTGGGGGACTCTACGGGGTGAGCATCGGCGCCGCCTTCATGGGTGAAAGCATGTTCACGCGCGAACCTGACGCTTCCAAGGTGTGCCTGGCGGCTCTGGTCGAGCGCCTGCGGTCCCGCGGGTTCCTCCTGCATGACGTGCAGTTCCTTACCCCACATTTGGCGCGCCTGGGCGCGACGGAGATCCGGCGCGCCGTGTATGAGCGGCGCCTCGCCGCGGCAGTGTCGGTTCCGTGTACGCTGAAGGGAGATGATGAGCACGAGCAAACAACCAGGTGATGTCGCGGGGCCGGTGGGGCTGGACGAGGTGGGGCGGGGCGCCCTGGCGGGCCCCTTGGTGGCCGCCGCGGTCGCCCTCCCCGCCGTGACCCTGCCGCCGCCGGGGATCTGGCTGCGCGATTCGAAGCAACTCACCCCTCAGCAACGAGAACAAGCAGACGCCTGGATTCGCGATCATGCCTCCCTGGTGCTGATCGAGGTGATCGAGGTCGAGGCGATAAACGGGTTGGGGATTGGCTGGGCCAACCGGATGATCTTCGCCCGACTGATGGCCCGCCTTGGCCCGCGCCGCTACCTCGTCGACGGCAATCTCCGCCTTCATGGGCTGGGGCCGCCGGGCGCGTGCGTGGTGTGCCGTTGCCAGGGTGATGCCCATGTGCCGGCGATCGCCGCCGCCAGCATCGTGGCCAAGGTCTTCCGTGACCGCTTGATGCAACACCTGGATCCCGCCTACCCTCAGTATGGATGGCGGGGAAACGCCGGCTATGCCACGCCCGTCCATCAGAGGGCCCTGCGAAGCGATGGCCCTTGCCGGCATCATCGGACTCTGTTTTTGCGTCGTTTGCTGGAGACTGCCCCACCATGATGCCCGAACCCCCCAAGCCAGACGAGCCGGTGAAGGCGCGCGCCGGCGAAGGGATCAGCCTGGGAACCCTGGCGGTGCCGCGCTGGCGAGTCCAGTATCAACTCCAGATCGACCGGGCCGTGTCGGAGGGTTACCGCGCCCTGGCCGGCCGCCTCAATGCTTTTGGCCGCTTGACCTCCGTGGTGGTCGATACGATTCTCCTGGTGATCAGCGAACTGGTTCTCGGGATTCTCCTTGGGATCGCCGCGTTTGCATTCTTCGTCCTTCACGGGAACTATCTGAATCGGGGGGTCGGCGCCGGCGCGGCGGCGAGCAACGCCGGCGCCGACCTTACGCATTGGCTGAGTTCACCGACCGGCCTCGGGCTCAGCGCCCTGGTGACCCAGGCGGGCATTTTTCTCATCCTCCAACTGCGGGTCGTTGGTCCCGGCCTGCTCTCCTGGAGCGAAATCGGCTTCGGCCCAGCCTTGCGGAGGGAACCGCTCCGCGCCTTCGCCCTGGGACTGGGCCTGGGTTTGGCGGTCTTCGTGATGGGAGAGGTGCTGCTGCTGGCCATGCAAGCGGTTGGCCTCCCGGTGAATGGCCAGCAGCAGCAGTTACAGTCAGTCCACCATACCTCGGCCCTCTCCTTTGCGTTCTTTGCGGTCACCGCCGCGATCACCGCCCCCATTGCCGAGGAAGCCTTTTTCCGCGGCTACGTTCTCCGCGCCCTGGCCGTTCGCCATGGCTTTCCCTTGGGGGCGCTCGTCTCCTCCATCCTCTTTGGTCTGCTGCATCTGACCGGCGGCGTGGGCTTGGTTGCCCTGCCTTTGATCGTGGTTGGCGCCTTACTCGCCTGGGGGTATGCCCGCACTGGTAACCTGATTACCGATATCACGGCGCATGCCTTGAATAATCTGATCGGCGTGGTGCTGCTGCTGTTTAGCACCTGACATCATGTCTGCTAGCTTGTGGGAAAGTGATCATCATTGAACACCATGGCAATTAGCCGGGGCTGGCCCGTGATCACCGCTGACGGGAAGCGGGTAGGCGATGTCACCGAGGTCCATGGCCACTACTTGCTGGTCAGTCAGGGGATACTCTTCGTTCGCGACCGCTATCTCCCGCTGGGTTCGGTGGACCGGGTGGAGAACGAGCGGGTGATCCTTACCGTGACCGACGCGGTGCTGCGGAAGATGGATCTCTCGAACGTCCCCTCGCCGCCGGTGCTAGAGCCCACCACGCAGGCGATGTCGGATCCGATGGCGGCCGGGGCAATCGATCCGGGCTATACGTCCGATCCCTACGCGGTGGATGCCGGGAATTACACAAGCGGCTATCAGGACGACGCGGTCACCGACTACATGGAGACCCCCTCGTACACTCGCGCGCAGCCAAATGGCTTGGTGGAGATCGAACATGGCCTTAACCTCGCCTACGCGGAGTTTGGCTATGGGCAGACCATGGTCCTGGTGCCGGGCTGGCCGTTTGATAGCGCCGTATGGGAACCCCTTCCCACCATTCTGGGCGAGGACTATCGAGTCGTGACCTACGACCACCGCGGGACCGGGAAGTCCGATGCTCCGTGGGATTACTATTCCGTGGACGCCATGGCCGGGGATCTGCATCGCCTCCTGGTGGAACAGGCGCTCTTCGATGTCACCCTGGTAGCCTGGTCCAGCGGGACGACGGTGGCCCTGGCCTATGCCAACTCCTATCCCAAGCGCGTAACGCGTCTGGTGTTGCTCGCCCCCGTAATCCCTCAATGGTTGGGAGACCCGGAATCGGGGGGTTGGCTGGGCGAGGCGCCGGCCCTTGACGCACCGACCCAGGAACGCTGGGCCGCCGAGATCCTTGAGGACCGTCCGGCCTTCTTGCGCCAGGTGGTTGACCAACTGGCGGGGCCGGGACTGAGCGAGCCGCGCCGACAGTGGCTCTGGCAACGGCTGCTCCTGGGCGGACATCATGCTCACGTCAAGACCTGGGAAGCGCTCCGTACCTACGATCCTTCGGACTTTCTGGAAGGGATTCAGGCGCCTGTTACCATCCTCAGTGCCGCCGATGACCGCCTCTCGCCGCCCGCTCTGGGGGCCCGGTTAGCCGAACTGCTCCCGCATGCCGACCACCGTATCCAGGAGGATGGGAGTCACGCCCTGTTCCTCGATCAACGGGAAGCAGTGATTGCTCTGCTGCGTGAACTGCTCACGATCCCCGAGGAGCCGGAATGGACGCCCGAGGAAGGCACGGAACTGGCGGAAGACGGAAGCGCGGAATCGATACCGGATGAGGGGCCCGAAACGCCGGGGAGCTTGAATCACGGAGACACGGATGCGGACGGAGGTCACGGAATGGCCGAACGACCCGACTCCGAGGATTCCCCGTTCTCCGTGTCTCCCTGATTCAAACGGTAGGGAAACCCTGCTTTTGCCAGCCGTCCATTCCGTCATCGACGTTGACCGCCCGCAAGCCTTGCTGGACCAAGAAGGCGGCTACCTGCGCGCTCCGAGCGCCGAGATGGCAAATCACGTAGACCGGCCGACGCGAGTCCAGTTCAGTCCATTTGGCCGGTACGCTGCCCATGGGCATCAGAATCGCCCCCTGGATCACTCCGCCGGCGTGCTCGCGCGGCTCGCGAACGTCAAGCAGTTGCACGGGTTCCCTGGCGGCGCGGAGCCTGTGCAAGGCCGCGCTGTCGGTATGCTCCATCTGCCGAGGGGTCTCTGGGTTCGCCATTCCGTCACTCCATCCCTGTCTCTATCACCGTCTGAAAATGGTCCCGATCTTGCCGCGATCCTCCGGTAGATGCCGGATCCCCATACACCCGGCCCCAGCCGTCGTATCCTGCCATCCGGCCTCAGCCGGAGGCCCTGCCGCGGCCCACTCTCCGCCACGTTCAGTAGCTCAAATCGAGTTGGTGCGCTTCCTCCAGGAAGCGGGCCAGGAGATCCACGCTGGCCTGGATGTCCTCGACGTGCGCCGTCTCGTCCACCGTATGTACATATCGCGTGGGGATGGAGAGCGTGATCGAGGGCACCCCGGCCCCACTCCGCTGAATCGCCCCGGCATCGGTGCCGCCTCGGGGGAGGATTTCCAGTTGATGAGGGATGTTCTCGCGGCGCGCGATACGCCGGAAGTGGCTGACCAGCCGATGATCCGAGATGCTGGAACCGTCGGTGAGCTTGATCGCCGTGCCGGCGCCCATGCGGGTGACGCTATGCTGATCGGCCATCGAATCGCCGGGAAGATCGAGGGCCAGAGTGACGTCCAGGGCGACCCCGATGTCCGGATGCAGGCCCTCGGCGGCGGTTTGCGCCCCTCGGAGCCCGACCTCTTCCTGCACGGTGGCCACCGCGAGGATGGTGGCGCGGGGATTGCGGGCCGCCCGGACCGCCTCGATCATCACGTAGAGGCCCAAGCGATCGTCCAGCGCCTTGCTGGTCACGCAGTCGCCAGTTCGCACGGTCGAACGTTCCAGGGTTACCATATCGCCAATCTCCACCGAGGCCGCGACCGTTTCACTGGATAACCCAAGGTCCACGAAATAGTCATCCAGGCTCAGCGGTTTGGGATCACCCTGGCGCAAGTGAATGGGCTTCACGCTGGGCATCAAGACGCCGGGAAGAGGGCCGCCCGCCCCATGCACTACTACGCGCTGGGCGAATAGGGCATTGGGGTCGAAACCGCCCAGCGGGTGCAAGCGGAGGAATCCCTTGGTATCCACCCACTTGACGATGAAGCCAATCTCATCCATGTGAGCGGCAAGCATCACGCCCCGCTGTTCGGCGCCGCGCTTGATGGCGATCACGTTCCCCAGGGGATCGGTACGAACCTCGTCCACCAGCGGCCCCAGTTCCTCGCGCACCACGGCGCGCAGGGCATCCTCGTGGCCGGCAACCCCGGGCGTTTCACACAGCCGTTTCAGCAAGTCAAAGTTCATCCGCGGTTTCTTTCCCTGTCCGCGCCCGCGCGGTCGCGGGCATCAGCGCCCTCTCCCGGTCCGGCCCAGATGCCGTCCCGTCACATGCGAGTGTACCGTGTGAGGCAGGCACCGGTAATCAGTGGGCAA
>DATBTL010000595.1:0-2914 GCA_036559345.1 Chloroflexota bacterium | reverse complement strand
GTTGGGCCTTACCGTGCTGGCGATTCTCCTCAATGGGATGGTCTGGTCACGGCTCCTGAGCCGGGTGGGATACAACTTGGGAGGGATGGTCGGATTGCGGGCCTTTCTCAGCGCCGATCTGGCGGGTTTTGTCGCCAACGTGCCCGGGTCCGCCATCGGCTGCGCGGTGAGCCTGCGCCGCCATGGGGTATGCCCCGGACGAGCCGCCTTACTTTCGCTGATCGCGAACCTTCTTGGCCTGTGCTCCATTCTGGTCTGGATACCGGTGGGGATCCTCCTCCTCTCGCGAGACGGGATGGCCCAGGCGCTCCCGATCCTCGGACACCATACGCCGATGGCGGCGGTCTGCCTCTTGATCGGTACCGCGATTGCCTCAGTGGTGGCGCTGCAAGCGCTGGCTACCGCCGGCAGCCTGGGGAACAGCCTGGCCCGCCGCTTATTGCACAGGGCGCCGGCCATCTCGCCCACGAGCCGGCCGATTCGCCTGCCTCACCTCCTGGGCTTGATACCCCTGGCCGCCATTTCCTGGCTGGCGGGAGCGATCGCGCTCTACCCGGTGCTGAGCGCGTTGGCTCCCGATACCGCGATCAACCTTGGTGATATAGTGGGATCGGCGGCCCTGGCCGCTTTGCTGGGTTCGCTTGCCTTCTTCGTGCCCTCCGGCATGGGGGTGCGGGACGGGGCCCTGGTGGCGCTCCTCATGCACTCCACGGGTTTGCCGCTGGCCACCTGCACGGAGGCCGCCATCGTCGTCCGGGCCCTGGATCCGGCGACCAAGGTGGCGATGCTGGCCCTCCTGGCTACCGGCCTCCCCGACCGCCTGCGAGGGCTGCTCACCCGGGTGCCCATGCCCGTGTGGCGGAAAGCGCCTCCTGTCCCGCTGCCCGTGCCGGTACCGGTGTGGATCCCGGTTCGGGATCGGGATTGATCAGGCATGGATCCTCGCTACCTACGATCATAGACTTCCAACACACTCCAGTGCGCCGCCACTCGTATGGCGATGCGCCAACTCGCGCCGGAGGACATCGCGGTGCTACGGATTCTCCACGAAATAGCCCTCGCCAGACGCGCCATCCGCAGGCGCACGCATATCAAGGCCCAAGTGGTGGGCCATTGCTTCGCGGACTTGCTGCCGTATTGTCTCCGATTGAAGATACGCTGGGCCAACCGGCGTGCCGCGTCGTCCGGATAGGACACGCGCTACGGAAATAGTCCGCAACTGGCTACAGATGATGACGCTTGGCAAAGTCAAGCCACCTTGGCCCGCGGGCACGGCCACGTCACCTGGAATCCTGGGAGTAGTGCGAGCGGACGTGATCGGCAGTACGGTCAGGAGCCCCAGACGATGAAACGGTTCAAAAGAGACCACCAAGACTGGCCGCTGACCTGCCTGCTCATGCCCCTCCACGGGATCAAGGCGCACCCATAAGATCGCCCATCGGCGTGGAGTTGGTCCTACTTCGGCCACGTCTCAGCATCGGCGGACCTAAACTCGGCTTCCAGCAAACTCAATTCGGCGCGTACCACGGGATCCGCGCTGGCCTCCAAAAACTGCCGTGCCTCCCGCTCATGTCGCACACTCATAAAGAAGTCCGCCAGAGCGCGCTCAACCAGGGCATCCTGGCTGGGCGCGACGCGCTCGTCTTCCACTAAGTGGCGCACCATATTAAGGGTATGAGATGAGAGAGTGAAGGTGTGTTGAGACTTCATCTCTCAAGTATAGCATTTGGAATTGCAATGCCGTCTTGATCAATCATCCGCGTGGGCGCTCGGCGCTTCGTGAAGAAACACCAGGTCTCCGTCACGGGCATCGACCTTCACCGTTTCCCCGGCCCGAAATTCGCCTTGCAGCATCCTTTGAGCCAGCGGATCGAGGATCCGGCGCTGGAGGGCCCGCTTGAGGGGACGAGCGCCATAGATGGGGTCGTACCCTTCATCGGCCAGCAACTCCTTGGCCTCGTCGGTCAAGTCCAGTTCCAACTTCCGCTCGGCCAGGCGTTTGCGCAGTCCACCTAATTGGATCTCCACAATCCGGCCAATCTGGGCCCGGCTCAGGCTTTCGAAGATCACCACGTCGTCCACACGGTTGAGGAACTCAGGACGGAAGTGCGCCCGCAGCGCCTCACTCACCCGCCGGCGCATCTCCTCATCGTCCGCGCCCGCTAGTTCGGTGATGTACTGGCTGCCGATATTGCTGGTCATCACCACGATGGCGTTCGAGAAATCTACCGTCCGCCCCTGGCTGTCGGTGAGCCGACCATCATCCAGCACCTGCAAGAGGATGTTAAAGACATCGGCGTGCGCCTTCTCGATCTCGTCCAGCAACAACACGCAGAACGGGCGCCGCCGCACCGCCTCGGTGAGCTGGCCGCCCTCCTCGTAGCCGACGTAGCCGGGGGGCGCCCCCACCAGACGAGACACCGTATGCCGCTCCATGTATTCGCTCATATCAATGCGGACCATCGCCCGCTCGTCGTCGAAAAGGAACTCGGCCAGGGCCCGCGCCAACTCCGTCTTTCCTACTCCAGTGGGACCGAGGAAGATGAAGGAGCCAAGCGGCCGGTTGGGATCCTGCAGACCGGCTCGGGCCCGCCGCACCGCGTTGGACACGCTGAGGATGGCCTCTTCCTGGCCGACCACCCGGAGGTGCAGGCTCTCTTCCATGCGGAGCAGCTTCTGAATCTCCGCCTCCATCAGCCGGTTGACCGGGATGCCGGTCCACCGGCTCACCACCTCGGCCACGTCCTCCTCGTCCACCTCTTCCTTGAGAAGCCGGGGCTCACCCGAGGCGGCGTCCATGGCGGCCTCCCGCTCCTTCAAATCGCGTTCCAGTCCGGGAAGGACGCCATAGCGGAGTTCGGCGGCCCGGTTCAGGTCGTAGGCGCGCTCCGCCTGCTCCATCTCCAGTTTGGCC
>DATBTL010000594.1:0-11007 GCA_036559345.1 Chloroflexota bacterium | reverse complement strand
GCTCTTCCACTCACGGGCGCAGTCCCCCGCGCGGGCTCGGGGAGCGATCAACGCGACCCTGGCCATCCTGACGAAGGCGACCGCGCGAACCTCGTGGTTCGCGGGGCCCCAGGCATCAGCAGCCGGTTTGGCCGGCATCGTTTCGACGGTGCGTGGCCGGCAAGCCAGCCTTTCGTCACTGAGTCTCGAACGTGTTCTCGATAATCAGAAACTGACCCCTGTCGCTCCTCTCCCTCTCAGCCGAGGGGAAGAGGCCGGCGTGGTGGCGAACGATCTGGCTATCATGGCGCGGCGGCCGCACATTGCCGCCGGACTGAAAATGGTGGGGGTACACCCGTCCCCTACCAAATACCTGCAAGCAGCCGGCTCACAAACTCTGACGCGGGCCGGCTATACCACCAAGGTCCCTAGCACGGGGAATGCGTCTAGCTGGACCGCCGCGACCATGCCGGGCGGAAATGCCACTCTCTTCTGGATCACCGGCTATACCTGGACCGGGAGCAAAACGAGAACTGGCACGTATCCGCACTGGGGGACGGTCGCGGTCGACCCACGAGTCATTCCCTTGGGGTCCACCGTCTACATTCAGGGCCTCGGCCAATTTCGAGCCGAGGATACTGGGGGGGCGATTACTGGAAGCCGAGTGGATGTCTTCGTGGCCAGCGCCGCCCAGGCGTACCAACTCACAGGCTATAAGTTGGTAAGCTTCATCCCACCCAATCAGTAAAGCGAACGATCCACCGCCTCGCGCATGACCACAAGAAGCCCGTCGCCAAAACGACGGGCTTCTTGCGTGTATGCGTGCTCACTGGCTCATCATTGCCCACAAATCCCCCTGGCATGCTGGATCACGTCCTTCTCGGTAGGGGCACCCTTCGTGGGTGTCCCTACCCGATCCCTTACGACACCCTGAGGTCGTGATCGCCAGCCAGGGCCCAACAGAGATAGATTCGGCCGCCCTGATGGAACCACGACCCTTCGCGCAGGGCCTCGGCAGTCTGGGCGCGGGCCAGAGGGACGCCGTCGAGCCGTACCTCGCGCGGGTCACGCGCGCCGAGCGACACGGTAAAGCGTGGGCACGCGAAGGGGCTGGCGAGGCGCAGGGCAATCGTACCGTCATCGGCCTCGGCGGTGAGGCTCGCGGCGGCGGCGGCGTAGTGGGCCAGGTCATTGCAACCCGTCCAGGCCACGCGGTCGCCAAAGTACTCTTCGATCCGCCGGATCACCTCGGCCAGAGCCGGCAGACCACTGAGGGTGCCCTGGGCGAACATGGTCTGCCAATGGGTGTGGAAGACGGCCGGGCCGCCGGCGCGCAGCACCTCCGCCAGGCGGCCACCTTGGCCTTCGGCGTCGATCAGCATATCGGGGTCCGCGGCCTGGCCCGACCATAAGCCCATGCCGAAATCGTAGCGATCGCAGGCCACGATGCTCACTACGGCTTCGCCGGCCTCGGGTCGGTGGATAGTCAGCCTGGGCGGCACATGGGCGGATTGACTATCCGCCTGAAGAAAGTACCAGCTAAGCGAGCGCATGTGCACCGCCTGCTGGGCCCCCAGGATCGCCTCCGCGTATTCATTCTCGCCCTGGTTTCCGAAATCCCAGGGCGAGGTCACGCCGGCGCAGGGCAGATCCACTTGGTCCAGGATCTCCAGACCAAGGGAGAGATAGGGAAGGAGGGTCTTCCGGTCCTGATCGCGGCTCCATACGTGCTCCCAGAACGGGAGCAGTTGTCCCGTGGCGAGGTCGAGCGCGTTCCAGTGGGTAAGCGCTTCCGGGGTGATGTCGAGCCAGGGGGCGATCCGCTCACGGGTCACATCGAGAAAGTAGGCCACATCGGCATGGCTCACTCCGCGTACCGTTCGGTCCACTCTGCCCAGGCCAAACGGATAGGGGATCACGCTGAACTTACCCCGTATCCTGGTAGCCTCAACCAGGTCGGCGAAGCGATCCACCAACTCACGCGAGGTGTGCATGGGCCCATTGCGGAAGCCGCTATGGAAATAGGCGGGATTGTAGCCGGGGGTGGGATCGTCCACGATCAGGCTGATCGGCTGGCGGAGCAATGGGTGCTCCACCCGCAAGTCAAACTCGGCCAGGCTACGCCAGTGAAAGGGCGGATCGACGGAGGTGGTCATTGGCTAATCCTTACCTGCGGGTCCCACCCCGATGTTCCATCAAGACTTTTGGTAGGGGCACCGGGTACCCTCCGGGTGATGGGTGCCCGGTGCCCCTACCTTCATCCTCTGGAGAGAGAAATCTCTTGAGGAAAGGATACCGTGGCCCGTGGCCTCCGCGCCATTTGACAGAGACCGGGCCGTAGCCCTATTGTGGCATGAAGGAAGCTGATAGACCGACAGTGAGGGGAGTGCTGAACCGAACGAGTCAGCTGTACGTCGGAGGATCAGGTATACTGGCGTTACTGGTTATTGTCCATCGGAATTATAGCGAATTCATTCACGCACGAGAAAGGAACGGTCATGGAGATTCGTTCGCGCCGGCTACGCGTGCTTGGCGCCCTGGCCCTGGTCACCGGCCTCTTCGGGCCCCTCGCCGCCGGGTCGCCCGCTGGCAACCGCGCCCACGCCGCGCCGGCGCGAGTCGGCGGCGGCATCCTGCGGATCGCCGATGAAGGGGTGAGCGATCTGGCCTCCATCGACCCCCCGAACCCCAGCGCGGGTGACGCGCAGAGCAGCATCGTGGAGGCCCTGGTCTTCGGCGGCCTGGTCCGCCTGGATCAGAACTTGAACATACAGCCGGACGCCGCGTCTTCCTGGAAGGTGAGCGGCGACGGCAAGGTCTATACCTTCACTCTACGGCCCGGACTCAAGTGGAGCGACGGCACGCCAGTCACCGCCGCCGATGTCGTATGGTCCTTCAACCGCGATTTCTCGCCCGCCTATGCCACCGGCAACGTAGGCTTTTATCTGGCCAGTATCGCGGGCGGTACGGCCGTGGCGAATGGGAAGGCCAAGACGGTGTCTGGCATCCAAGCGATTGGGACCGATCAGATACGCTTTACCCTCGTCGCGCCAGCCGCGGTCTTCCTCAACGACCTCGCCTATGACATCTCCTATCTGGTCCCTCGCGCCCAGGCGACGGCCGACCCCAAGAACTGGACCGATCATGCCGTCGGCACTGGACCCTTCATGGTCAAACAATGGAAACATAATCAGGAAATCGATCTGGTTCCCAACCCCAACTACTGGCGGGGCAAGCCCAAGCTGGCCGGGGTGAACGTGGAGTTCATCAAAAACACCGAGACCGCCTATAACCTCTATAACACCGGGGCCGTCGATATTATGGGCCTGGTGAACTTCCCCGGTAATCATCTGAAGGACGCCCTGGGCAAGCCTGGGTTCCACTCCACTCCGCAACTCTTTACCGAGTTCCTGGTCCTGAATGAGAAGCATACGCCGCTGAACAATCCCCTGGTGCGCGAGGCGCTCTCCTACGCGATCAACAGAGTGACGGTCGCCAAGTTGCTCAAGGACCGTTTCTTGCCCGCCCATGGCATGCTGCCGCCTGGGATGCCCGGCTATAACAAGAGCCAGGCCGGCCAGGTCTATGATCCGGCTAGGGCCCAGGCGCTGCTGGCCAAGGCCGGATATCCCGGCGGGAAGGGATTCCCCAAGCTTACGATCAACGTCGATGGCGGCGACAACGACGGGGAAACCAAGGCGGTCGCCTACACCGAGTTCTGGAAGCAGGTTCTGGGGATCACGGTCAGTATCAACCAACTGGAGCACGGCGCCTATATCAGCGCTTTGACCGGCCACAACTTCGATATCGCCAGCATCCAGTGGGGGGCGGATTACCCGGACCCCAATGACTTTCTGAGCCTGATCTGGCAGACCGGCGCCGGGGCCAACAATGGCTTTTACAGCAATGCCCAGTTTGATGCCCTGACCAAGCAGGCGGATACAATGCCGCATGATAGCCCGGCCCGCTTCCAGAAGTATCGGCAAGCGGAGACGATCATGCTGAATCAGGCGGGCGGAATCATGATGCTCTGGGGCCGGGCCAACGTCTTGCTCCGGCCGACCGTACACGGCCTACAGTTGACCGCCCTGGGCGGCGCCTACCTTCTGGCCGCGCCCAATTGGGCAAACGTCACCATTTCGTGATTGGTTAGGAGGGAGGGACGGATGTGGCTCGATCCTGAGCCGCATCCCTCCTCCTCTCCCACGCGACAATGATCGTTTTTCTGGTCAGGCGTTTTTTCGGCCTGATCTTCGTGCTTTTCGCGGTCACCTTCATGACCTTCCTGATCGGCCACGCCGCTCCGGGCGATCCGATCCAGATCATTCTTGGCTTCCATTCCGACCCGGCGACTTACCACCGCCTGCGTCATTTCTACGGCCTGGATCAGCCCCTTCTCCAGCAGTACGTCCAGTATGTCTGGAACATCGTGCGCTACTGGAACTTTGGCTACTCGTACCAGTATGGGGGACGTCCGGTGGCCAGCATCCTCGGTACGGCCCTGCCGGTCACCTTCACCATCGGCCTGTCGGCCCTGGCCCTGGCGGTCGCGATCGGGGTGCCGGTCGGAGTGTACGCCGCCACCAAGCGCAACCAAATCGGGGATCGCCTGAGTATGACCGCCATGCTGGTGCTCTATTCAGTCCCCAGCTTCGTGCTCATACCGCTGCTGGTCGGAGTGGACATCTGGCTCTCGCAGCACCGGTACCCTTCGCTTCCGGTGGCCAATTGGGGAACGGTCCAGCAAGCGGTGCTCCCGGTCCTGGTGCTGTCCGCCGGGACTATCGCCTACATCGCGCGTCTCACCCGCACCACCATGGTAGGCATGCTGCGGGAGGACTTCATCCGGACCGCCAGGGCCAAGGGGCTGACCCGGCGCCGCATCGTCCTTGGTCACGCGCTGCGTCCAGCCCTGCTGCCGGTAGTCACCTTTCTCGGGCCGGCGATCGCCGGGCTGGTGACCGGCACTTTCGTGGTGGAGAATATCTTCAATCTTCCCGGCGTGGGCTTCGCGGCGGTCCAGAGCATCGAGTCGCGTGATTATCCTGTCGTGCAGGGAGCGACCATCGTGGTGGCGGTGATCGTGGTCCTGATGAATCTGGTGGCCGATATCCTGTATCGGGTGCTCGACCCGAGGATTCAAGAATAATGAATGATGTCGATCCGCCCGCCGAGAACATCGCGCCGGATGGAGGGAACGCGCCCGCCGGCCGGTCGCGCCGCCAGTTGATCTGGTTGGCCTTCGCGGGGAATCGGGCCGCCCTGGTCGGCTTGGTGGGTCTGATCGCGCTGATCGCGGCGGCGATTATAGGACCACAGGTCTACACTCAGAGCGCCACGGCGGCCGACATCTTCAGTCTCAACCCGGATTCCTGGCCCGCGCCGGGACACCTCCTCGGGACGGACAAAGATGGGATCGATATTCTCGCCCGTTTGCTGACCGGCCTGAGGGTCTCCCTGGGGGTGGCTCTCTTCGTCGAGTTACTCAACGTGCTGATTGGGGTGCCGATTGGGCTGGCCGCCGGCTATTTCGGCGGCCCGATCGACTTCGCGCTCTCGCGGATCGCCGATGCCCTGTTCGCGTTCCCTGGTCTGCTGCTGGCCATCCTGGTGGCGGGCGTGTTCGGTCAGGGCCTTGGCGACACCTGGGGTGGGTTGGGGCGGCTGGCCCTGGTGACCGCCTCCCTTGCCCTGGTAAGCTGGCCGCTGATGGCGCGGTACGTGCGGGCCGAGGTGCTCTCGCTCCGTGAACGCGACTACGTGGAGGCGGCACGGGCGATCGGCGCCTCCACTCCCCGGATCATGCTGGTCCATATTGCCCCCAACGTGATTGGCCTGGTCCTTACCGCCTCCACCCTCGACATGGCATCGCAAGTGGTGAATGAGGCAACCCTCAGCTTGCTTGGCCTCGGGGTGCAGCCGCCGCACGCCAGCATCGGCCTGATGATTAGCAACGCCATTGGGGTGCTCAATATCAACTGGACCGAGTCGTTTTTCCCTGGGTTGGCTCTCACCATGATGGTGTTGTGTTTTTCGTTCGTGGGTGATGGACTTCGAGATGCCCTCGACCCACGATCCCTCCGCTGAACCTCGAATCGAGAAATGCCGCACAATGATGGGTGTGTGTTCTGGAAAGGGAAATCATATGCACTTTAGAGTGAGTGCCAGGCAGGGACGCTGGCTTTTGGCCTTGCTCCTTGCCCTGGCCTGGGTTCTGGCGCCGAGTCCGCGCCCAACCAGCGCGGAAGGCGCCCGCTCGCGGCCGCCGGTCGCCGTGAACGTGGATCTCGGATCCAAGATCCATACATCCCCGCGCGCCAATCAGCCGCAGTACGCCAGTCAGATTTACTTTGCCGAGGGGTATACGGGGCAGGGCCCGGCGGTGAACTTCGGCGAGCAACTCTCTATCTTGAATACCAATTCGCTCACCGCGACTGGGCAGATCGAGTACTTTCTCGCCAACACCTCGATCACCGCGACCAATCCGATCACGGTGCCGATCATGGTGCCGGCCCACGCCCAATTGATCGAGGATGTTGGGCGAGACGTGGGGTCGAACCAGATGGTGAGCGCTCTGGTGGAGGCCGATCAGACGGTATCGGCCACCCGCACGATCAGCAGAACTACCGTCGCGGGTGTCGCGCTTGGCTCCAGCATCAGTGAGGCCGAGGACGGCCTGGCGCAGTTCTGGTATTTCTCCGAGGGGTACACCGGGGCCAGCTTTCAGGAGTATCTTGCCTTATTCAATCCGGGGAACAGTCCGGCCGCGGTGACTATCGAGGCAGTGGGGGTGGCGGGGGCGCAGGTGCTCGCCCCCCTGAGCGCGTCGGTTGCCGCCCACGGGCGGGTCACGGTGAATATCCGAGCAGCGGTACCGGGGCGATCGCTTGGTCTCTCGGTGCAATCGGACCAGCCGATCGCCGCCGAGCGCGTCTTGTATTGGGGCGCCGGGGCCGGATCGAGTAAGTTTGGCACCTCGGTCAACGCCGGCATTCGCGGACCCGCCGCGCAATGGACATTCCCGTACGTCTCCACCGCCGGTGCCGATCAGGCATATTTGTCCTTTATCAATCCAACCACCGTGGCCGCCCACGTGCAGCTGTTGGCCTATGGGGCGACTGCCCTGCAGCCGATGCCGTCCGTAGTGACCGTGACGCCGGGGATCAGGACCACGGTCGCGCTGCCCGCCTCCGCGGGCGCCATGGCCGTGGTGGCAAGTAGTGACGTGCCGGTGATCGCGGAGGAGGGCCAATATTTTGGCGGCTCGCCCAATATCGGCCTGCACATGGGGAGTGTGCTGGCCGGGGTACCCCAACCCGCGAGCCAGTGGTCCTTCCCCGCGGTGGGCGGGAGCCGCTTCAACACGCAGAACTGGTATGTGCTTAATCGAACCTCGGGAACCGCCGATCTGGCGGCAACCGTCTACCCCGCTCAAGCGGGCCTACCGGTCGTCTTGCATTTCCACGCGCCGCCGGGAGTTCTGACCGTGCTGAGCACTGATAGCGCCCACCTGCCCCACGCCGGGACCGCCGTGTCCTGGGTGAGCACGGCACCGGTGGTGATCGCGCGGGTGTTCCACGGGGCCGGATCCACGGTGGGCGCCGTGGTGGCGGGGGTCGGTCAGAGTTAAAGAGTACACCACTCGTCAGCGATAAAAATAGAACCTCCGACTGGGAGCCATAGGAGTGGGCAGACTGTGGCGCATGGTGGCCGGGCGCTTCTGGAAACCGTGGCCTTCAGGCCGGGGAGGCTCATTTGCACTGTTAGCGCGGTCTTTAGGCCGCTCGTTGCTTGGTTCCCTGAAACACAGATTACACAGATGTGGACAGATAGCACAGATGGCTCCTCGAAACCGCGGCTGCTCCTCCTATTAGCGCCACCATGGGATCCGCGCGGCCTGGATGGTTGCCGCGACCGGCTGCTCTAACCCAGCCGTGAGCTGATTGAGGAACTGGAGCCACTCCGCCAGGGTTACCGCCATGATCGCCGTGCGCACATCCGCCGCGCGGGTCCGCCAATCGCGCAGCAACCGCAAGTTGGCCGCACGTATGCGATCGTCCGACAAGCGTGTACCGCTTTCGACCGGTCGCATGGTCCTCAGATACGTGGCCAGGCGCTCGAACGTCGCCACGAGCGCATGCGCCTCCGCATGCAAGTCCGCCAGCTCACGTGCATCGCCCGAAGCGTGGTAGCCCTTCTCGGCCATCACGCTCAGCAGGTCGCCTGCCACAAGGGCGTGCCCTCCCGAGGCCACCATTGCCGCCGCTTGCCGAGGTTCCAGGGAGTGGGCGCCATGCTCCCGTAGCAGGCGGTCGAATGCCTCGCCGGCTCGAGCATGCGCCCGCGCGGCCCGATCCCGCGCGACCAGCACCTCATCCCGCGTACCATGCTGCAAGGCGTGATCAAACGTCCGGCTGAGGAACTGCCCAACAGCTTCAAACAGTTCCGCCATTTCGCGGCGAAACTCGCCCCGCGCACCGCGCGGCCAGAGCAGTAGCCCGATCACAATGCTAATTGTCGCGCCAATCGCGACATCCTCGACCCGTACCAAGCCTAATTGCCAGCCGGCCGGCGAGAGCAGGTTAAAGAGGATCACCACGGTCACGGTAAAGGCCGCCTGGCCGGCGACGAAGCCAAATGCGCTGGCGGCATAGGAGGCGACGAAGATGGCTGCCGGTAGCGAGATCCAGAGTACGGTTGGGTGGAGTCCCGCCACGACCGTAAAGATGGCGCTGATGACGAAGCCGGCAGTGGTGCCCGCGAGGGCCTGAACGGTGGTGCGTCCGGTTGCCAGGGCGTTGGTGCGCAGCACCGAAAGCGTGGCCAGCACTACCCAGAAGCCATGATCGAGCCGGAGCTGGCGGCTGAGCAGCACCGCCATCGCCAGACCTAATCCGACTCGCAGGCTACCGTGAAGCACCGGCGAGTTCGGCACAAGATAGGTGCGGACAGTCGAGACAACCCGTGCCAGCAGCCCGGCAATGCCTGGGCGGCGCGGCGTCTCCACCGGCAGATGCAGGCTGGCGTCTACTTGCCCGCCAGTCACGATGACCGCGTTGGCGGCTGCCGCGAGTGCAAGGTAGGACACAATGCGGAGAGCGTCGTCCGCTTGCAGGCTATCGAGGATCGTCGCCGGCTCGCCGCCGCTCTCCAGTTCCGTTTCAGCCCAGCGATCCAGCGCCTGCCGGTGTGCCAGCCGTGCCGCCTGCAGCGCGGCCAGATCCGGTGGCCCGCCCCTCCCAACCAACAGATCGGCGCTGGCCTCAAGGGCGCGCGTCATCGTGCCGGCGAGGACCTTTCCGGTGTCGAGGCACGGGTGGCGCGCCCGAAGCAATGGATCAAGTAGCCCGGTAACGAGATTCAGCATACGCTCAAGTTCGCCGAGTAGCTCCACGAAAGCGCGGTCGCGCCGCGCTGGGCCGGCTGGCCGCTTTGGCGTGGCCGCGTAGGATCGGCGCAGCGCGTCGACCGCCGTCCGCGCCGTCTCCCGCCGGGCGAGAATTTCAGGCTGGGCAAAGCCCTGGCGCTCGGCCTCAACGAGCGCGGCGACGGCCCGGCAGGCCAGCGCCGCTTCTCGCCGCAAGCTGTCGCGCTCGAATCGCGGCCAGAGGAAGACGCAGGCGAGCGTAGCCAGCACGCCCGCGCAGCACCACCCCGCCAGGCGCGCGCCAAGCGAACCGTCCGGCGCGGGAATCGAGGCGGCGAGGACGAAGGAGAGTTGCAGCGCTGTCTGCCCGGCGGCGGCGTAACTGCCGAACACCCCGGCAAACTGCACGCAGAAGCCAACCCCGAACATGCCGAGCGCGGCCTGCCATGGGACGGGCGAGAGCAGGGTTCCCAGCGCGACCAGTCCGGCTCCGATCAGCGTGGCGCCACTGTAGGCGGCTGCCCGCGCCGGCCTGAGGCCGCCGAAGTCGCCGAGGACGATCAGGGCAAAGCAGCCGAAGACGAGGAAGGTGCTGAATTGTGGGTCGCTCCCCACGAGCTTGGCGAGGGCAAAGGCGCCCGAGGCGACCAGCGCGGCTCGCGCGGCCCGCCTGAGGCCGGCAAAGCCGGGATCCGGGGGCAGACGCGGCCAGGCCCAGATCGCCCGTGCCCCTGGCCTGGCCGCCTGATTCGGTTGAGTGCCGCCGTCCCGCGTCGCCTCCATGCCTTCCTCAACCTAGCGTATGCGCCCCGAGGGTATGGGTTTGGGCTGGGGGCCGCCTCTTCCTACTCTACCCCTGGCGTTCGGCCCGGAGGGTCTGGGTCGCCGCCACCATGTGCTCCAGGGCCGGCAGCACCTCCGGCCAGGCCCGCGTCTTCAGCCCGCAATCGGGATTCACCCAGACTCGATCGGCGGGGAGTACGGCCAGGGTTGCCCGCAACATGCGGATGATCTCGTCCTCGGAGGGGACACGCGGCGAATGAATGTCATAGACGCCAGGGCCAACCTCCTGGGGATAGCCCACCCGCTCGAACACCCGCAGGAGTTCTCCGCCCGATCGGGAGTTCTCGATTGAGAGCACATCGGCATCCAGGGCCGCGATGGCGTCGATGATGTCGTCAAAGGCGCTGTAGCACATATGAGTGTGAACCTGGGTGGCGGCCTCGGCGCCGGAGGCGGCCAGGCGGAAGCTTGCCACCGCCCAATCGAGATAGCCTTGCCAGTCAGCGCGGCGGAGCGGCAGCCCCTCGCGGAGCGCCGGTTCGTCGATCTGGATCGCCCGCAGTCCCGCCGCCGCCAGATCGGCCACCTCATCGCGGAGAGCCAGGGCGATCTGGCGGCAGGTGTCGGCCCGTGGTTGATCGTCCCGTACGAACGACCAGTTGAGAATGGTCACCGGCCCGGTGAGCATCCCCTTGACCGTTTTGTCGGTAAGCGATTGGGCATAGGTGCTCCAGCGCACGGTCATGGGGGTGGGACGGGAGACATCACCGACGATGATGGGCGGGCGGATGCAGCGACTGCCGTAGGACTGGACCCAGCCGTGGCGGGTAAACGCGAACCCTTCCAGGCGTTCGCCAAAGTACTCAACCATGTCGCTT
>DATBTL010000593.1:0-3575 GCA_036559345.1 Chloroflexota bacterium | reverse complement strand
CTGCGGGAGCGCGATGCGCGCTTACGGGAACGCGATGTCCAGATCCAAGAGCGCCAGGGGATTCTGGAGCAGCTTCGGGCTTTGGCGGCGACCGGGGATATGGCGGCGGTCCAGGCGCTCCTGGTCGAGACGGACGATCGGCGCCAGAGAGGGGTTTAGAATCACGGAAGCACGGATGGTACGGAGGGCACGGAAGGGATCCGTGCCCGGTCACGAGTGGGTGTAGCATGCACGATAGAGATCGGCAGGATGTGTTCATCGAACTTGGACGAAAAGGCGGCTAAGCGGCTCGGTGGTCAACGTTCGTAGGAGTCTCCCGGTGTAAACTACGAACTTGCGGCGCCTACCCATGTAGTGTCTGTGTTTGCGCGCAGGTGAGTGAACAGAGTATCGTGGCTGGGCGTGCCCAGTATGTTGTACCATGACAAAAAGTTCAACCCCGTTTGGGCCAATGAGGGCACATGCGCGAGTGGGTGGTAATAGCATTGGCCGGCGCTTTCGGCGGCATTGTCGCCATCCTCATTGGAGAAATCCTACGTTTCCTCCGGACTGCTGATACCACAGGCGAAGTCATCCCCAAAAAGCGCGGGAAGATACCCTGGATGCGCTGGGTGCTAATTCTATTCCTCAACGCACTGGGCGCGGCGGTGGCGAGTTATCTCCTCTGGGCAACCTACACGAGCAGTCTCACGTTTGAAAGCAGGGTTTTCACCCCCGCGGAGGTAGCGGCATCTATCATTGTTGGCTTAGGCGGTACGGGTGCTCTGCAAGGGTACATGCACGAACGCGAGGAGGCGCGCACATGGAAACAGACAGCGGGGAATAGTGCTTCGGCCTTCGAGATGCTTGACCAATCCGAGGAGGGCGAGCATACTGAGACGGAGGGCGAGACGAATGATAGATCCGAATAGACTCACAATGCGGGAACTTGCCCGCCGTATTCAGCAGACGGACAATGCATATGAAGCGCGGGAACTCTCTAGGGAGTTGCGTGTGCGTGCTGAGACGTACGCCCAGAAGCGTCATTCTGCCCGTGTTACTTTGGGCCGTAACCTCGCGGAAACGTCAGAACGCGATTTAGGTTAATCCAAATCGCGTTAGGACACACGACCCGCTGAGTGAACCGCCTTGATGAAAGGCATGCCGGGTTTGGGGCGTAAAACCCTGTAAAAGGAACCCCGAGCTAGCTCAGTGGGTCACTTGAAACCTTCCGTGCACTCCCCTTGTTCCGTGTTTCCGTGATTCTCAATGCTCGGTGCTACAGCCCAGCCACCTTCTCCACCAAGCGCGCCTCCGTGGGCATCGCCCAGGGTGCCGTGGCCTGGGAGACCGTCTGGTAGCTCGCGTCCAGGTCCGGGCCGAGGAGGAGGATGGCCGCGATCCGGCGGGCCATGTGCTGGACCTCCCGCACCTCTTCCAGGTGGAGCGGGCGGCCCAGCAACGGCTGTTCGCGGTAGCTGAGCCACTTCTTGATCGCCTGATAGCCGCCGATCGTGTAGCTCCACACCTTCACCGGGACGTTCCGCCAATAGGCGGCGCCGTTGAGATAGATGTCGAGGGTAGAGGGACCCAGTAACTCCAGCATCCGTACCTGGTCCAGACCCAGTTCCGCCCCGCCCTCGGCCAACGCGGCCAGTTCCTTGGCGGTATAGGGCCGCTCCACGACCCGACCCTTCCCCGGCATGGTGACCCCGCCCTGTCCCGCGTGGCCCCAGCCCGCGTCTGGGCCACGAACTGGGCCCGGAGCGGCTCCAATTGCCGGCGCAGCCGCGCCACGATCGCCTGAAGGCCGCCGACCGAGAGCCGCAGGCCACACACCTGCTCCAGCAGGGCTTGGATCTGGGCCAGCGGCAGGCGATGGGTGGTCCGCAAGGTGCCGATCAGACTGGCCAGCCGGACCCCCACCCGCCCTTGGCCCAAGACGATCCCCGCGAAGGACACGCGCGGGGTCTGGGAGGCCGCGCAGACCGGACAGTAGCGTTTGTGGATCTGATGCTCGACCACCACCACCGGCGTCGGGGGAAGCTCCAGCACTTCCCGCCGCCGCTGCACCGCCCGCCCGCGGAGCGGGTAGCCACAGTCCGGACAGTGCTCGTAGGCGTGCCGCACCACATGGGTCGGCGTGCTCCGGCGCCGCCCGTGGTTCTCCTGGGCCGCCCGGGGCCGCCGCTTCCCCGCCCGCCCCTCCCGCTTGGCGCGGTTGGCCTTCGCCCACGCCGGGGGCGACGACTTCCCCGCCTCGGCAAGCTGCGCCTCCAACGCCGCCACCCGTCCCTGCAGCGCCGCATTCTGCGCCTGTAACTCGGCAATGAGCGCCAGTGCCGCTTCTAGTGTCATGCTTTGACCCTACCATGCCGTGCCTTACCGCGCCAGACCCGCCACCTAATTCTCGCTGCCCCTACTTCTGAACTCTTACGATACTCTATCCTGACAGCTTGACAATGGGCGTATAATGTATGTTGAGGTCAATGACCTATACCCACGATACCGCGCGGGCGCGGCCGGTTGTCCATCAATCATGTCGACCAGGAGGTGATGCTCATGTCCGGGAAGGCAGTAATTAGCCTAGCCACGGGGTTGGAGGATGCCGAGCGGGTCACCGTCGCCTTCTTGGTCGCCGTTGGAGCGGCCGAGCAAGGGCGACCGACCGTGATGTTCCTCACCAAGGAGGCGGTCCGCTTGGCGCTCGCGGGCTTCGCCACAGCCGTCGCCTGCGACGGGTGCCCGCCGCTCGCGTCGTTGCTGCAGCGCTACGAGGCCGCGCACGGGCGTTATTTCGTCTGCCCTATCTGCTTTGACGCGCGCAAGCTGGACAAGGCCCACCTTCTACCGAACGCCGAAATGAACGGCACCGTCCCCCTGTGGCAGTGGATCGGCGACGAGGGCGCGACCACCTTCAGCTACTGAGAGCGATGGCTTATCCAGGCGGCCGATCACAGGTGCATCCAGCGCCCATGGATCTGCGCGCCCCTTGGTCGGGATGGCGTAGCGGACACAAGGGGTTTGAGTGGCACCCTGTGCTGGCGGCACACGCCGCGAGCGCCGCACCGTCGTACGATTAGGAGTGCACGTCAGGGCGGAAGCCCGAACAGAGCACCTCCATGCTAACCCGTCCACGATGACGATGGCCGGCCTACACATCGTCCGATGTTCACGCGCGTATCCTTGCGTTACCCATTGCCATCACCTGCCAATTGGCCTCAAATGCATGGACGAGGCTCGGGTTATGCGCGGATGGGCGAGTGACAAGCGCCCTTAGCGTACTTAAATGTCCGTTTCGTCAAACGCCCCCGTCAAGGACGTAGACGCGGGGATCGGCCAGAGCGTCGGCGATCCCCAGATCGTCCTTCAGGGCGCTATCGACCCGCGCCACCATGTATGTGATCACCTCGGGCGGGGTATACCAGACCCCGAGATCGCGGCGCAGTTCCGGATCGAATGCCTCCAGAAACGGCTCGTAGAAGTATTGCACGGCATGCTCTTCGGCGAAGCGGGCGAAGAAGGCCGCGCGGTCTACTCGATTGAGCGCCTGACCGGTCCAATCGAGAACCTCCACCAGACCCAGCGGTTCGAGG
>DATBTL010000592.1:0-12261 GCA_036559345.1 Chloroflexota bacterium | reverse complement strand
AACCCGCCTCCTCCGGTACGGCGATCAGACCCCAGAGGACGTCGTTCAAGGCACGGGCACGGCGGAGCGCCTCGTCCAGGAAGGCAGGGTCGAGGTGCAGGGCGCCCCAGTGGCCGGTCAGGACGTAATCGGGCTCGAAATCGCGGATCTTGGTGATACTGGTCAGGAAATCGCCCGGGGTGAAGCGATTCTGGAAGATCGGACCGCCCAGACGCGGGCCGGTGATCCCTCGGCCGATGGTGTCGCCCGCGTGGACAATCCGCCGCCCATCCAGCTCGAAGCTGACCGCGCAATGGTATTCGGTATGGCCGGGGGTGCGGGCGGCGGTGAAGGCGATATCGTGCCAGGTAAAGGTTTCGTCCTCGCCGAACACCCGGCCGGCGGTCATGGGCCTTTGCCACAAGCAGGGGATCTTGTATGCCTCGGGGTGGGCCAGTATATCCTCCTGATTCTCGAAGACCCAGAGTTGCGCCCCATACCGCTCGTGCAGGTACTGCAGGCCGCACACATGATCGTCATGATAATGGCTGGGCAGCACCACCTCTATGGTCTTGAGCCCCGCCACCTTCCGCAAGTCATCGAGCGTGTGCTCGACAAAACGCACGTTGGCCGAGAAGTGGGCGTGCGAAGGGAAGCCGTAGTCAAGGAACATCGTACTGCCGTCGCCGGTCACCAGGGTGTAGGAATTGGCGAACGAGGTGGTGTTCATCCAGAGGCGGGGAGTCAGTGGTTGCACCCTGGTGTCGGCGGGCAGTTGTGGGTAGCCGATCCCGCCTTGATAGGTATACAGGTGTAGCCACTCATGGTAACCGCCCAGCTTACGGATCAGGGCTAGGCAGGCGGCGGCTGGATCGCTGACCGGTTCGCCATGGGAAGGGAGAATCACGTCCAGCGGTATTGTTGCCAGGGTCTGCAAGGTAAGGGAGAGCGCCACTACCCCTTCCTGACCGCCGTAGCCCCACTCGAGGTCGAACAGGGTCCAGGGACGGATGGAATGGTGGATCGTATCGCCCGCGAAGGCCACCCGCCGCCCATCGATTTCACCGACCAGGGCGATGCTGCCCTTGGTGTGGCCGGGGGCGGGGACGACCCGGAAGCGCAGGTCTTGCCAGGCGAACTCGTCGTGATCGGCCAGCGCCCGGTCCACGGGGATGGAGGTCAGCGGCGCGGCGAAGTCGTTGTAGGTATTGTAGTTATCGTAGATATTTCTGGTCCGCCAGAACAGGTCGGCGTCGAAGTAGCCGAGCTCGGCCTGGGGCGCGCCGATCCGGGCGCCCTGCAGGGCGAACCGCGCCGCGCCGTCGCACTGGTCGCGATGGAAATGGGTATGCAGCACCCACTCCACCTGCTCGATTCCGAGCCGGGCCAGGACATCGGCCGCCAGGCCCATGCCGCTATCGATCGCGATGGCCCGCCTGCCGCGGACAATCAGATAGACGTTGCAAATATCCTCGATCAGCCAGAGGCTCTGGCTCAAGCGCCGGATCCCAGGCAGGCCGGCATCGTTCATCTCGTGCATCTAGGCACCTTTCTCCACCACGCGGCTCGCGCCGCAGGACTCCCGCACCACCAGCCTTGGCTGCAAGATCACTCGCTGCATGGGCATGGTGCTGTTTTCTATCTGGTCGAGGAGTAGCGCGGCGGCGATCGCCCCCTGCTCCTCTTTCGACTGGGCAACCGTGGTCAGCGGCACGCTGAGCCAGGCGGCCACCGGAATATCATCGAAGCCCACCAGGGCCACGTCCTCGGGAACCCGGCGCCCCCGCGTGAGTGCCGCTTGCAAGGCGGCGATGGCCACATGATCGTTCACCGCGACCATCGCGGTGGGCGGCGCCGGCAGATCGAGGAGCCCATGAACGGCGGAGACCACGCCTTCCATGGTCGTGAGATCCTCGATCAACAAGGCAGGATCGGCTGGTTGGCCCAGCCGATTATGCGCCATGCGATATCCGGACAGCCGTTCCCGGCAACTGGGGATGGCGTGCGAATCGCCCAGGAACGCCACTCGCGCATGGCCCAGCTCAAGCAGGTGCTGGGTGGCAAGCCAGCCGCCGCGCACATTGTCCGTCCCCACTGACGAGACCCGTTCGTCGCCGGCGGTTGAATTGACCAGCACCGCCCGCATGCCGGCCTGGCGAATGGCGGCCAACTCCTCGTCGTTCGCGTCAATCGGGGTGATCAGGATCCCGTCCACCCTGCGCTCGGCCATCATGGCCAGGCACTCTTGCTGCTGGGTCTCGTCGCCGCCGCTGTCGCATACCAGCACGTTATAGCCGCGTCCGCGAGCAACCGCTTCCACGCCGCGGACCAGGAGGCCGAAGAAGGGGTTCGAGAGATCGAACACTACCAGACCAATGGTCCGGGTGCGCCCATGCACGAGGCCGCGGGCTACCGCGTTGGGCCGATAGCCAAGCTCGCGAATCGCTTGTTGCACCCGGAGGCGGGTGGCCGGCCGCACCCGCCGATCAAGGGTCAGCACCCGTGAGACCGTGGACTTGCTGACCCCGGATCGGGCCGCCACATCATGGATCGAAGCGCCCATTGGGCCTCGCAATCGTTCCCATGCGGGAACCTTCCAAGTACACTAATCTGGGCCAGTGTACACTATTATTCAACGCGCTTCTACCCGGAGGCGTTCAGCAAGCGTGCTTGGGAAGGTTCCCACGTTGACAGGCCAACGAAGCCCGCTATACAATCGGGCTACCCAGTTGATTTCCCCGAGACACGCAACCGCGGCCTGGTACGGTTCAGGAACGCCTATTTAGACGTATGGAGCGAGTACGGTGATTTTGGCGATGATGCTGATCTCGCGTTGCGCCCTTACTCTCGCCATACTGGGCCTCCTGGCGCTTCCCTTTACCCTGCGTTCCCCCGTGTCACTTGGCGTCGATCTCCTCGGGATCGGACTGAATCTCGCACTCATCGCGCTCACCACCATCACTGTACGCTGGAGTGCCCGGCGCGCGTCACCGGCTGGCTAAGCGGCCCGCCTCGCTCGCATCGACGGTAACGGCTCAACGCGGAAGGAGGTCGGCGGAAGAACAAAAGGTAGGCATTCAGTCCTCGGATCGGCGTCGTAATGGCCCCGTTATTCGGTATTCGAGAGGACCTCGCCCATGAAACATTCTCATCCCCTATTTTCCGCCGTGGCCGGCTTGTCCCTGGTCTCAATCTTGCTCGCCGGCTCGGCCCCGCGCGACGCCGCTCATGCTCAGCGGGCGGCCGCATCGAGTGAGTTCCACCTGTCAGGCTCCTGGTCTCCCCAGGGGGTGCTTAATCCCTTCAGTCCCAACAACATCGCCACCTTCGAGGGAATGATCGATACACCACTGGCCTATTACATCCGGGCCACCACCTCGTTCCGCCCAGAGTTGGGCGTCAATTGGACCGCGAGCCCGCAACGAATCGTGGTCAATCTACGTCCGGGCGCCCTGTGGCAGGACGGGCAGCCTATCACCAGCAAGGATGTGGTGACGACCTTCCTGGGCGGCGCTACCGTCGGCTGGTCCGTGTGGAATGAGATCAGCGCCGTCACGGCGCATGGCGCGAATCAGGTAGTGTTCACCGTGCGGCCCCATGTGCAACTGGCCGACACGCTCTATAACGTCCTGACCGTCGAGGGGAACAATATCTTCCCCGACCATGTGTGGGGTCAATATCTGCCGAAGAATGTTGCGGCTTTGGCGGCCGCGAACGACTCCGCCGCCCTGGGGAAGGCCGGCCAGGCGCTTGTGCAGGCCGGACCAGCCACCTACGTGGGCTCCGGTCCCTTCCAGATCACCACGGTCGGCCAGGATCAGATCGTCCTGACCAAATTCGCCAAGTTCTGGCTAGCATCGAAGATCAAGGTCAATCGGATCGTGGTCGATCAGGCACTCGACAGCCAGTCGCAGTGGAATCAGATGCTCTCTGGCTGGACGGATTTCGGCTGGCAGGGCACACCGGCCACGGTGCAGAGCCAATGGCTGAGCAACCCGAATAATCATATGGCGCTCCCCTATGACTATTCGATGTATGCCATTTACTTCAACGACCGCCACTACCCACTGACCCTCACTCCCTTCCGCCAGGCACTGGCCTACATTATCGACCGCGCCAAGGACACCCAGATCGCCGACCCGGTCAATGTTGCCGACGCCATTCCCACCGCCTTGCTCCCACCGGTGGCGCAAAAGTGGTTGCCCGCCTCGGTCATGAGCACGCTCAACCCCTATCCTCATGATCTCGCCAAGGCCACCGCGCTGCTCACCGGAGCAGGCTTCAAGAAGAACGGCAACGAGTGGCTGGCCCCGAACGGGAAGCCGATCAAGCTTACCCTCTCCGCCCCCGCCGGCTGGTCCAGCAGCGTGGTCCTGATGGAAGCGATCGCCAGCGAGCTGAAGCAATTCGGCTTTACCGGGGTAACCGCCACCAGCGGAGCGCAGCCCGGCTACTGGACGGACCAGTCGAACGGCAACTACGACATCCAGTGGGGATGGGCCGGTTACTGGACCCTGGACCCGATCCAGGAGATGTACAGTCTCTTCGTCGGGCAGAATCTCAACCCAACCAACGCGCAACAGGTGGGGATGGGCTTCGGTCCAATGGTGAATCTCGACGGCTACGGGACGGTGAACATCACCAAGTTCATCCAGAAGATGAAGGCGGTCGGAGACAAGGCGCAGATTACCAAGGCGGTGATCGCGCTCGCCAAGATGGAGAACACGCAAGTACCGATGCTGCCCATCGAGGTGAAGCGGCTCCAGACCTTCTACTCCTCGCGTAGTTTCACCAACTGGCCGCCGGCCAGTAATCCCCTGTGGAGCGACATCGGAGGCTGGGCCCCCTCGGCCTTGACCCTGATGATGGAGGACGGGTACGTAACTCCCAAGTAAGGAAATGGGACCAACCAGCCGACCGCGGTCGGCTGGTTGGTCCGGGGCGAATCGGAGCCAATTCAGCTTGGCGTCCGTTCCCCCGCACTTGTAGGGGCACCCGTCACCCAGGGGGTACCCGGTGCCCCTACGGATCAAACACGGCCGCCTGAATATGCACTAGCCCTCGCGGAAACAGGAGCGTGTCGGATGCAAGCGGAGAGTGTCCCGGCCGACCTTCCCCTGGTGGCTGTCCCCTCCGATGGGGGATGGCGCCAGTCCACCGGGTATCTGCTTGGGCGGAAGGCGCTGGGCGCTGTGTTCGTGATCTACATCGTG
Source organism: Chloroflexota bacterium (assembly GCA_036559345.1). GTDB lineage: Bacteria > Chloroflexota > UBA5177 > JANWHV01 > JANWHV01 > JANWHV01. Next base: position 7,069 of record DATBTL010000592.1, on the reverse strand, counting down.
GTCACGCTCTCCTTTTTCCTGATCCGGTTGATGCCCGGCAACGCGGTTGACTACCTGCGCGAAAAGCTGCTGATGCAGGGCAATCTGACCCTGAACGATGTGAACACCCAGATTCGCGCCATCTATGGGCTGGACATCAAGCAACCGCTGGGCGTGCAGTATCTGCAGTACATGGGCAATCTGATCCACGGGAACCTCGGCAAGTCGATTCTCTATCCCGGCCGTTCGGTGAGCGCGATCATTGGCTCGGCCGTCCCCTGGACGATCCTGGTTGTGGCCAGCTCGCTGATGGTCAGCTTCGTGGTGGGGGTACTTCTGGGAGTCGTTGCCGCCTACAAGCGCGCCTCCTGGTATAGCCACCTGATCACCCTGGTCTCGGCGATCAGCAGCGCCGTCCCCAATTACATTATCGCCATCCTGGCTCTCTATTGGCTGGGCGACATCACCCACACCTTCCCGGTCGGCGGGGCCTACGACGTCTCGGTTACGCCAGGGTTCAATCTCCCATTTTTCGCCAACGTGATCGACCACGCATTCCTCCCTTTCCTTGCGTACACCCTTGCCGGCTTCGGTGGCTGGATGCTGGGGATGAAAGGGAACACCACCAGCGTCCTGGGCGAGGACTATATCACCGCCGCCACCGCCCGGGGCATCCCCGAGAGGAAGATCATCGTCCACTACGTGGGGCGGAACGCCCTGCTCCCGGCCATGACCAACCTGGCGATCCAGATCGGCTACCTGTTCGGCGGCTCGGTGTTCATCGAAACGACCTTCTCCTACCCAGGGCTCGGCTATTATCTGATCACCTCCACCGATGGCCGCGACTACCCGCTGATGATGGGCTGCTTCCTCCTGATCATCGTGGCGGTGGTGGTGGCGAACTTTATCGCGGATCTCCTCTACGTCAAACTTGATCCGCGGATTCAACTTTTTTAGGGAGTGCGGCATGCTCCTCTCGCTGGCCGGCGTGTGGCGGATCATCAGACGGAATCCGAGCGCCCTGGTCGGGCTGGCCATTCTTCTCTTTTTTGTCCTGATGGCCATCGTGGGGCCGCAACTCGTCCAGTACGACACCACGGAGAACCCGCTGCTGGCCTATCAGGCCCCGAGCATGGCCCACTGGTTCGGCACCGACTACGTGGGGCGCGACGTGGGGGCGCAGCTTGTCGCGGGCTCGACGCCCGTCCTCCTGGTCGCGGTGCTTGTCTCGATCATTTCCACCGGGGTGGCGATCGTGGTAGGGATGATCGCCGGGTTCGCCCGTGGGGCGGTCGATACCTGGCTGATGCGGGTGATCGATGTCTTTCTGACCATCCCGGGCTTCCCCTTGCTGGTGGTCCTTACCGGGTTTCTCCGGGTCAGCGATCCGCTCCCCACCGCCCTGGTGCTGAGCGTGACCAACTGGGCTGGCCTGGCCCGTTCCATACGGGCGCAGATGCTCTCGCTGGTCGAGCGCGACTTTGTCGAGGCGGCCCGGATCTCAGGATTGACCCGCGTCCACATTATCTTCCGCGAGTTATTGCCGAACATCGCGCCGTATTTGGCGATGAATTTCGTCTTGGGCTTCAACGCCGCGATCTACGCCGAGGTGGGACTCTTTTTCCTTGGGGTGCTCCCGTTCACCGCCGTCAACTGGGGCCTGATGCTCAACTTCGCCGTCTACCAGGCTGGCGCGCTCTATTCGACCGCCGGGATGTGGTACCTGATCGCCCCCATGGGCTGTATCGTCCTCTTGCAGGTAGGCTCGGTCCTGTTCCTGCGGGCCCTGGAGGAAGTATTCAACCCGCGGCTGCGGGGTTAACGCACAATCAAACCCTATCCCCCGACTGAGGCTGGGGTGATGTCCAACCAATAGAAGCCGCCTGGAAAGTAGTGGGCGAGGAGGAGTGACGGATGGCGGCGCAGGTAGACTGTATGCCGATCAGCGGGACGGAACGCCCGATCGTGAGGGTGGAGAACCTGCGGGTCCGCTTTACCCTCACCCGCGGGGTTCTGGACGCGGTGGATGGGGTGAGTCTGACCCTCCGCGAAGGCGAGTTATTCGGGTTGGTGGGAGAGAGCGGCTGCGGTAAATCTACCCTGGCCTACGCGCTGCTGAACATGGTGCCGGCGCCGGGACGAATCGCGGGAGGGCGCATTCTGTTCGGCCACGAGGGCGAGATGGATATCACCCGCCTCCGGGGCGAGACCCTGCGCCGTTTCCGCTGGAAACAGGCCGCGATGGTCTTTCAATCTGCCCTCAATACGCTTAACCCGATCATGCGGATCCGAGACCAGGTGCTCGACACCGTGTTCGCCCACGAACGGATCTCCGAGAAAGAGGCCCTGGCCCGCGCCGCCGAAGGGCTGCAATGGGTGCGGCTCGACCCGGCGCGGGTGCTTCGGGCCTATCCCCACGAGCTGAGCGGCGGCATGAAGCAGCGGGTGAGCATCATGATGGCCCTACTGCTCCGGCCCCGACTGCTGATTCTGGACGAGCCGACCACCGCGCTCGATGTGCTCAGTCAGCGCGCCATTCTCCAGATCCTCAAGGACATTCGCCGGCGTCTCGGTCTGACCATGCTGTTCATCACTCATGACCTGGCCCTGATCTCCGAGATCGCCGACCGAGTGGGGGTGATGTATGCCGGGCGGCTGGTGGAGACGGGTCCGTTGCGGGAGATTTTCTTCCATACCCATCATCCCTATAGCCAGGCGTTGATTCGGGCGGTCCCCACCCTGGCCGGCGACCTTTCCGAGGTGCGCGCCATCCCCGGCGCCCCGCCGGATCTGGTCAACCCGCCGGCCGGGTGCCGATTCCATCCCCGCTGTCCGCTGGCCGACGAGCTATCCCAGCGGGTCGAGCCGCCCCTGATCGAGACCGAGCAAGGGCACTTCGTGGCCTGCCATCACTGGCGCGAGGTGGTGTGAGATGGGCCTACTTGAACTGGAGCATATCTCCCATTCCTACGGGCAAAGCGGCACCTATGGGTCCCGACGCGGGCACCAGGTTCTGTTCGATGTCTCGCTCTCCCTCGAACCGGGCGGCATCCTGGCCCTGGTGGGGGAGAGTGGCTGTGGGAAAACGACAGTGGCCAAAATCGCCGCCGACGTGGTGGTCCCGACCGAAGGCCGGGTGCGGTACGAGAACCGCGACCTCCGCCGGCTGGGCCGCTCCGAGTATCTGGTCTACCGCCGAGGCGTGCAATATATCCACCAGGATCCCTACGCCTCGCTCAACCCCACCCGCACCGTATTCGACACCCTGTCCGCTCCCCTTCGGCGGCATAAGATCGCCCGTGGCCGGGGCGAACAGCGGCTCAAGGTGGATGAACTGCTGACCGCGATTGGCCTGGCCCCCACGGCGGACTACCGCGACAAATATCCGCACCAGTTGAGCGGCGGCCAGCGGCAACGGGTGAGCATGGCGCGGGCCATGGCCCTCGACCCCACGGTGATCATCGCCGACGAGGCGGTCTCCATGGTCGATGTCTCGCTCCGGGTCGAATTGCTGAACATCCTCCTCGCCATGCAGCGGCGGCTCAACAACGCATATCTGTTCGTCTCGCACGACTTCGGGGTGGTCCGCTACTTCGCCCAGGGGCAGACCACCGCCGTGATGTATCTGGGCCATGTGGTGGAGATTGGCCCCACCTCGGCGGTGATCGCCCGGCCGCTGCACCCCTACACCCAGGCCCTGCTGGCCGCCGTCCCGGTGGCGGACCCCACCGGCACTGGTCTCGACCGGCCTTTGCCCGTTCGTTCGGCGGAGCCACCCACCACCCCGGCGGCGATCGCCGGTTGCAAGTTCCATCCCCGGTGTCTCTACGCGACCGACATTTGCCGGCAGCAGATCCCGCCCCTGGAGGAGATGGCGCCGGGCCACCGGGCGGCCTGTTTTCACGCGCGGGAACTGATGGCAGGGGGCGCGGCGGCGCGGCCAGGGCCCACCGAGGACGCGATCCTTCCCGCGAGTCCGCCGCGTGAACCGGTGGAAGGCTGAGATGGAGGGACCAGCCGAGCCGAGCCCGTTGCTCCATATGATCGGGAACGCGCATATCGATCCGGTCTGGCTGTGGCGCTGGCCGGAGGGCTGCGCCGAGGCGATCGGCACCTGCTGGGCCGCCGTGGAGCTGCTGGAAGCGCACGAGGGAGTGGTCTTCACCCGCGGCGAGGCCGCGCTCTACCGTTGGATCGAGGACTATGATCCGTCGCTGTTCGCGCGGATTCAGGCCCTGGTCCGCCGCGGCTCCTGGGCCATCGTCAATGGCTGGTGGATCCAGCCCGACTGCAATCTTCCCCACGGCGAGGCGTTCATCCGCCAGGCGCTTCTGGGGAAGCGCTTTTTCCGCGAGCGCTTCGGGGTTGAGGTGAACGTGGGCTATAACGTCGATTCGTTCGGCCATGCCGCGACCCTCCCCATGCTCCTCCGCCACACCGGCTTCGAGTCCTATGTGTTCATGCGCCCGCAAGAACATGAAAAGAGCTTGCCGGGCGCCCTCTTCGACTGGGTGTCGCCGGACGGATCGCGGGTCGCCGCCTTCCGCATCCAGGTCGCGTATACCACCGTGCATCAGGCGCTCCGCGAACGGATCGAGCATGACGCCGAGCTGGCCCGGACGGGCGGCTACCCCTTCATGTGCTTTTATGGAGTAGGGAATCATGGGGGCGGCCCCACGCGGGCGGACCTGGCGGTGATCCGCGACGCCCAGGCGGACGGCCTGGCAATCGCCTTCAGCGATCCGAACCGCTACTTCGCGGCGGTGGCGGCGGTGGAGCGCCCCGAGGTAGGGGGCGACCTCCAGTATCACGCGATAGGATGCTATGCCGCCGTCTCGGCCCTCAAGGCGCTCAATCGGCAAGCCGAGGCGCGACTAAGCCAGGCGGAGGCCGCCTGCGCCCTGGCCATGGCGCGGGTGGGCGCGACGTATCCCCACGCGAAACTTCGCGAGCTGTGGGAAAGCCTGCTGTTCAACCAGTTCCACGACATCCTGGCTGGGACCAGCATCCCCAGCGCCACCAACGACGCCCTGCAGGCGCTCGGCGGGGTGGTGCAGGGGGCTGACGCGATCCTCAACGGAGCGATCCGCCGGCTGGCGGCCGGCGTGGCGCAGGCGCCCGAACCAACCGACGCCACGTTCCTGGTCTTCAATCTGACTGGCGCCCCCCAGCGAGTGCCCATCGAGTATGAACCATGGCTGGTCTGGCAAAGCAAGGAACCGCGCCGCCTTCTCGATCACGCGGGGAACGAGGTGCCATTCCAGGATCTCCCCTCCGAGTGCTACGCGAACGGGGTGCGGCGCCTCCTTCTCGCGCCGGATGTCCCCGCGTGCGGCTATACGATGTTCCGCTTCGTGCTCGGCACGCCGGCGCCAGTGTCCTCCTTAGGGTTGAGCGCCACCGACACGGCCCTGGAGAACGCGCGCTGGCGGCTGGAGATCGATCCGGTGTCGGGAGGGATCGACCACTGGATCGACCGCGCGACGGGACGCGATCTGCTGGCGGGCGTCGGCCACCTCCCGATCGTGGTCGATGATCCCAGCGATACCTGGAGTCACGGCATCGACCGCTTTGGGCTCATGGGCAACTCGCCCACCTGCGAGCGCGTCGAGGTGCTGGAGACGGGGCCGATCCGAGCCGCCCTGCGGGTCCACTGCCGGGGGTCGGACTGCACGATCACCAGCACCTACCTGATGCACGCGGACCCCGCCCAGCCGATCGAAATCCGGGTCCAAATCGACTGGCGGGCGCGGCGGAAGCTGCTCCGCCTGTGTTATCCCCTGGCGCTCGCCGCTCCCACCTTTCGCTGCGAGATCCCGTACGGCTCGATCGAGCGGCCGGCCGACGGGCGGGAGTGGCCGGGCCAGCGGTGGGTGCTGGCTACCGAGGGCGGGACCGGCTATGGGATCGCCCTGGCGAATGAGAGCAAATACGCCTATACCGCCGAGGGGACGACCCTGTACGTCACCGCGCTGCGCTCGCCCGCCTTCGCGCACCACGATCCATATCAATTGGCCCCAGCCGGGGAATATCTGTTCCAGGATCAGGGCGCGCACTCCTTAACCATCCGCATGGGGGCCGGGCCGGCGGTGGGAGCGGTTGAAGCCTATTGGCTGGCCGAGGAGTTGCTCCGTCCCCCGGTGGTTACTCCCCATGTGGCGCGCGAGGGGCGCGCGCCCTGGCGGGCGGGACTGTTCGGGATCCAGGCGGATACGACCGTGTTGGCCTGGCTCAAGGGGGCCGAGGACAGTGACGATCTGGTGGCGCGGCTGCTGGAACTGGAGGGCCGGCCCGGCGTTGTGATCCTTCCCGGTGGCTCGGAAGGGATGCCGATCGGATCATACGGCCTGCGGACTGCCCGCGGGCGGCCAAACCGTGGCTGGGCAGCGTGCGATGGGCTCGAACGCCCTCTCGGATCGGAGACCTCTTCATGATCGCGCGCCATAGTCTCTCCACCCTCCCCTGGACCCTCACCGGCTGGACGCCGTATCTCTGGCGGGTGCAGCGCGCCATGGAGACCGGGAAGTCGGGCGGGGCCGACATCCCGCCTATCCCCGCCCCCGTGCCTGGCTCGGTGCAACAGGCTCTCCGCGCGGCCGGCCACCTCCCGGAGTGGACCATTGGCCTTCAGTCGCGGGACTGCGAGTGGGTGGAGAATCGGCACTGGGTCTACGCCGTCGCCCTCCCCGATCGCTGGCTGGAAAGCGGGCGGCGCGTCCGCCTCCACTGCCTGGGACTGGATTATAGCGGCTGGGTGCTGGTCAACGGTCAGGACGCCGGCACGTTCCGCGGCGCCTTCCGTCCCCATGAGTTCGACCTCACACCGTTCCTACGCGACCAGGGGAATACGGTGCGGATTGTCTTCGACCTGCCGCCGCGCTGGCTGGGCCAGTTCGGCGCTACCTCCACAATCACCGACTGGAAACCTCGCTTCAACTACACCTGGGACTGGATGCCTCGGCTGGTGCAGACCGGGATCTGGGACGACGTGGAACTACAAGTGTCCGATGGGACGGAGATCGCGGAACTGGTCTGCACGGCGTCGCTTGACGCGGGCGGACAGGGCGCGCTGGACATCCGCGCGGACGTG
>DATBTL010000591.1:0-6584 GCA_036559345.1 Chloroflexota bacterium | reverse complement strand
GGCGGTTGACGGCCTGCTGACCGGCTTCCATGAGCCGCGTTCCACGCACCTGGCGATGCTGACCGCCCTGGCGGGCGCCCCGCATCTGGCCCTCACCTACGCCGAGGCGCTGCGGGAGGGGTATCTCTGGCACGAGTTCGGGGATCTGCATCTGTTGTTGCCGTAGCTTTACCCGGCCTCAGCCCGTAGGAGTGGGCAGGTTTTGGCGTCGGACGGTTCCTGACATCTGTGCCATCTGTGTTTCTGGGCGGCAAGCAAGCAGCCTGATTAAGCGCGGGATCCCGCGGCTATTTTCATACTCCGATTACGCGCCACCTGCTTGACAAGCGGAAATAGAGCGAGTACTATAGCCGAATCTGAAACGTTTCAGACAGCCATAAAGGCCAATATCCTGAATCAATTCGGAGACTCGGTGAATAAGCAAGGGAAAGTGACGATCCGTGATGTTGCCCGTCTTGCCGGGGTGGCTCCATCGACCGTCTCCATGGCATTGGCGAATCATAGCGAGATCGCCGAGGAGACCCGACACCTGGTCCGCGAGGCGGCCGCCAAGCTGCGATACACCCCGAATCACGCCGCGCGCAGCATGCGCGGCGAGCTCCAGCGCGCGATCGGCGTGGTTATTCCCCATAGTAGCGCGCATGTGTTTTCCCACCCGTATTTCATGGATATTCTGGGCGGCATCACCGAGGTGGCGAATGATCACGACTTTGTCGTGATCCTCTCCACCGCGCGCGAGGAGGAACGGGGCGAGAGCGCCTATATCAAGATGCTGCGGGCTCAGCGGGTTGACGGGGTCATCCTTGCCTCGGCGGCCCTGTTCGATCGGCATGTGATGGAGCTCGCGGTCTCCGGCTATCCGTTCGTGTTCCTCGGCCGCTATCCCCTGAACTCGGAGATCACCGCCGTAGGGGTCGACGATGTCGGCGGGGCCGATATGATGACCACCCATCTGCTCGCCCATGGCTACCGCTCTATCGTCCATGTGAGCGGGCCGCTCCAGCACCTGTCCGCGGTCGACCGCCGCGATGGCTTTCGCCGCGCCCTGGGCCGCGCCGGTATTCCGGCGCCCGATCAGGATGTGATCGAGGGTGATTACTCCGAGGCATCGGGTCGGGTAGCCGCCGAACAACTCCTGCGGCGTCCCCGCCTTCCCCAGGCGGTCTTCGCGGGCAATGATGAGATGGCCTATGGCCTCCTGGACGTCTTCCGCGAACGCGGCGCGCGGGTTCCCGAGGATGTGGCTCTCGCCGGCTTCGACGATCTGGCTATCGCCCGAGTGATGACTCCGGCGCTCACCACCGTCCACCAGCCCATTGTCCAACTCGGCGCCACCGCCGCGGCCCGATTGATCGCCATGGTGGAGCAGCGGGAACCGCAACAAGCGCAAACCGTCTTACCGGTCACCCTGAGTATCCGGGATTCCTGTGGCCCTGAACCTATTTGACCACCCGCCAGACGCGGCTGGAAAGGAGGTGAGACACCTCGAACTCCGACCCTATTCCATTTCGATGTTTGACGTGTAGCCGCTTCCAGAAGGAAAGATATGTTGCATCGTTGCTTCTCCTCACGAATGACGCGCCTGGTGTGCGCCTTTGCCGTCAGCGCCGCCGTGCTTATCCCGCCGCAAGCGAGCGGCGCGGCATCCATGACCAGCCTGACTTTTTGGAATGGCTTTACCGGTCCCGACGCGCCTACCATTCAGACCCTGGTCAGCCGCTATAACACGGCCAATCATTCTACAATCTCAGTGAGCCAGAACGTGATGCCCTGGGCCGATCTGATGACCAAGCTGCTGGCTTCCTATGCGGTCGGCCAGGGCCCCGACGTGGCCGCGTTTCACTTGCAGTACCTGCCCCAGTACGTGCAGGCCGGCTTGATCGCGCCAATTGATGACGCCTATGGCCATGGCCTGTCCGCCGCCGCCATCCCACCCGATCTGTTGCGGTCGCTTAAAATCGGCGGCCATTATTACGGAGCGCCGGCCAACTATGCCACGTTGATGCTGTATTGGAACAAGAACCTCTTCAAGAAAGCAGGCTTGTCCCAGGCGCCCACGACCCTGGCCCAAATGCAGGCCGACGCGGTAAAACTCTCTCACCAGGGCGCCAACCCTCAGTATGGGATCGCCCTCGCCGACCATGCCACGATCCCGATGTGGCCCATCCTTATGTGGCAAAATGGCGGGGACGTGGTCAGCGCCGATCACACCAAGTCGCTCCTCGCGGCGCCGAAGACCATCCAGGCCGTGACGAGTTGGGCGACCCTGATCGCCAAGGATCACATCAGTCCAGTCGGTCTGGCCGGCGCCGAGGCCGACAGCTACTTCCAGAGTCAGAAAGCGGCGATGGAGATCAACGGGCCCTGGGCCACGTCCGGATACACCCAGGCGCATATTAACTACGACGTGGCGCCGGTCCCGGTCGGGCCCGCCGGGCCGGTCACCTTATCGGACGCCGTCATCCTGGTCGTCAATAAGCATTCGCCCAACCTGGCGGCCGCGGAGTCGTTCGTGAAGTGGTGGAACCAGAAGCCCCAACAGGCATACATCTCGCTGCAATCCGGATTTCCGCCGGCGCGCACCGATATGACGAGCGACACCTCCTTACAGAAGAATCCCTTCGTGATCAAGTTCGCCCGCCAGGCGCCCTATGCACGCTTCTATCTCGCGGGACTGAAGAATTTCGACAAGATAGACACGGATGTGATCACGCCCGCGATTCAGAGTATTGAGTACAATCGGGCCTCGCCCGCCGCGGCACTGCGAAAAGCCGCGACCCAGATGAACGCGCTACTGCCCTAAGTACGCTCGGGCGGAGAGGGGCCGGCATGCATCGCGCCGGCCCCGGCCCAGGCGCCGCTAGACGTGGCCACGAGAAGGGAAAGGGAGATCCACGCATGGCGATGCCTACCGCCCACGCCCCGGTGCCACTCGCGGCTCGCCGCCGCCTGCTTCGCCCACATGGCCGGGTCCGCGCCATCCTCGCGAGTTATCTCTTCATGCTCCCCAGTTTGCTGGTCATCGGCATCTTCATGTTCTGGCCCATTATCCAGATCGTGTGGTTCAGTCTTCACCAATGGAGCTTCATCGCCACGGATCACCCCTATGTTGGCGCGGACAATTATCGGCAACTGGCCAATGATTCACGATTCTGGGGGGATCTGCACAATACCCTGCTGTTCACGGTCGGAGTGGTGCCGGCGAGCGTCCTGCTCCCACTGCCGGTCGCGGTGGCGCTCAATCGACGCCTCCGTGGTCGCGCCTTCTTTCGCGCCGCGTACTTCTTGCCGGCGGTCAGCTCCTATGCTGTAATGGCGATCGTCTGGTCGCTGCTCCTTCAGCCCGACATTGGGCTGCTCTCGCGGTACTTCAAGCTACTGCACTTCCCGGTCGCCGACTGGCTGCACGATCCGAGTTGGGCGCTCCCGGCGATCATGTTGGTGGGGATCTGGAAGACCATTGGTTTCAATATGGTCATTCTGCTCACCGGCATCCAGGGTATTCCGGAAACCTACTACGAGGCCGCACAGATGGACGGCGCCTCAACGGCCGCCCGGTTTTTCCGGATCACCCTGCCGCTTTTACGCCCCACCTTGCTCTTCGTCACCGTGACCTCCATGATCGCATCCTTCCAGATCTTCGACCCGGTGTTCGTCATGACGGGCGGCGGCCCGCTCTTCAGCACCGAAACGCTGGTCACCTACATCTATCACGAGGGCTTTCAACTCTTCGATACCGGCTATGCCTCAACCCTTGCCTGCATCTTGTTCCTGATCATGCTCGCGCTCACGGTGGTCCAGTTACGGGTGTTCCGTTTCCAGGAGGAGGACTGACCATGGTCATGGCACAACCACGGGCGCGGGCACGCTTCCGGCCCTCCGTGCCGCGCGTGGGTACGGTCATCCTCTATCTCCTGCTGATCGGTCTCGCGATTATCATCCTCTTCCCGTTCATCTGGATGGTCTTGACCTCGCTCAAGACAGAGAGCGATATTGCCGCCGCTCCGCCGCGCCTCTTGCCGCGACAAGTGAGCCTGCTCGCCTACGCACAGGTCTGGGACCGCTTGCCCCTGCTGACCTTCTTCCGCAACACGGTAGTCTTTGCCGGAGGGGTCACCCTGGTGTCACTGGTCTGCGATTCACTGACCGCGTATGCTCTCGCGCGCCTGGACTTTCCCGGCCGCACCGTCATCTTCGTGCTCATCCTGGCCACCTTGATGATCCCGGTACAGGTCACGATCATCCCCGTGTTTATCATGGTCTATCATCTCGGCTGGCTTAACACCTTCGCCGGCTTGATTGTGCCGCGGGCCACCAATGCGTTCGGCATCTTCATGCTTCGTCAGTTTTTCCTCACCGTACCGCGCGAGCTGGATCAGGCGGCGCGCATTGACGGGTGCAACCTGTTCGGCATCTATTGGCGGATTATCCTTCCCTTGTCCACCAGTGCCCTGGCCACCCTGGCCGTGTTGCATTTGATGTATAACTGGAATGATCTCCTCTGGCCGCTGGTAATGACCACCTCCACGAGCATGGAACCCCTGACGGTCGGACTGGCGACCCTCACCGGCCAGCATGAGTATGAGTACGCGGTGCTCATGGCCGGAGCGACCCTCGCGGTCGCCCCGCTCTTACTCGCGTTCCTGTGTATCCAGCGGTACTTCATCCAGGGGATCGCCGTGACCGGCCTAAAAGAGTGACCGAGGGTACGGGCCCGGCTCCAATAGCGCAATGGTCTGTAGTAGCTAGCCAAAGAGGTGGAGGGTCATGACGCTTCTCGCGCCATTCTCGAGCGATCCGCGCGCGTTCGTGTGGGCTGGCGGCTTTGAGGACACATTTATCCCGCATCCGCATCCACGGAGTGGGCGCGGCCTTGATGAGTATCTTCTCACCGGCCATTACGAACACTGGCGCGCGGACCTGGATCGCGCCGCCTCCGTGGGCTTCCAGGCCCTGCGCTATGGTATCCCCTGGTACCGCGTCAATCCGGCGCCTGGGGTCTTCGACTGGACCTGGACCGACCAGGTCATCGACTACGCGGCCAGGGATCTTGGCCTGACGATCATCCTGGATCTGGTGCATTACGGCCCACCGCTTTGGTTGGAGGACGGATTCCTCAACCCAGGCTATCCCGAGGCGGTGGCGGACTTTGCTCGGGCGGTAGCCCAGCGCTACGCCGATCGCGTGCGTTGGTATACGCCGTTGAACGAACCGCTGATCACGGCGGAGTTCTGCGGCCTCCGCGGCATCTGGCCCCCCCACCAGCACGGAGATTCCGGCTTCATCCGGGTGCTGGAGCAGGTCTGCCGCGGGATTGTGGCCACGACCGCCGCCATTCGGGCCGTTGACCCCAGCATCGGTATCGCGCACGTGGAGTGCTCGGCCTTGTATCGCGCGGGGACCGGGGCCCGGCCCGAGGATCTGGCACACTGGCAGGCGCGCGCCTGGTTGCCTAGCGACCTGCTCACGGGCCGGGTCGACGCGGCCCACCCGCTGGCATCCTGGCTTGAGACACACGGGATGGGGCCAGAGGCGTGGGCCTGGTTTGCCGACACCCCATTCGTCCCAGACCTGTGGGGGGTGAACTACTATCCGGAAATCTCGGTGCATCGCCTGGAGCGGCGCGGCGATCGCCTTCAGAGCCAAAGCGAGGATGCCTGGACAGCGGGCCTGGAGGAAGCGCTGACCAGTACGTACGCGCGGTACGGGATCCCGTTGTTCGTCAGCGAAACAAGCACGCATGGCGATGACACGCGCCGCAATGCCTGGCTGGGGGATTCGGTCGCCGCCGTCGCGCGGGTGCGAGAACGAGCAATCCCAGTCCTCGGCTACACCTGGTGGCCGCTGCTCGATCTGATCGATTGGTCCTACGGAGCTGGGGAAGCGGTCATTGAGGACTTCGTGGCCCATCTCGGTTATCCGCCACAAGGCACGCAAGCGGGCCAGACGGCGGGGTTCGCGCGCCAGATGGAATGGGAGGCCGTGCGGGAGTATCCGTTGGATAGGTACCTGCGCCGGATGGGCCTGTGGCGTTTAGATAGGCTGGACGGTGAGAGCGGGTTCACCAGGAGCGAGACAGCCACGGCGGCCCGCATGCGCGGGCTCATCCGCCAAGGCATCCCGCCCGACGAGGGGGCAATCGACGGGAAACAGGCCGCGAATCCCAAGTTTACCCGCCACCGCGCTTGACGCTACCCTATCGCTCCGTTATATTCATTCTTGCCCCTACGAAGGCGGTCGAAAATCGAAAGAAAATCGGCCAGGGGATTGACGCCGACACGCCAAACGTGTTAAGTTAGTCTTTGCCCCTTTTGGGGGTAGCACCTTGACAAGCGAGCGCGTGAGAGCGTGCGGTTTCTTTTTGTCGGCTGAAACGCAAGTTTTGGACCGGCGGGAAGTCCGTGCGTTGGAACGCGAAGCTAGCCATCCGCACACAAATATAAGAGCACAACCTCGTCAAAGAGGCGTTCCCCTTGGGGGACGATTTGATGGAGAGTTTGATCCTGGCTCAGGACAAACGCTGGCGGCGTGCCTAAGACATGCAAGTCGGACGGGAGGCTTCGGCCTCTAGTGGCGGACGGGTG
>DATBTL010000590.1:0-2543 GCA_036559345.1 Chloroflexota bacterium | reverse complement strand
CATGCCCCACGCACCTTCATCCATTCCTCCGAGCTGTGCACGATAGGGTGCGCCCTGCCCCAGGCCCTGGGAGCGAAAGTGGGAGCACCGGATCGCTCGGTGGTGGCCCTGTGCGGTGATGGCGGATTCCTCCTCAATCCGGGTGAGATGGCGACCGCCGTGCAGGAAAACCTGGGCGTGGTGGTGGTGCTCGGGAACGACGCCACCTATTCAGCGGTCAAAAGCGCCCAACGCGATGGCTACGAGCGCCGCTACATCGCCACCGATCTCAAGGCGCCGGATTACGTGGCCCTGGCTCATGCATTCGGGGCCGAGGGCACGCGGGCGGAAACCGCGTCCGATCTGGAGTCCGCGCTTGCGGAGGCCCTGGCGGCCAACCGCCCTGCCCTGATTGAGGTTCCGTTACCGCCCAGACATTGGTAAGCATCTAAAGACTCGCATCCATGAAAGAGGAGGTAGCCATGGCCGAGACCGTCACACCGCCGTATCTGTGGTTTAATGGGCGGATCGTCCCCTGGGCCAGTGCCACGCTCCATGCCACCGATACGATCTGGGCCGGGATCAGCACCGTGTTCGAGGGTATCCGCGCCTACTGGAGTCCGCGGACCGAGACCATGTACATTTTCCGTCTGGCTGAGCACCTCCGCCGCCTTGAGCAATCGATCCGCCTGATCCGAATGGAGATGCCTCACGAGGTGATGGCTCTCATGGAGGATCTGCCGGAGCTATTGGCCCGGAACGGCATCCAGGAAGATACCTATATTCGGATCGTAGCCTTCCCCAGCGAACGGCGCATGGCCAGCCGGGCCGACGAAGAAGTGATTAACCTTCTGGCCGATACGGCGCCGTTGCCCTCCCATCTGGCCGAGGATCGGCCGCGCCACCTGATGATTAGCTCCTTCACCCGCATCAGTGACAACATCATGTCCCCTCTGATCAAGAGCACGGCCAACTACCGGAACAGTGAAATGGGAGTCCGCGAAGCTCAACTCGCCGGATACGATGGGCCGGTCTTCCTCAACCGCCTGGGGGAGGTGGCGGAAGGGGCATGGTCCAGCTTCTTTATGCTCAGAAACGGCATCCTGGTCACACCCGACCTGCGAAGCGATGTCCTGGAGAGCGTTACCCGCGACACCATGCTGCGACTAGCGGAGGACCTGGGCCTGCGGGTCGAGGAGCGCCGAATCGGCCGCACCGAACTCTACCTGGCCGACGAGGCATTCTTGTGTGGGACGGCAGCCGAGATGCAACCGATCGGCAGTATCGATCGGCTCACCCTGGGCGACGGCACGATTGGCCCCGTCACCATGCGTCTGCGTTCCGCCTATTCTGGGGCGGTTCGCGGCGAGTCCGCGACGCATCCAGAGTGGCGGGTCTCGGTGCCCCGGTAGCCTGATCGGGCCTCCGGCTGCGGCCGGGTGTGGCCCCAATCATTGCTCGCGTTTCTCTCCTGAAGCACAGAAGTTTCTGTGCTTCAGGTCGGCGAGGCGGTAGAGTCGCGAATCACCAGTTTGGTGGATAGCTCGACTCTGTTTGCATCCAAGGATTGGCCGCTGATCTGCCGATAGAGCAAGGTCACGGCCAGCCTGCCCATTTCCTGCAAAGGCTGGCTAATAGTGGTCAAGGCCGGATAGGCGAGGGACGCCATCGCGATATCGTCGAAGCCAACCAGCGATAAGTCGCGGGGCACCTGTACGCCGCGTTCGCGAGCCGCGTAGAGCGTCCCCACTGCCATGGCGTCGCTCATGGCGAAGATGGCGGTGGGGGGGCTGGGGAGCGAGAGCAATTCCCTAGCCGCTCGCTGCCCTCCTTCGATCCAAAAATCCGCCTCCCGCACGTACTCGGGGATAATCGGCAGTCCAGCCGCCATGAGGGCCGAGTGATATCCAGCCAGGCGGTCAATACTGGCGCACCATCCGCGGAATCCCGTAATCACCCCGATCCGAGTGTGACCGAGCCCGATCAGGTACTCCGTCGCCTTCCGCCCTCCAGCCCAGTTGGTGGCCGCGACCACCGGCACGTCCTGATCGAGCGGAGTGCTCGGATCGATCACCACGAAGGGTAGGTCAACGCGCTGGATTTCGCGCAGTTCCGCCATCGATTCGAGAGGCAACACCAGAAGCGAGCCATCGGTCGCCCCGTGCATCAGATGCTCCAGCATCGAGACTTCGCGGTCCTTGTGATGGTGGGTTGGACAGAGCACCAGCCGGGCATCGCGCTCGTAGACCGCCTCGCTGGCCCCCTCGATGATTTCGGAGAAAAATCCGTCTCGCGCGAAGGGAACCACCAGGCCGATCAGACCGGTCTGCTTGCCGGCCAGGGCGCGGGCGTTCCGATTGCTCATATAGCCAAGGTCGCGTACATAGCGCAGGACCAACTCGCGGGTGGCGGGGGCCACGTCCGGGCGGTCGTTCAGCACGCGGGACACGGTGGCGATGGACACTCCGGCGAGCGCGGCCACGTCGCGGATAGCCGCACGGGTTACACCGCTGGTCGCTTTGGTCTGAGCGCCATTCATACTGATCCGAACCTCTCGATTTCCG
>DATBTL010000589.1:0-5583 GCA_036559345.1 Chloroflexota bacterium | reverse complement strand
CAGAAGGGCCGGGTGCATCGCACCCGGCCCTTCTGCTTTCTTGATTCAGCCCCGGGTTTCAGGAACATCGAGAGTTAAGCCCACACCGCGTACGCGCCATCACCAGCGCCGACTGGAAGAGGAGGCCAGTCTTGCCCTGGTCGATACACGCAATCAGCGTGACCTTACACCCGCCGAGGAGCAGTTGCTTGCTGAGCTGGGAGAGCGGCACGACCGCGTGATGGTGCTCCACGCGAAGGCGGTGGCGCTGCTTCGTCGGCGTGACGTCGATGTGTCGGAGCGCGTCGCCCGCGCATGAGTACGATGCGGGCTGGCAGCCGCCCAGGGAGCCGGACGCGGAACAATAGCTCCAGGCGCTCATTGTGCATACCGGCCAGGTTCGGCTGTTCACTCCTAGCGACGATCGGCTGCCCACCACGCGGCGTGGGGCATGCCGCTATCGAGGAGTACCTGCCGGATCGCTTCCTGATCCACCGCCACCCGACGGAGGTTGACATCTAGTCGCCCGCCCTCAACCGTAAGCGTCGCGTATTCCGCCCACGGTGGATTCCGGTGTCCGCCCTGGCGAAACGTCTCATACGATAGGCCGACACTGCCCGGATTGATCACAATGCTCTGGTCAAGGCGCCGCACGAACTGCTCGTGGGTGTGGCCGCCCGCCATGACCAACGTTCGGCGCTCGCCGAGTTTCTCGGCCAACTCTCCATCGGGGGTCGATGCCCGGATCTCGTCCCAGCTTGAACGCGGCGATCCGTGGTAACAGAGCAGTGATTGGCTTTGGCTAGAGCCCAAGGCGATCTCAATCGTGGGCTGGAAGGTGCGGATGTAGTCGCGATCCGCCGGGCCAAGCTGGCTCGCGCACCAGCGCTCCATCTCATGCATGCGGCGTAGCATATCGTCAGCCGCTGGGTGGCGCTCGGGCGCCAGGAGCGACGGGTCCAGCATGAATTCGTCGGCGTTGCCCATCACGACCGGGCAGCCCAGCATCCGCAACCTGGCCAATGTCTCGCGTGGTTGCGGGCCAAGGCCGGAGATGTCGCCCAGACAGACAATCTGCTCGATCCCGTCGCGCTCGATCTCGGCTAGGACCGTGTCGAGCGCCAGAAAGTTGCCGTGTGTGTCGGCGATGATAGCAATGCGCAAGTATGCTCCTCCCTTGGCGGAAGCATGTAGCTAGACCGTCCTGGAACTCACTGTACCAAATGCATGTTTACGAGGCAGTCGATAAAAATGGGACACTCTCTTGACCTAGACCGATCACTGACCGTAGGATACCTTCGCCCTCGCGCGTCCGGCGGTCTCCTCGGTTCGTGGGGCAGGATGGAGGGTCTCCCCGCTTGTGACCAACCCGCCCGTTACCAAACGCGGCTTGCTCGTCCGCTACCTGCGTCCTCAGGGCGCCAGGGTGGTGGTGCTGGCGGTTCTCTTGATCGGTGGCACCCTTCTCCAGTTGGTGAACCCGCGGATCTTGCAAGCATTCATTGATGCCGCCTCCAGTCGGGCCGGCGAGCAGCGTCTTCTCATCTATGCCCTGGTGTTTATTGGCGTCGCGATCAGCCAGCAGGGGCTCTCCGTGTTCGCTACCTACCTCAGCGAACGGGTGGCCTGGACCGCGACCAATAGCCTCCGCTCCGATCTGGCCCTCCATTGCCTCCGCCTCGATCTCTCGTTCCATAAGGAACGGACCCCCGGCGAATTGATCGAGCGGATCGACGGCGACGTGACCGCCCTGGCCAGCTTCTTCTCCCAATTCGTGATCCAGATCCTGGGCAGCCTCCTGCTCTTGGTTGGGGTGCTGATTGCCCTCTGGGTGGTCGATTGGCGGGTGGGCGCGGCGTTGACCGTGTTCGCGGTGGTGTCGCTTCTGGCGATCGTTAGTGTCCGCTCGCTGGCCATACCTTTCTGGCGGGTGGATCGGCAGGCCAGCGCCGCCCTCTTCGGCTTTATCGAGGAGCGGCTGGCCGGGACGGTCGATATTCGCGCGAACGGCGCCCGGCCCTACGTGATGCGCCGCCTCTACCACCACACGCGGGAGCGGCTCCGGGCTGGGAACAAGGCGCGGTTGATCGGGAGCGTGACCTGGAGCGTGCCGGTGCTCTCCGTGGCGATCGGGAACGCGATCGCTCTGGCCCTGGCCGGCTGGCTCTATCGGCATGGCGGCCTGTCACTGGGTACCGCTTTCATCATCTACTATTACACCCAACTGCTGTTCCAGCCCATGCACCTGATCTCCAATCAGCTCGACACCTTCCAGAAGGCGAGCGCCGGCTTCGTCCGAATCCGCGATCTCCTGGAAACCAGCAGTGCCCTGGTGGATGGGCCGCGCGGCCTGATCCCCAGCGGTCCCCTGGCGGTCGCCTTCCAGGGGGTCAGCTTCGGCTACGAAGGGGACGACCTGGTGGCGCGCGACCTCGACTTCCGCATCGAGCCCGCCCATGTGCTCGGCCTTCTGGGGCGCACCGGGAGTGGGAAAACCACGATCACCCGCCTCCTCCTCCGCCTCTACGACCCCCGCGCGGGCAGCATTACCCTGGGCGGGGTGGAACTCCGGGCCGCCCATCGGGCCGACATCCGCCACGCGATCGGAGTGGTGACTCAGGATGTGCAGTTGTTCCGCGCTACCGTCCGTGAGAATCTCACCTTCTTTGATGCCCAGGTCGACGACGCGCGAATCATGGCGGCCTTGCTCGACCTTGGTCTGGCCGACTGGTACCGCTCCTTGCCCGAGGGCCTGGATACGATGATCGGCTCTGGAGGCAGCGGGCTCTCGGCGGGGGAGGCGCAATTGCTGGCCTTTACCCGCGTGTTTCTCAAGAACCCCAGGGTGATCATTCTGGACGAGGCGTCCTCCCGCCTGGATCCGGCGACCGAGCGGTTGGTCGAGCAGGCGGTGGAGAAGCTGTTGCAGGGAAGAACGGGGATCATCATCGCCCATCGGCTGGCTACCGTGCGGCGGGTAGATGAGATCCTCATTCTGGAGGATGGGCGGGTAGCCGAATATGGGCGCCGAGAGGCACTCGCGCGCGACGGCGCCTCTCGCTTTGCCGGCTTGCTCCGCGCCGGACTGGAGGAGGTGCTGGTATGAGGCCCTGGCGCTATTTCTGGCGACTGATGCGGTTCCGTCCCTGGTTGTTCTGGATCAACTGCGCCGCCATCGTGGCCCTGTTCCTGGTCGAGATGACTCCCGGCCTGGTGGCCCAGGCGTTCTTCAACCGCCTGGGGGCGCCCGGCCACGCCGACCTTGGCCTGTGGTGGCTGATCGCCCTGCTTTTGGCCTCGGCCGCCGGGCGGATCGTCTGCCTGTTCGGCCTCGCGCTCACCAACATGCCGTTCATGCGCACCAGCGCGGCCCTGATGCAGAAGAACCTCCTGCACCGCATCCTGGAGTTGCCCGCCGCCGCCGCGCTGCCCGCGTCACCGGGCGAGGCGATCAGCCGCTTCCGCGACGACATTGATGGGGTAACTGAATCAATGATCATCTTCAACGATCTGATCGCCGCCACCGTATTCGCGGCGGTGGCCCTGGTGATCATGCTCCACATCAGTCTCACGATTACCCTGGCCGTGTTCCTGCCCCTGGTCCTGATCGTGGCGATCACCAGCCTCGCCACCCGCCGGATCGAGCACTACCGGAAGGCCAGCCGCGAGGCCACGGGCGATGTCACCGGCTTCCTGGCCGAAACCTTCGGCGCGGTGCAAGCGGTGCAGGTGGCCGACGCCGATGAGATGGTAGCGGCCCATTTCCGCAAGCTCAACGACGCCCGCCTTCATGCCATGGTGCGCGACAAGACGTTTGACCAGGTGCTGATATCGCTCTACTGGAATACGGTCAATGTGGGCACCGGAATCATTCTGCTCCTGGCCGGTCAGGCCATGGAAGCCCGCACCTTCTCGGTGGGCGATTTCGCCCTCTTCGTCTACTATCTGGGCTGGATCTCCGAATTCAGCAGTCTGGTAGGGATTCTCCTTACCCAGTATCGGCAAAGCGCGATCTCCTTCGGGCGGATGACTACCCTGCTGGCCGGCGCCCCGGCGGCCAGCCTGGTCGAGCATGGACCCGTCTATACGCGGGGCTCATACCCCGAAGTACCGGCGATCCCCGAACGGACCCTGGGGCCGCTGGCGGTGCTGGAGGCGCGGAACCTCGGCTTCCACTATCCGGGCACCTCGCGGGGGATCACCGGGATCAACCTGCGCCTGGAACGCGGATCTTTCACCGTAATCACCGGGCGGATCGGCTCCGGCAAGACGACCCTCTTGCAGGTACTGCTGGGGCTGCTCCCCAAGGACGAAGGGGAGATCCGCTGGAATGGCGTCCTGATCGAGGATCCGGCCTCGTTCTTCGTCCCTCCGCACAGCGCCTACACCCCGCAGGCACCGCGATTGTTCAGCGAGACCCTGCGGGAGAACATCCTGATGGGGCTGCCCGATGACGGACTGGATCTCCAGGGCGCCCTCCGCCTGGCGGTGCTGGAGGACGACGTGACCCAGATGCCGCGTGGCCTGGACAGCCTGGTGGGGGCCCGTGGGGTGCGCCTGTCGGGCGGCCAGTTGCAGCGGGCCGCCGCCGCGCGGATGTTCGTGCGGCAACCGGACCTGCTGGTATTCGACGACCTTTCCAGCGCCCTGGACGTGGAGACCGAGAATCTTCTCTGGCAGCGCGTGTTCGCCCACCAAGATGCTACCGTCCTCGCCGTCTCACATCGCGCGGCGGCCCTGCGCCGCGCCGACCAGATCATCGTTCTCCAGGACGGCGCCATCGCGGTAATCAAGAACTGAAGGCTCGCGCTCCCAGGCGGTGATGTCATCCAATGACGTTACCGGTGGTATCAATCCTGCGGAGAGCCGGCCCGCCACCGGCGCATCTCCGCCACCAGGGGCGGCGGAAGCGGCTGGCCCGGACGGGCAAGCTGCCAGTTCACGATCTCCAGCATCGGGCCCGCCAGATCGAGGGCCGAAAGATTCAGGGTACGCGATTCAGCCGCCGGAAGGGCTGCCTGGGCCGGGTGCGCCTGCTTGTATGTCGCCGAGGTTTCGTCGATGAACGAGGGGGCCGGCTGGAGGCTGTAGGAGGCCAGATCCGCGCTCGTCAGTTGGGCAGGAGTGTTGATGTTCTGGAACAGGTCGTAGAGGGGCCTGGCGTTCTGATCATAGGTGCTCAGCGCCTGGAAACCGCAGAGGAGTTCGATCGTGCGGAGGACCGACACCTGACTGGTGTGCAGATGGCTGATATAGCCGGGCCTCCCATCGGTCCCTACATGCCTGGCATAGGGGCTGATTACGTAGAGCAGATTGCGGTGACCATCGCGGTGATCCAGTCCGTCCTGGCTGTCATCCTCCATCACGAAGATTGCCGTGCTGGACCAGTAGGCCGAATGGCTGAGCGATTGGACGATCATCCCCACGGCGGCGTCATTCTGCGCCACGCGCGAACGCGGGGTATCGTGGAAGCTGAGGCCCCCCGTATGATCGCCGGAGAGGACGATGTAGCTGAAACCGGTAAGACCGGTGCCGCCCCCAGTCGCTCGCCCATTCGTGTCGAGACCGACATCGCTCAGGAACGCGGCGGCCGAGAGGCGATTA
>DATBTL010000588.1:0-2734 GCA_036559345.1 Chloroflexota bacterium | reverse complement strand
CTGGGGAAATCGATCAGCGCGGGACTCAGACGTTTGATGATCACCCCAAGATCCTGGACGGCGCTCACCGCCTCCCGCATTTCGGCGGTGAGCGCGCCCAGCGCCTCGCGGCGGGCCCGGAGCGGACGCGCGAATTCGAGGGTGTTGGCGCGGGTGCGCTTCCCCTCCATGGCCTCAAGCTCCTCGACCGTCCAGGCGGCGGCCTCCTGGGCCTGGTGAAATCGCCTGAACTGCTCCTTGATCGCGGGTAGAAGCGCGCGAGCCTCCTCGAGGGTGAAGATGCGCGCGAACTCCCCCTGCCATTGATCCATGCCGTGATCCCTCCAGAGCCCTAGTATGCCTTTCAATGTACGGTTAAGGAAAGAGGCCAGACCCCACGGTGCCGCCCTCCCCATTCGTCCAGGATCAAGCCTGGCCAAGTGACCGGTGGCATGGCGGCTTCCATGCCGCACAATTACTTACAGAGCGAGCGGCGTGGGCCGTTCCATCAGTCAAAAGGAACAGATA
The DNA here is from genome assembly GCA_036559345.1 of Chloroflexota bacterium. Taxonomy (GTDB): domain Bacteria; phylum Chloroflexota; class UBA5177; order JANWHV01; family JANWHV01; genus JANWHV01. Next base: position 2,227 of record DATBTL010000588.1, on the reverse strand, counting down.
AACCATGGGGACCGAGAACGAGACAGGCACGGGTATGTTGGCGGCGATTTCCAATGAGTTGGCCGGGGCGGTAGACCTGGCGGGGAAGAGCATCGTGGCGGTGCGGGCTCGGCGCCACGTGGCGGCGGCGGGCATCGTGTGGGCGCCCGGCGTGGTGGTTACCGCCGACCACGTAGTCGAGCAAGAAGAGGACATTACCCTGATCTTGGCGGACGGCAAGGAAGCGAAAGCAACCCTGGCCGGGCGCGATCCCGGCACCGATCTCGCGGTACTCCGGGTCGACGACGCAAGCCTCGTGCCGGCGACCATTGGGGATTCGGCCAATTTGCGGGTAGGTCAATTCGCCCTGGCGGTGGCCCGACCGGGCGGGGATGGACTGGCGGCCAGCAGTGGAATCATCAGCGCGATCAGCGGCGGCTGGCGCACCTGGAAGGGCGGCATGGTGGATGCCCTGATCAAGGTAGACCTCACGCTCTATCCCGGCTTCTCCGGCGGTCCGCTCGTGGACGCGGCCGGGCGCGTCGTGGGACTCAACACCTCTGGGCTCTCGCGTGGGGGATCGCTGACCATTCCCACCAGCACCATCACGCGGGTGGTGGAGGCGCTGCTGGCGCGGGGCAAGATCAGCCGGGGGTATCTGGGGGTGGGTCTGCAACCGGTGCGCCTTCCCGATGATCTGCGACAGACTCTTTCGTTGACCCAAGCAGGTGGTCTGATGCTGGTCAGGGTAGAGGAGCAAGGGCCGGGCGCCAGAGGCGGCCTGCTTCTCGGCGATATCCTGATTACCCTGAAAGAGAAACCGGTCGAGGACACCAATCATGTGCAGGACCAACTGGGACCGGAAAGCGTGGGGACCGCCTTTCCCGCCAGGGTTATTCGCGGCGGCGCCCTGCATTCCCTTACCCTGACCGTAGGCGAGCATCAAGAGACAGGACGGTAATCGATGGCAACGGCAATACACCCATCAGTCGGACGCGCGCCGCTGCTGGATGACACCACGGCGGCCCTGGCCGCCTACCTTGGGCCACGGGTCGTGGAGGTGCGATCGGGGGAACGCGGGGCCGGCTCGGGGGTGATCTGGGGTTCCGATGGGCTGATCGTCACCAACGCCCATGTCGTGCGCGCCCCCAACATGGAAGTGGTGCTGGCGGATGGCGCCACCCTGCCCGCCACGGTGGCCGCTCGCGACGATGCCCATGATCTGGCCGCCTTGCGCGTGGCGGCGACCGGCTTGCCAACCGCCGCGCTCGGCGACTCCGATAGCCTCAGGGTGGGCCAGGTGGTCCTGGCCATGGGGAATCCGCTGGGGTTGACCCGCGCCCTGACCATGGGGATCGTCCACGCCCTGGGGACCGGAGATCGCGGGCGCTGGATTCAGGCCGACATCAGGTTGGCACCCGGTAATTCCGGAGGCCCGCTCGTGGACGCCGAGGGAAAGGTGATCGGCATCAACAGTATGATCGCCGGCGGCCTGGCCCTGGCCGTACCCAGTTCCCTGGTTACCAGGTTCCTGGCCGGCGATACCCGCCCGGCGTATCTTGGCGTACGGGTTCAGGGAGTGCGGCTCCCTGGGGCCGAGGGCACTCAGTGCTTGCTGGTCCTGGAGACGATCGATGGCGGCGCGGCCGCCCGCGGCGGTCTGCTTCCCGGAGACCTTTTGCTTACCGCCGGCCGTACCACCCTTCACGACCCGCGTGACCTGCCGTCGACCCTGAGGGATCTGATGCCGGGTACGCCGCTCCCACTCACCATCCTCCGCGCCGGGCTTCGGCGCGAGATTACCATCGTGTTGGGGGAATCGCCGACCGATGCCGGATGATGCTCCCTGGACCTGGAAGCAGCTTGTCAGCCCATCCCTTGACCTCGGTCGGGGGATGGGCTTTGCCGGTGACAAACGGAAAGTGAGACGCCAGTGCCCACGGTCCTGGTAGCCGCCGCCCGCCCAACCGCGCGGGCCGGGTTAGCGGCGGTGATGCGGGCAACCCCAGGCATGACCGTAGTGGGCGAGGTGGGGCGGGCCGAGGAACTGCTGGAGTCAGCGGCATCGCTCGGTCCCGCCGTATTGCTGCTGGAGCTGGAACACGAGGACGAGGAGTTGGCGCGCGCCTTCTGGCAACTGGCCGAAAGCGCCGCCGGCTCGGCTCCCGTGCTGCTCTGCGATGGCGGTGACCGCTGGGCCCAGGCGGCGCTGCGGGCGGGCGCCCGCGGGGTGCTGCCGCGCGACGCG
>DATBTL010000587.1:0-6232 GCA_036559345.1 Chloroflexota bacterium | reverse complement strand
GGAGGAGGGGCGCCGGGTTATGTCGTGGGACAACCTGGAGGAATTGGACGCCCTGCGGCGGGCCACCTACGGCGAGGCGGCGTGGTAGGGGCACCCCTGGTGGGTGCCCGTTGCGATCCGCACGAGGGCACCCACCAGGGGTGCCCCTACCAAAATGTGGCGTCAGGTCGCGATTTGTGGATAAGGATGAGGTCTCTAACTCGCCTCGCCGTCCAGCACCCAGGGCGCGGCGCGGCCCGTCGCCCGTTGGCGGTCGGCGATCAGCTCCTCGTACAGGTCGGTGATCCGCTCGGCGATTCGTGGCCACGCATAGCGGCGGGCCGTTTGCACACCCCGCGCGCCCAGATCACGGCGCAGGATCGGCGAAGCCCAGAGGTCCAGCAGCCGCCCGGCCAGGGCCGGCGCGTCGTCCACATCCACCAAATAGCCATTGATCCCATCGGCGACCGTGGTTTGGAGCCCGCCGGTGCGGGTTGCCACCACCGGGAGCCCGGCGGCCATCGCCTCCAGGGCCACCAGGCCGAACGACTCATGACGCGAGGGAACCACACAAATAGCGGCGGCGGCGAAGAGGCCAGGCACCTCGGCCCGCGGCGCGACGCCCAGAAATCGTACCCGAGCCTCAACGCCTAATTCCACCGCCAGACGCCGAAGGGCGGGCAGGGTCTCCGGCTCCCCGCCGGCTGGGCCCCCGGCTATGCACACGTCTACCTCTCCGGCAAATCGCGGGTCGCGGGCGCATGCGTCGGCCACGGCGCGCAGCAACAGCTCGAAGTTTTTCAGGCGCTCTATCCGCCCCAGGGCCACGATCCCGAAACGACTGGATGCGGGACGGGGAAAGGCGGTGGCCAGCGTGAATGGCACCGGATCGATGCCGCAGGGGATGGAGATCAACGGTGCCCGTCTCCGCCCATAGTGCGTGAGGATCTCGGTTCGCTCCACCGGCGTGGCCACCACGATGGCGTGGGCCGCGTCCAGCAAGTTGGCCTCCACATGGGCACGCCGCGGATCGGGCGGCGTACCGGCGTACGCAGTCTTGATTCGGCTCAGGGTATGAAACATATGGACGTGCGGCACTCGCCAGAGCCGGGACAACCGTTGGGCCACGCAGCCCGAACTCCAGTAGTGGCTATGAACCAGATCGTAGCGACGGTCTTCGGCCTTGGCGAAGCGGGAGATCCCGGCCAGCAGCGCCGGTGAAAGGCTGGGCACCGTGTCCTTGGCCACGGCGCCGCGTGGGCCGGCGGGGAGCGCGATCACCCTCACCCGAGCGGCTTCCTCCACCACGTGGACCTGATCCGGCGAGCGAGTAAAGATGTCCACGACGGTGCCGGCGTCCGCGAGGGCGCGCGCCAACTCGCGCACATAGACGTTCATGCCTCCGCCCGCCCCGGCGCCGGGGTCGTCAAGAGGGCTGCTGTGCAGGCAAAGCATGGCCACGCGCCTGAAGGTCATCCCCGCACTCGTTCCTCTCCGTGATTCCCGCTATGTCCGCGGCACCTATTCAGTGCCTAATGGTACCTGGGATCGGGGAAAAGAGACGTTCACCTTGTGAGATTCAGAGATGCTCCCACAAGCTGGGCCGCGCCATGCGGCCACGGCTGAAAAAAGGCACGCGAATATATCCCTCGGCGTAGCGTGTCTGGCCGTGTACGCCATGGAGGCCGCACTGCAACTCCACCATATGGAGGTACTGGTCCGGGTTCTGGCTTTGATGCGCCTGGATCGCCTCGCGTTTCCGATCCCAGACGGCGGAGACATCGACCAGACAATCCGGCGCGAAGGGGCCGCGTACCCCCAAGCCGCCGTAGGTATCGGACCAGAAAACGGCGGGACGACCGATTTCGGAGGTGACCAGGGTGATCGCGGCCCGAGTAATTTCCCAGGCGGCCACATGGTCCGGGTGGAAATCCTCCGGCCAGTGAGTCAGGACGATCCCCGGACGGGTAGCGCGCAGCACGGCGAGCACCGCCTCGATAGTCTCCGGGCCGAAGCGCAGCGCCCGGTCGGGAAAGGCGAGATGATGCAATGCCGCGCCCAGCAACTCGGCCCCCTGCCGTGCCTCTTCCGCGCGGGGGCTGTCGCCATGAGTGAGTACGCACATGGCGACCTGATCGCCCGCAACTTGATGCGCCAGTAGGGTGCCGCCGGCCCAGATCTCCGCGTCATCGGGATGGGCGTAGATAGTGAGGATCCGCCGTTCGGGGGTATCGTTGGCAAGCGATGGATTGCCGCTCATGCGCGGTTTCTTCACGGCTACTGTCTCTCCTCAGGGCGAGAGGGGGTCACATGACGTGATCCCCTTTGGGTCATCAGGAAGTATACGCCGTAGCAGGCTCGACCAAAGTACACCGATCGTGACTACCACGGAATCAAAGGAGGTGATAGAGGACGCGATAAAATGAAAGGTGAACGATCTTCACCGAAGCGAACCTGATATTCCGTCAAATGAACGCGCGGAGCTGGGTTCTGGTCTGCCCTTGAATCATGCCACGAGAAAGGAAAGAAGCGACATGACCACCTGGCTACGCATGCTCAAAGGGGATCCGTTGCCCTGGTTGCTGGAAGAAAATACCCCAGCGGTTCGCCATCTAGCCTTGCGCCAACTCCTCGATCAGCCAGAAGATGCGTCAGAGGTGCGGCAGGTGCGCGCCGCCGCCATGCAAACCGACCCGATTGCCTCCATCCTCGCCGCGCAACAGCCAGAGGGGTTCTGGGTCAAACCGGGCCCAGGCTATACTCCTAAGTACCGAGGAACGGTCTGGCAGATCAGCTTTCTCGACCAGCTTGGCGCCGATGGCGCGGACGCACGCGTACAAGCGGCATGCGACTATGTATTGTCTCACACCCAGGCCAAGACGGGGGGATTCGCCTCGTGGGAGGGGGGGAGCAGGGAAGAAGCCCCCCCTCCTCCATCTCTCGTGATTCATTGTCTGAACGGCAATCTGCTACGGGCGCTGATCGGTTTTGGCTGGCTGGGAGATGAGCGCGTGCGGCGTGCGATCGACTGGCAAGCCCGATCGATCACTGGCGAAGACTTCGGGCGCTATTACCACTCGGGAACCAGTGGGCCAGGCTTCCGCTGCGTGTCGAACGAGCAACTCCCCTGCGCTTGGGGAGCGATCAAAGGGCTGCTGGCGCTTGCACGCATCCCTCCCCAGGAGCGAGCGCCGCACGTGGAACGCGCCATCCAGCAGGGAGGAGCGTTCCTCTTCAGTTGTGATCCATCCACCGCCGCGTACCCGGCCGGTTGGGGCAATATGAAGCCAAGCCCCTCCTGGTTCAAGCTAGGCTTCCCCTTGGGCTACGCCGCCGATATGCTCCAGAATGTCACGGTCCTGTGTGAGCTTGGCTTCGCGAAAGATGCGCGTCTCGAGGGCGCGGTCGAGTGGCTCCTCAGCCAACAGGAGCCGTCTGGACGCTGGAGGAATCAGTCTGCCTCCAATGGTAAAACCTGGGTGGATATTGACAAGCAGGGCCAGATGAGCAAATGGGTGACCCTGCGCGCGTGTTCAGTCCTCAAGGCGGTGTACGGATAGCGACTTCTTGGCGCGAGCTGACTCTTGAATGGGTAATGCGGAAGTGTTTCCTTGACCTATCTTCAAACTGTTGTCCCGCATTGAAAGCGGCATAGCATATGCAAAACTCACGGCCCCTATTCGGCGCCGTCAAAGAATAGCCAGAAGGGGATACAACGGGGGTTCTCGAGGTCTCGGTCTTGCCGTGGTTACCTGGAAGGCCACATTAGGTATACTGTACGAGATAGAATAAACGTTCCATGGTTTCTGATGCCTGCCCGCACTTTGGAGGTGAGCAATCCTCATGAAGCACAGCGCCTATTGCCTCTTTGCCACGCCGTTGGGCTCGTGCGGAATTGCCTGGGCCGAGTCTGATGGTGCCCAGGCATCGCCTGCCATAACCCTGTTTCAACTGCCAGAAGCAACGCCCCGGATGACCGAAGCGAGAATCGCGCGATGCGCCGGGGCGAGCGCGGCGACCGAGCCGCCGCCTCATGTCGCGGCGGTGATCACGCGAGTATGCAAGCACCTCCAGGGTGAGGCACAAGATTTTCTCGACATCTCCGTGGATCTGGAGGGAGTGGCCCCGTTCGCGCGCCAGGTGTACGAGGCCGCCCGGGACATCCCTGCCGGACAGACCAAGACCTACGGAGAGATCGCCAAGATCCTGGGCCAACCCGGCGCGGCGCAAGCGGTTGGGCAGGCATTGGGTAGCAACCCGATCGCCTTGATCATCCCCTGCCATCGGGTGGTGGCGGCGGGCGGGAGGCCGGGAGGGTTTTCCGCCTACGGAGGGCGGACGACCAAGGCGGCCCTGCTGGCCCTCGAAGGAGCAACCGCCCAGCTACCTCTAAACATCAACTCAGACTGCACTTGCCGCGGATAGTAACCCGAGATCACGATCCGGGCAGCCTGCCGCCCGCTCTCAGATCCAGGACCATTAGATCCTCATCGAAATAACGGTCGCCCAGCTTGAGGGCGCGGGGCTCCACGCAGTAGACCACGAAGCCGAAGGCCGCGTAGAGACGCTTCGCGGCCTGGTTAGTGGAGACGACAGCCAGCAGGAGATGTTCGAGGTCTGGCTGCGAACGCGCTTCGACAATCGCTCGTTCGAGGAGCGCGCGCCCAACCCCCCGGCCACGCGCGGCCGCCGCGACATGCATACTCACGATACTTCCCTTGTGCCGCGTTTTGAGGCGCGATTCGCGATGGAAACCAACCATCCCAATCATCGTGGGATCGAAGGCCCCGAGAAAGAAGTCGTGGGGCGCGTCGGGATTGCGGCGCAGTCGTGCGATCAGGATGGCCGCGGGCTGCCGCACGGTCTCCTCATATGAGGAACGAAACGCCTCGGGACTCTCCCGCAGCGCCTCAAGCCGGAGGGTGCGGAACTCCTCCGCGTCCTCCTCATCCAGCCGCCGAACGAGCATGGCCCTCCACCAAACCCAAAATACTCAGCGAAGCAACACACCCAGAAGCAGCCCACTGACCAGCAGCATGATGGGGGTGACGATGATCCCCAGCTTTGCGTAGTCCAGACTGGAGACCTCGACTCCCCGTTTGCGGAGGAGCAGCAGCCAGATCAGGGTGGATAGTGAACCGACAATCGTGAGGTTTGGCCCAAGATCGCAGCCCACCAGGGTACCATAGACCAGCGCTGGATGCGAGGCGCCAGGCGCGCTGGGGATGGCGGAGCCCATGACCGCGACCATGGGGACATTGTTGATCACGTTGCTGCCAATAGCCGAGAAGAAGGTGGTAACCACGGCGGTTTGCATGGTTCCGTGGCCGGCGAGCCGGGCCAGGAGGAGGCCAAGCTGGTGCGTGGCGCCCTGATGCTCGATTCCGCGGACCAGGAGGAACATCCCGGCGATAAAGGGGAATACCCCCCAGGAGATCCCCCCCGCCAGCCGGCGCCATTGGAGCCGGCCTTGCAAGGCGGTGGCCAGGAGGAGCACACCCGCGCCAATCATGGCCACCACTCCTACCCAGGAGGAGTGTGAGAGGGAAACGGCCACGAAAGCAAGGGCCACGAGGAGGAGCACGATCACGGCCACTCGGAAAGCGCGCGCGGCCTCGGCACTCGGTGTCTCGGTGGGAGTCGGGACGGTGAAGGAGGCGGCAAGAGTACGGCGGAAGATGAACGTGAATGCAACGATATTGATCGCGATGGCCGCCAGGCTTGGCAAAAGAATATAGTGCAGGAAGCCGCCCAGGGTAAGATCGGGGAAGCGCTGCCCGAGAATGATATTGATCGGATTGCTGACCGGCAGGGTCATGGAGGCCGTATCGGCGATGAAAGTGCAGGCGAAGGCGAAGGGAAGCGGATCGAGGCGGAGCCGAGTGACCAGCGCGTAGACCACGGGCGTGAGGATAAGCGCCGTGGCATCGTTGGTCAGGAACGTAGAGATCACGGTGCCGAGCAGAAATACATTGAGGAAGAGGCGGCGGCTGCCGCCGTGGGCCAGTCTGGCGGCCGCCATGGCCATGCGGTCAAAGACCAGCCCCTCCTCGGCCAGCCGGGTCAGCGCCATCATGCCAAGAAAGAAGGCGAACACGGGGAGGTTGCCGGCGAGGACCGAGCCGAGGTCGCCAAGGCTGGCAAGCCCAGTCACCAGCATGAGGGCAGCGCCCCCCATGGCCCAGGCGCCTTCGGACACTTTGAAGGGCCGAGCCAGCACCCCGCATAGGGTAGCGGCGAAGATGGCAAGCGC
>DATBTL010000586.1:0-12926 GCA_036559345.1 Chloroflexota bacterium | reverse complement strand
CCAGCGCGGGGATCAGGCGCGTCTTCACCGTGCCTATGTCGGGGTTGCGGCAGACCACCGCCAGCAGCAAGCGTTCTTCCGCCAACGGCGCCCTACAAACCCAGCCGGCGGGCCGCCGCCAGAACCGCGATGACCGTCATACTGTCCATGATTTGGTTGGCAAGCACCATCTCCAGCACCTCGGCGAACGGCTTCCAGGCAGTAGCCAAGAACTCGGTGTCGTCGGGCGCGGACGTCTGTACGGGCGAGAGTGACTCGGCCAGATAGAGATGGGCTGTCTCCCGCACCACGCTCTTGCTCGTATGGTAGCTTGAGAGGTGCGTGAGACGGGCGGCGTGCATGCCGCCTTCCTCAAGGAGTTCACGCCGGGCAGCCTCCTCCGGTGTCTCGCCCGCCTTCACCCCGCCGGTAGGCATCTCCCAGGTGGCCATACCCTGCACGTACCGGTACTGGCGCACCAACAAGACTCGCCCATCATCGGAGAGCGGCAAGGCGCCAACGCACTCGCCAAACTCCACCACGCCGTAGATGGTGGTATGCCCATCGGGCAAACGCACCACGTCCTCGCGGACGCGCGTCCAGGGATTCCGGTAGACTTCACGGCTGCTCACGGTGGTCCAGGGCTGCTCGTGCATCGGCGCGGCGCCTCACTTCTGTTGCGGGGCAGGACTCGTTAGAAACTGAGCGTCTGGGCGCCGTTAACCATTTCCTCGACCGCCTTGGCGGCGCCGACGAGTTGTGCTCCCTCGACCAAATGCTCGGCCGTAATCCCGCTCGGTGGCATGGATCTCCAGCGTTTGGCCCCCCCGCATCTTTCGGATCAGAAGGGCGATATCATCGAGCGGCCCGTCGCCGCACCCTTTGTCGCCGGCATCGTAAAAAGCATCGGCGCCGAAACGCGGAAGCGTGATCGGCCCATCCGGGTCATGCTCGCCGTGACTCATTCCCGCGGGCTCCTTAACCCTACGCAACTGATCCGCCTACCCCGCAGGTCGTTCATGCGGCCAAATCCAATGAAGGCACCGTCCACAGTTCGTGACTACGCACCGTGTGGTCCTCTGGATTCCTCATGGTCACGAAGTTGTCATGATAGCAGATGGTTGGCGCAGCACACCCTCCAGTGCCCGCGTGACAGGGCTCACCCGCGTCTCCATCAGGCTGAGAAAGCCTGGTATGATGTTCTATATCGTTTGAGAGGTAGCCGCTTGAGTGTCGCGTTCGACCGCTGCCCGGTTTGTGGGCAGGCGCACGAGGGGCCCGAGGGTCCAATATTCTCGCGCCTGTGGGTCTATACGAACTACGACTGCAACCTGGCCTGTTCCTATTGCTTGGTCTCCTCCAGCCCGCGGGCCGAACGGCGCGGCCTGCCGGCAGCCGCCTTCGCCCAGGTGATCGAAGAGGCGGCCGAACTCGGCTGCAAGGAGGTGTTCCTCACCGGGGGGGAACCGGCTCTCCTGCCCCATATCGTGGCGATGATCGCCTGCGCCCTGCCCCGCATGCGGGTGACCATGCTGACCAACGGCATGCTCTGGAAGGGGGCGCGGCTGGCCCGCCTGGAGTCGCTGCTCGCTCTTCCCGACCGCGATCACCTTGCCTTGCAGATCAGCCTGGATAGCGGCTCCCCCGAGATTCATGACCGGAATCGCGGCGCGGGCACCTGGAGCAAAACGGTGGCCGGCATCCGCCTGCTCCGGGATCGGGGCTTCAGAGTGCGGACCGGAACCACCGAGACGACGCACACGGCGGAGCAGATGGAGGAACTACGAACCTTCCTTACCGCTCTGGGTATCCCGCCCCAGGACCAGATCGTCCGCGAGCTGGTGGCCCGCGGCGAGTCGAAGGTGGGAACGGTGCTTACGGGCGCCGATCTGGTGCCTGAGATGACCGTGGATGTCAACGGCGTCTATTGGCATCCGATCATGGGCGAGGATCTGCGGATCACGAACTCAATCTTTCCCCTGAGAGAGGCGGCGGCCCAGCTTGGCCGGCTCTGGCATACGATCTCAGGACAATCCGGCGCTCTGGTGTTTCGTTGAGGCTGATCCCGACCTCCGTGTGAGGTCTCAGCCAACAGATCCGGCAAGCGTCGGCGCCACGTACTCGAAACCAGAAGTCAGCGTGGGGCGCCGGGCGTCCGTGGTCTGCTCGACATGTAGCGGACGGCTTGCACCGCCGTCCAAAAGGAGAAGTTCGCCCATGGATGTACGCCGCGTATTCGCGATTCTTGGAGCCGGCGCCTTGTTGGCCGTCCCGACCATGCCCATGGCCACGCGGGCGAACGCAAGTACGCTTGCGGCGGCAACCCAGTCATGGGTGCAATGGGACGCCGCTCATAGGACCGCCCGTCTCACTATCACGGCCGCGTACAACCAGACCGGCGGTGGCTTCAATTTCGATGGCTATAATCTTGGCCACCTAACCATCACCGTTCCGGTGGGCGCCAAGGTGGTGGTTTCCTTTACCAACAAGGCCGCGCTGCCCCATAGCGCCGTGATCACCCCATTTACCGACCGGGCCCTGGCCGGTAATTTCCCCGTTGCCTTCAAGGGCTCGGCCAGCTCCAACCCGAGTGCCGGGGCCGCCAGTCTGAGCACTCCGCAAGTCTTTTCCTTCGTCGCGAACAAGGTGGGCACCTACGCGCTGGTGTGCGGCGTCCCCGGCCACGCGATCGGCGGCATGTGGGACCGCTTCGTGGTCGCCAAGGTGTCCTCGGCCAGCCAGCAGATCGCCGGCGCCGCGCCAACTGGCTCCGGATCCGGCAAGCCGGCGAGCAGCGGCAACAGCCTGGGCGCCATGGAGGGCACGATCACCGATGCCAGCACCGGCAAGCCTCTTCCCCATGTCTACGTGGTGTTGGGCTGGACCACCTTGAAGCGGGTAGGCGAGACCGACGCGAAAGGTCACTACCGGATTGACAACGTCGCGCCAATCTCGCTCACTGACGCATATGGCTTCGCCGAGGGCTACGTCTATTATCACGGGCATCCCGTCCCGATCAAGGCCGGCCAGGTGACCACCTACTCCTTCGCCATGCCGCGGAATACCTTCACCAAGGATCTGCTGCCGCGGCTCACGGGCGCCTCCCTCTCCACGACCACCGCCAAGCCCGGCGCGACCGTAACCTTCCAGGCTCACATCACGCCGGGAAAGAACGGGCCGCTCTCGGCCGAGAACTTCGCCGTCAACACGCAAATGGGGCACTCCGTGTTGTTGACCAGAGTGGGCAGCACGACCTACCGCGGCACCTGGCAAATCCCCGCCGATACCAAGCCCGGTGCCTATCAGTTCATCTTCATCGCCACTATGCAAAACTGCCTCGAGAACGCGCCGTACGCACGGCTCACGTTGAACGTCCACGGCTGATTCACGGAGCCGAGGGAGAAACAGGATGAGCGTGATCAGAGGCGGGTTCGGTACGGTGATGCTCTGCTGCCTCACGCTGCTCGGAGGGAGCCGAGTTCAGGCGGCTGCAGCCGGCCGGCACCACTGGTCGGACCATAGCTTGGGCCTGTCTCTGACCTATTCGGCAGGTTGGTCGCTGGTAGTCGAGCACGGCGCGGCCCTCAAGCTGCGGGCAGCCGACGGGAAGGGAGAGTTCGAAATCTTTCGGACTCCGCGGCGGCTGACCATCACCGCCTTCAACCATGGCGGAAACGGGGTGCTGCTCCGGAGTTGGCTCTACCATGCGCCCGCCGGGGATAGCGCCGATCTGCCGGCAATCGAGGCGGCGCTATCCCCGGCGGGCACCTGACGAGGGAACTACCTCCGTTCCTTGGCTCGACTCCGGGGCAACAGGGCATAGCGCAGGGTGACTCCGATGATCGCATAGGCGGCCAGGACCGAGCCGCGGACCGTGCCCGAGATCTTGGATTTGCCGATCCGCTTCCGGTAGCTGACTGGCACTTCCGTGATCCGGGCTCCCGAGCGGGCGGCCTTCACCATCATCTCCACCGGCCAGCCATAGGTCATCTCGCGCATCCCCAGACCGGCCAGGAGATCGGCGCGAATGGCCCGGAATGGTCCCAGGTCGGTGACCCGCGTCCCGTATAAGAGGCGCATCATGCCGGAGATCAGCCAGTTGCCAAAAAGCTGGTGCGGGGGCAGCGCTCCCTTTTGGCGGCGCCCGCGCAAGCGGGAACCAAGCACCAGATCGGCATCTCCCCTGAGGATCGGATCGAGGATGGCGCGCGCCTCCTCGGGAAAATCACTATAATCGCCATCCAGAAAGAGAATCACGTCCGCCACGCTGGCGGCCGCCGCCACTCCGGCGGCACAGGCCCTGCCATAGCCTGGGCGAGTGACGGACACGACCTGGGCGCCGGCTTCCCGGGCGATCCGTGCCGTATCGTCCGTGCTGCCATTATCAACCACGATAATCCGCTTGATTAAATCCTGGGGGAGCGCCGCCACCACTTTCCCGATGGCCTGCTCCTCATTTCGGGCCGGGATTACCGCCGCCACGTGGAGCGCGTGAGGCGGACGTGTTTCCCGCATCTGTCTTACCTCCTGGGGGATTGTGGGGCATCACTCCGTGCGATGTCGAGCAGGACGATTGACCGTGTAGGATCCAGACGAGCGCGGCGGTGAAGTGCATGGGCGGGGAACCGGCACAGGGGGCCAGATGACGGGCCCAAGCGGGCCAGTAGACGCGCCGCCAGTCGGGAGGCTGCACCACCAGAAAACGCAACCTCGCTGGGTGCAGGCTCAGACGGCCCCCCATCGCCAGAAGCAAGGCTCGATAGGCGAAAGGCTGATCGTCCGGCGCGATGAAGAGAAGGTTGAACGGTTGGTTCGCGGCCGTTGACACGATGGCCCCGGCCACCTGTCGCATCTCATCCAGGGTCATGCGGTTGGAGCGTTCAGGCGCGAGGGTGATCTGGAAGTTGTCCAGCAGAGACCCGGCTTGCCAGGTGTGTTGCACGTTGGCCGCCCCCAACCCCAGCGCCGCGGCGACCGCCAACCAGCGCCGCGCCGTGGGTAGTCGCCGCGCCAGGGCCCGAAGCCAGGGTGAGATCGCGCGTCCCGGAGCGAGCGGTGGCCAGTGGCCGGCCAGCAGCCCCAGGGCCAACGCAGGGACTGGGAAGAGGGGCATCATATAGTGGGGCCGCAGCCCCGAGCCGAAAAACAGAAAGCCAAGCAGGTAAACCGCGCAATACAGGAGAAGCAGCCGGGCCAGCGCCGCTCCCGCCGGGACGGACGCGGGTTCTAGAGGTACGCCAGGGACGAGGGAGAGCTCTCGTCCCTGGCCCAGCACCGCTCTGGCGCAGACGCCAGCCCCAAGCGCCACACCCAACGCGATGGCCCATGCGCCCTGATGGATTCCCAGCAATCGCCAGGCGAGCACCACCACACGCGCCAGCGTCGGTCCCAACACCCGACCGGGCCCACCATTACTATGATGGCCGTAGGCCAGCCAGGCACGGGTCTCCACCAGACCATGCGTGAGCTCATGGACGATCACCGGAGCGAACAGCAGCAGCATGGCCGCCAGGCCCAGAAGCGCATAGCGCCAGCTCCAGAGAGGGGGACGGAACACCAGAAGATAGAGAACATAAAACGGGACCAGCAGCACCGCGGTGGGCTGTAACTGTAGCGCCACCCCGGTCCAGATCCCCAACAGGGCCAGGTGATGCTGCCGGCCATCGCGCAACTCCAGCAAACTCCAGAGGATCAGCACCACCAGGCAGGGGAGCATGTTCGGCCACAGAAAGCGCGAATAGTAGACCACTTCCTGTGAGGTGGCCAGGACCAACGCGGCCACCAGTCCGGCCACTCGTCCGCCCCCATGGCGGGTCATCAAGTCGTAGCAGAGGCCAACCGCCAGCACCTGGCAGATCCCATTCAGGGCCACGGCCGCTGTCGGGTTGTAGTGGAAGAGCCAGAGTGGAATCGCGATCAGGTAGTCAAAGAGAGGGCCAATGTGCGCGCTGCCCACCGCCAGGGCCAGGCCATACACCGGGAATCGGTGATCCATGATCAGGGCGCGGACAGCCAGCACCGACAACCCCTCGTCACCCTGGAAATGCTGCAGATCGTTCAGGCGATAAAACTGGAGGAACGCGGACAACGCGAGTATCGCGCCCAGGGCAATAAGCGGCACAAGATCCGGCCACGCTCGGGTTCTTAATGCGCTATGCTCCACACTGATGGGCCGCCCTCCAAGCCGCTCGTCCTCCTCATGGTACAGAAAAGGTGACTCGGTATGATTCCTCCGGAATCGGAGTCCGCGCGTCGCCCAATCCGTGCCTTCGCGCGGTGGTGGATGCTGGCCGGGTTGCTGGTAGCCGTGACGGCATTGGTCGTAGGCGTGACCGTGCTGATCCGGTCCCCGGAGCGCCCCAGCACCGATCGACGGCAGGAGATCGCCCGTGGCCGCGCCGATTTTGCCACCGGCTCCTGCATCTCCTGCCATGCGCTCTATCCCATTTCGTCCGCTGGCGGGGCGATTGATCTCACCCACGAGGGAACCCGGCACACGTTCGTCTGGCTCCAGCACGAGATCCGCTTCCCCACCTCACAGCGCCCGCCGACCCCACCCGGGCAGGCCGACGACCTGGCCGCCTTCCTCGCCAGCCTTAAATAGGAGGATCAGTTTTACGATTTCTTTATAGAGTCATGCTACTTGTCTTTACCTACCGCTGTTATGTTCTAAGACGCATAGCACAGGTTGGCGAGGAGCGTGATGGCACAGAGCCTTGTCCTAAGACTTTCGGGCACGCGGCGGTGGGTGGCGATCAGCACGGCCCTGGGTCTTCTGGGGACGCTGCTCACCATTGGGCAGATGGCGCTGTTGGCCCATGTAACGGCCCGCGCGTTCCGGGATCATGCCGGCCTCGGGGCGTTGGGGTTGGAACTGGCGGCCTTCCTGGGTCTGGTGCTGATCCGCGCCACCGTCACGGGACTGCGCGAAACGGCCGGCCAGGCAGGCGCTCGCTGCGCCAAACAGGCGCTGCGGACCCAATTGTTGGCCCATCTTCAACGGATTGGCCCTCTGGGCCTGAAGGGTGAGCGGACGGGGGATCTGGTGGCGGTCGCGGGCGAGGGGATCGAACGCCTCGACCCCTATGTGGCCCGTTACCTGCCTCAGATAGCCCTCGCCGTGCTGACTCCGCTAGCAATTCTCGTGGCCGTGGCGGCGCGAGACTGGATCAGCGCGATCATTTTGCTGGCAACCGCTCCCATCTTGCCGCTGCTGATGGCCCTGGTAGGGCGCTATGCCGAAAGCCACCTTCAGGCCCAGTGGACCACTCTGGCCCGAATGAGCGCCTATCTCCTGGACACCCTGCAAGGACTGACCACGATCAAGACCCTGGCCCGCGGCGTGGTCACCGGGGAGAACGTCCGCCGGATCAGCACCGCCTATAAGGACCGGACCTTGCGGGCGCTCCGCTACGCCTTCCTCTCCAGCCTGGTCCTGGAGTTTATCACCGCCGGCGCCATCGCCATGGTGGCCGTGGTTCTCGGTACTCGCCTGCTGGATGGCGCCCTCTCGTTCGAGACCGCGTTCTTCGTCCTCTTGCTGGTCCCGGAGTTCTACCGTCCCCTCCGCGACCTGGGCCAGCACCGGCACGCGGCCATGGAGGCGAAGGCGCCAATGGAACGGATAGCGGCGCTGTTGGCGGTGCCCATCGGACCCGACTCCGCGCCGCTAACCGGCGACCCCCAGCCTCAGCCGACTCGTTCCCGCCATCCGGCCTCAGCCGGAGGTTCTCTTTCAACCGAGGAACCGATCATCCTGGCCCGTCCGCTCCAGATCGTGTTGAGTGGGGCCGGCTATTCCTACCCCGGCAGCCAGTCACCCGCCTTGAGCGGGATCGACCTCGTCCTGAGGCCCGGAACCCGAAGCGCTCTGGTGGGGCCAAGTGGGGCCGGGAAGAGCACCTTGGTGGGATTGATCCTCCGCTTCATCGAGCCAACCGTAGGCGGTATCGCGGTCAACGGGGTTCCCCTGGCCGCCTTGCCGGTGGAGGACTGGCGCGCCCATCTGGCCTACCTCCCCCAGCGGCCCCACCTGTTTGCCGGCAGCATCGCGGAGAATATCGCGCTCGGGCGACAGGGCGCCTCTCCCCAGGACGTGGCCTGGGCGGCGGCCATGGCCGGGGCGGATCACTTCATCGAACGGCTGCCCGCTGGATACGAGACCGTGATTGGCGAGCGAGGGGCGCATCTAAGCGGCGGTGAGGCCCAGCGAATCGCGATTGCCCGCGCCTTCATTCGCGACGCGCCGGTCTTGATCCTCGACGAACCAACCTCGGCCCTCGACCCGGCCACCGAGGCGATAATCCGGACTGCCCTGGAGCGTCTGATGCCCGGGCGCGTGGTCCTGATCGTGGCCCATCGCCTGAACACGGTGGCCACCGCCGACCAGATCGCGGTCCTGGAGCGGGGCAAGCTGGTAGAGATCGGCGTCCACCGCGAACTGATCGAGCGCGGCGGCCTCTATGCGCGCCTCGCGGGACGGAGCAGGGAAGCGGTGACCGTATGACTACCATGATCCGCGCCGGACGTCTCCTCGGCTTTCTCCGCCCCTACCGGCGACAAACCGCAATCGCCCTGCTGCTCGGTTGCGCCACGGTGGCCGCCAATGTGGGCCTGTTGGCGGTCGCCGCCTATCTGATCGCCGCGGCGGCGCTGAAGCCCCTTTTGATCACCCTCTCTATCCCCATCTATTTGGTGCAAGCCCTGGGGATCAGCCGCGCCTTCGTCCGTTACGGCGAGCGGCTCACCGGCCATCGGGTCGCGCTCTCGCTGCTGGCCGAACTACGGGTCTGGCTATTCAGCCGCCTGGAACCGCTGGCCCCAGCCATCGTGGTCCGATCCCGAGGCGGCGACCTGCTGGCCCGCCTGGTCACCGATCTGGATGATCTGCAAGCTCTTTACCTGCGCGTCTGGGCCCCGGTAGTGGTGGCGATGACTATGGGCGGAGTGTCGGTGGCCGTGTTCGCCATCTTCAGTCCCACGCTGGCCCTGGCCGCCGCCTGTTTCCTTCTAGCGGCCGGGATCATAATTCCCCTCTTGGGTTGTAGGTTGACCAGAGGGATCGGTTCGCGCCAGGTGGCGGCCCGCGCCGACCGAGAGAGCGGCCTGGTGGATGGCCTGCGGGGGATGCCCGATCTGCTGGCCCTTGGCCAGGCCGGCGCCTACCGCGCGCGCATGACCGCCCTGGACGCCCGGAGCGGCGCCCTGGAACGGCGGCAAGCGCGCATCCAGGGCATGCAAGCCGCGCTGGGCGATCTGGTGGCCGGCCTGGCGGTCTGGACGGTGCTGATCCTGGCGATCCCGCTGGTGGCCCAGGGAACGATCAATGGGGTGTATTTGGGGATGCTGGGGTTGCTGATGCTGGGGAGTTTCGAGGCGGTGCAGCCGCTCGGGCAGGCATTCGCGATCCTGGGCCGGTCCATGGCGGCGGCCGAGCGAATCCTCGCCCTTGGGAGCGAAATCCCCGCCGTCACGGATCCGGCGGAGCCGCGCCCGATTCCTCCGCGCCCAGAGCTGTCCTTCGAGGCCGTCTCCTTTGCCTACGAAGGTGGTAGCCCAGTTCTACACGACATAACCTTCTCGCTCACGGTGGGGAAGCGGATCGCGGTGGTGGGCCCCAGTGGAGCAGGGAAGAGTACCCTGGCCCATCTAGCCCTCCGGTTCTGGGATCCCATCTCGGGGGTAATACGGCTGGGTGGACGAGACATTCGCCAGTATGCCCTGGACGATCTTCGCCGCAGTATCGCGGTGGCGAGCCAGGACACCAGTATCTTTACCGATACCCTACGCGCCAATCTGAGGATGGCCCGCCCGGATGCCACCGACGCGGAACTACTCGGTGCTCTGGAGCAGGCCCAACTTGCCGATCCGCTAGCCGGCATGCCCGAGGGACTGGACACCTGGCTCGGTGAACAGGGCGCGCGCCTCTCCGGCGGCGAGCGGCAGCGCCTGACCATCGCGCGGGCCTTTCTCCGCCAGGCGCCGATTCTCATTCTGGACGAGCCCACCGCCAACCTGGATCCTCTCACCGAGGCGGCGCTGCTGGACCAGATTCACCGTCACGCCGAGGGCCGGGCCCTGCTGCTGATTACCCATCGCCTGGTGGGGATGGAACGCATGGACGAGATTATCGTGCTCGACCAGGGGCGGATCGTGCAGCGCGGCAATCACGCCGTGCTACGCGCGATCCCCGGCTGCTATCGGCAGTTGTTGGAGGCGCAGGAGAGCCTGCTGGCTGATGCGTCCTGATCAAGGATGGGAAAGGAAGCGCCATGGACGACGCGACGATAGCCTCACGGATCCAGTTCGCCTTCACCCTGACCTACCACTATCTGTTCCCCCAACTCACCATGAGCCTGGCCCTCATGCTGGTGATCTTCAAGACCCTCTACCTATGGAAGGGGGACATCCGATATAACATCGCCGCGCAATTCTGGGCCAAAATCTTCGCCATCACCTTTGTGGTCGGAGTGGTAACCGGCATTCCCATGGAGTTCCAGTTCGGCACCAACTGGGCCCGGTTCTCCGCCGCCACGGGCGCGATCATCGCTCAGACCCTGGCCATGGAGGGCGCCTTCGCCTTCTTCCTGGAGTCCGCCTTTCTCGGCATCCTGTTGTTTGGCGAGCGTTCATTCGGTCCACGCGTCCACTGGCTCTCCGCCGTGCTGGTCTGGCTGGGTACCTGGGCCTCGGGCGGCTTCATCATCGCCACCAACGCCTGGATGCAGCACCCGGTGGGCTATACGATCCAGCCGGACGGCAAGTTCGCCCTGCACGACTACTGGGCGGTGCTTTTCAACTCCTGGATTGTTCCTGAATATCTGCACGCGATCGGCGGCTCCGTGATCACCGGCAGTTTCGTGCTGGCCGGCCTGGGCGCCTACTATCTGCTGGTCCGGCACCAGGTGGAGTACGGGAAGATGTTCTGCACCATTGGGGTAGTGGTGGGTTTTATCGCCTCCGCTCTTCAGCTCTTTCCCAGCGGCGACCTGGAAGGCCGCCAGGTGGCGGACCACCAGCCGGCCAAGCTGGCCGCCATGGAAGGGCTGTTCCGGAGCGAAAGCGGGGCCGGGATCGCCATCCTGGGCCAGCCCGACACCGCCAATCAGCGCCTGGATAATCCATTGATCGTGCCCAAGGTGCTCAGCTTCCTCACCTACCGTAACTGGAAGGCGCGGGTGACCGGGCTGGACAGTATTCCGCGCGACCAATGGCCGGATAATATTCCGTTCGTCTACTTCGTCTACCACATCATGGTTGGATTGGGAAGCATCTTCATCGCGATCATGGCTCTGGCGTTGCTGCTGCTTTGGCGCCGGCGGCTCTTCGAAACCCGCTGGATGCTCTGGCTGCTGATGCTGGCGGCGCCCTTCCCCTTCATTGCCAACAGCGCCGGCTGGATCACGACCGAGATGGGCCGCCAGCCCTGGCTCGTCTATGGGCTCCAGCGCACGGTCTCCGGCACCTCGACCATGGTCTCGGCCGGGAACGTCCTCTTCACCTTGTTGGGCTTCGCGGGTATTTATCTGATGCTGGGCTTGCTGTATGTGGTGCTGGTGGTACAGGAGGCGACTCGCGGCCCCCACGCGGAGGAGGCTGATCCACACTTGGCCGAGGGACTGACGGGGTATTGAGAGTGAGAACGAGAAGGGAGGGGAATGGGAATGACGACTCTATGGTTCATTTTGGTGGCGGGGATGCTGAGTGTCTACGTAGTGCTGGATGGCTTTGACTTGGGGGCGGGAGTGATCCATCTCTTCGCCGCCCGAACCGATGCCGAGCGGCGGAACATCTTACGGGCAATTGGCCCGGTGTGGGATGGGAACGAGGTCTGGCTGATCGCCGCGGGCGGCACCCTCTTCTTCTCCTTCCCCATGCTCTATGCCTCCGGCTTCAGCGGCTTCTACCTGCCGCTGATCATCGTCCTCTGGCTCCTGATGGGCCGGGGAGTGGCGATCGAGCTGCGCTCGCACCTGAAGAATCCAGTCTGGTCCTCCTTCTGGGACGGGGTGTTCTTCCTGGCCAGCGCGCTCCTGACCATCTTTTTTGGCGCCGCCCTGGCCAACGTGGTGCGCGGCGTCCCGCTGGATCGGACCGGCTACTTCTTCGAGCCGCTCTGGACCAACTTCGATCCCAGATCCCCCCAGCCCGGCATCCTCGATTGGTACACCATCTTGATCGGTCTTCTGGCCTGCGCTGCCTTGACCATGCACGGCGCCGCTTATATCGCGGGGAAAACCACTGGTCCGGTGAACGAGCGGGCCCGGCGCATCGTGTTTCGCGCATGGCTGGCCACCGTTGGGCTCACCGCCCTGGGCACGATCGCCACCTTCTGGATCCGGCACTCATTGCTCACCCGATTTGGCGACCAGCCCTGGGGAGTGATCTTCCCCCTGGCGGCCCTGGGCGGCCTGGCCCTGGCCGGCCATGCCAACTCGCGCGGACAAGAGCGGGCGGCCTTCCTGGCCAGCAGCCTCTTCCTGCTGGGGCTCCTGGCCGCCACCGCCTTTAGTCTCTATCCCGACGTGCTGCCGGGGATCGTCCCGGCCAACAGCCTGACCATCCACAATGCCAGCGCCGGAGACTATGGGCTCAAGGTAGGGCTCATCTGGTGGATCATCGGCATGATCCTGGCGGCGACCTACTCGATCGTTACTTACCGGCTATTCCGGGGGAGAGTGGGGATGCCGGAGCGGCGGGAGGCAAGTGCCGGGTAGGCAACGAACGGCGAGCTGAAAACGCGGGCATCAGACTGAGGTAGGCTGGCGCCTTACGAGGGCCGTCACCCGACCAAGGCTCGAGGGGGGTCGCTATCAGGTAGGGCAACGACTGTTCGCCTGGTCTTCCCCTCCAGATGGTGACGCACGTCTTCAAGCTTGGCTCTCATTTGCTCAAATGAAAGCTGCTCCGCGGATGCGGAGATTAACGTTTGAGAAGCGGCAATCACA
>DATBTL010000585.1:0-7368 GCA_036559345.1 Chloroflexota bacterium | reverse complement strand
AGTTTGGCGAGTGCGTCGGTACCTTGCCGCTCTCCGATGACGGGCGAGTGCTGTTGGTGCGCCAGTATCGGTACGTGCAGGGAACGGCCACCTGGGAAATGCCCACCGGCGGGGTGAAGGCGGGCGAGACGCCGGAGGAGGCCGCTCGGCGCGAGCTCCTCGAGGAAGGCGGCATGCTTGCCGCCCGCCTCACCCATCTCTCGACCTACCATACGAGCAAGAGCGTGGTGCGGGAGACCGCCCATCTCTATCTGGCCGAGGCCCTCTCGCCCATTCAGACGTCCACGCACGACGACACCGAGTTTTTGACTACTGCCTGGAAACCGTTCGCCGAGGTACTGGAGATGGTGCTTGCCAACCAGATCATGGACAGCATGACCGTCATCGCGGTGCTGGCGGCGGCCCGCCGGCTCGGGTTGTAGGGCGCCGGTGGCGGAAGAACGCCTGTTGTTGGCAGTGGTCTGCCGCAATCCCGAGGTAGGCACCGTGAAGACGCGCCTGATTCCCGCGCTGGGGGAGGAGGGGGCACGCGCGCTCTACCGGGCATTCCTGCAAGATCTGGGTATGCGGTTCTCCGACCAGCCGTATGATCTGCTTTGGGCGCACACGCCGGAAGGAGGACCGCCGCCGTCCGCCCTGGCCCCCGGATCGACGCTGACGCAAGAAGGACCAGATCTGGGCCATCGCCTCTTGCACATCTTCCGCCAGGCAATCGCCAGCGGTTATGAGCGGGTAGTGGTGGCCAGTTCCGACGTGCCGCACCTGTCCCGAGAGGTGGTCGAGGCGGCCTTCGCCGCCTTGGCCAGCCAGGATGTGGTGCTTGCTCCCTCGGAGGATGGCGGCTACCACTTGGTGGGAATGCGGGAGCCGCACGATATCTTTACCATGGTGCCGATGAGCACGTCCTCGGTCTTCACCGATACCTGCAAGGTGGTAGCTGATACCGCGCTTCGCCACGAAGTATTGGCGGCTGATTTCGACGTGGACCTACCGGAGGATCTTCCCCGACTCGGCCGCCGTCTCGCGGGGGATCCGACCCTGCGTGAGAGCCACACCGCGCGGGAACTGCGCGTACAGCTTGCGATACGGCGTTCTCTTGATAGCGGGAGACAAGCGTAATCCGACCTCACACTCTTCGCTCGCGGCATCTTTCCCGCCCCCGTGACGATGTGCAGTGGGTCGATGCGGACACCCGCGTATGGGGGATTGCGCCGGCGCGAAGGCTGCCCTTACGATGATCATGTGCTGCTATCTCGCCAGGCCGGTACGCCTTAGCCAATTCGTCACCGCAATCGCCGCCCTGAAGGGCTTCCGCCACACGGCTACTCCACCGTGTATACTCACTAATCACAGGCGGCAATAAGCATCGTGGTACGACAAATCCGAAACTACCGGCGCCCCGAGCAGCGATCCGGCGCTCCGTGCCAAAAGGAGATTTCACTATCATGAGCGGACGCCCAATCACCCTCCTCGTCGAGGGGAACGCGGACCAGGTCAAGGTGATTTCCCAAACCATGACGGCCCACGGGCTGCCCGCTCCTCATCATATACGAACCGGAGAAGAGGCGGTCCCCTGGGTCAGCGTGCACGACTGCGATCTTTGCGTGGTGGACTATTCCCTGCGGGGCATCGACGGTCTGGAAACCTTGATCCGCATCCATCAGCGCAAGCCCGATTTGCCGGTGATTATGCTGTCGAGCGTCAAGTCGGAGCAGGTCGCGGTGGCGGCATTCCGGGGTGGGGTACGCGATTACGTTGCCTTGAGTTCCGGCTATGCCGAGTCCCTGGTGGAGATTCTTCTGCGGGTGACCCAGACCCTCTCTTTCGATGTCTACCAAGCGGCCATTGCCATTCCCGATACGCTGACCCCGGCTCTCCTACGGGCAAGTTACGAAAATCGGCTACGCGCCATCGGGCGGCAATTGGACATCTATGGCTATAGGGCGATCAATGTCTCGGAAGTGGCGGGCGGCTTTTTGGTCCGCGCCTTGCCACACGATGGACGGATGGCGGAGGCCCTGGAGTTTCTTGACCGTGACGCGGCCCAGGTGCTGGCCCACGCGGTCGGCGCCCGCGGCGAAGGCGAGCGTTCGCGGCAAGGCGATTTGCTGTTGCCCACCGGCTACGAGGACTTTCTTCGGGCCCTTGGCCACCGACTGGATTCCGGCAATATGGAGGCGATTACGGTCACCGAGTTAGAACCCCTGATCGCGGTGGGTGGGATCGCGCCCCTGGAAATCGGCGACGAAGTCACCATCGGCCCTTTTTACGAGCTGCTGCAATCGGAGCACATCAAATACCTCCTTGACGAGGCATTCCGGCGGCGAACCACCCAGCGTACCGCGCTTGGACGCCTACTCGGCAAATAAGGCGAAGTTCGATTTTGGAGGAAGGGAATGCCCAGCATTCCCTTCCTCCTCACCGATAGGTTCTGCCCTTCCAGGTGACTCCGCGTCGAAACACCACGCGCGCCAGTGATTCGCAGGCGATCCCTTGAAACACCAGGGCCGCCAGGGGATGCGCGAATGCGAGCAGGCGCCTGGCCTGGAAGAGGCGTTGCCAGTACCACAGGTTGCGCACCCCCAGCCCGTAGGAAAGGGCCGCCGCCAGTGCGCGTCCCTTGCCGCCGAGCCGCCAGGCTCGCCAGATCAGGAGCGGCGGCAGCGTGGCGGCGATGGAGCCGGCGACCGTCCGCGCCCCGCCCACCGGGTCCACGGCGATGAAGCGGGCGGCGTTCTTGCCGAATCCCTCGCGAATGGCCGCCAGGCGGTCATACATCCTTACCGAGGCCAGGGTCTCTCCCCGCGCCATCTGGAGCCGGACCCCCGCGCGTTGGCAGGCTCCCGCCAGGGCCACGTCATCGATAATGCTCTCCCGCACCGCCGCGTGGCCGCCACAGTGGGCATAGGCGTCGGCGCGGATCAGGATGAATTGTCCATTGGCGAGGGGAGTGCCGGTCCGAGCACCAATGAAGTAGAGAGCGTAGGCATGGGGGAGCAGCAAGCGCTCCCAGAAGCTTCGGCACTCCTGGGCCAGAAATAGCGAAAGCGCCTCCAGCCCGGTTGCCTCGGCATGGGCCAGCGCGGCGATCACCGCCTGGGGCTGGAGGCGGGTATCGGCATCGAGAAACAACAGCCACGGCTGCTCCGCCCTCCAGGCTCCCAGATGGCAGGCGTGGGTCTTCCCGGTCCACCCAGCCGGCGGATCGGGGGCGGCGACGACGGTGGCGCCCGCCGCGCGGGCGACCGCGGCGGTATCATCGCTGGACTGATCATCCACTACCAGGATCTGAGCCACGGGTGGCCAGGCCGCTGCCAGCGAGGCAAGCAGGGCGGGAAGCGTAGCGGCCTCGTCGCGCGCGGGTATGATCACGGAGACGGGTAAGGGGTCGGCCCGATGCTCCCGTGGCTGCCCTACCGCCGTTGCGCCCGCCGGGGCCAGAACGCTCGGGAGCCCTTCGTAGCGGCGGCGGGCCAGGGTACCGGCCAGCCACTGCCAGGCCAGGAGGATGAGGATCGCCCCTTCACTCATACGTTCACCGTTATCTGATGGTAGCCGGTGGCCCCGGCGGGGTAGATGTCGCTTGCCCTGCTCTCTTGCGTCTTCCCCATGCCGTCGATAGTTCGCGCCTCCAGGGTAACTTTGCCGCGGGCGCGGATCAGGCAGCGCCATTGCACCCAGGTGAGTGGCGAAAGCGGGGGCGTGTGAAGGATAGCCGGCTGCCAGGGGCCGCCGTTCGCTCGGACCTGCACCGCCCGCACGCCGCGCGTCCCCGCGAAGGCCACGCCGGCCACCGCCACTCCCTTGGCCGTCGACCGGGCCACGTCGATGCGTGCCATGCTGTGAACGAGTCCCGAGGCGGTCCACCCACGCTCCTGCCAGGTGCCGCTGAAGCTACCCGACACCAACTCAAGGTGTTCCACCCATTTGATGCTCTTGAACCCGTAGCTGCCGGGCACGAGGATGCGCGCGGGATAGCCATGGGCGGGTTCCAGATACGCGCCATCCATGGCATAGGCGACGAGCACTTCATCTTGCCGGGCCACCGTCAGGGGGATACTGTCGACATGACCATCGGGGGCGCGCATCACCACCGTGGCCGCGTGAGGGAGTGGGCCGGCCAGATCCAGCAGGTGGGAGAGCGGCACGCCGGTGAAGAGGGCGCAACTGATCAGCGGGCCGCCCACTGGATTGCTGACGCATTCCTGGGTCACATACTGGCTCTGAGGCGGCATGGCCAGAATCTCCTCGAAGCCGATCCGTCGCGGAGTGTTCACCAGACCGTCGACGCGGAGCCGCCAGGCGCCGGCGCTCAGATCGGGATCCACCAGGTTCTTACTCATGTAGTAGAACTGGCTGGGCGGCGTCACCTCCGGCGTGAGCCCCGCGATGGTAAACCCGCTTCGCCGGGGCGCGGGCACGCGGAAGACGAAGAGGCGCCCACTCCGCGTCACGAGAGTCCTGGCCCGGTACCAGGGCTGCAGAAGGAAGAGAGCGACCAGGGCGGCGGCGGGGCCCACGACACGGGCGCTATTCCTGATAAAGTCCCTCCGGCTGGGACCAGCATCGTGACGCGCCTGCCCCGCCAGGGGCGGGACGGCCAGCAACCCCACATAGACGGCCCCCAAGACGAGCGCAGGCGCCAGAGCGGGCGCGGGGAACATGAAAGCCAGGATCAACCCCAGGAAGATCGCCGTGGCGGCCAGGCGTATCACTCGTAGGCCGGCATAGCCCGCACCCTGAAACACTCCCCGATCGCTGGGGCTCGGCGCCGGTCCCGCGATCAGCCCTCCCACCCCGCCGATACCCAGGAAAAGAGCAAAGCCACCCAGAAGGGCCAGGGGACGGGCCAGGGAACCGAGATCCAGCAGGAGGCGGTCGGCGAGATCGACCGGAGTGGTCAGCATCACCCAGTCGGTCAGCGGCTCCAGTGTCCAGGGCCAATTGCCCAGGATGCTGACCATGCTGCTCAGAACCACGGCGGGCGCCATGGCGAGCAAGCCGCGCTGATAGGAGCGTAGGGCACGCCGCATCTAGCCGCGTACCTCCGCCACCATGCTTGGGCGTCCGCGGACCAGCCCGTTTCCGGGGACCGGGGTGGTCCGCAGGAGATCGGCGATAATATCCCGTCCCTGATCGGTACCGGAGTCCGCCCAGGAGCGGCCAATCAAGCGGTGGCTCAGGGTGGCCGAGGCCACGGCCTTCACGTCGTCGGGCAGCGCGTAGTCCCGCCCATCCAGGGCCGCCCACGCCTGGGTGGCCTGGAAGAGGGCCAGCGAACCTCTGGGACTGGCCCCCAGCCTCAGATCGCCGTGGCGGCGGGTTTGTTGCACCAGGGTGACGATGTATCGACGGACCAACTCATCCACGTAGACCTCGCGGACCCGGACCTGGGCCGCCAGAAGGTCCACCACTTCGGTGACCGTGGGCAGGGCCTCCAGGGGATGGGTCCGCTGCTGCCCGTCCAGGATCGCCAACTCTTGCTCCATCGTGGGGTAACCGAGGGTGATGGTAAGGAAGAAACGGTCCAGTTGGGCCTCCGGCAAGGGGAAGGTTCCCTCGAAATCGAGAGGGTTCTGCGTGGCGAGCACCATGAAGGGGCGGGGGAGCGGGTGGGTCATCCCATCCACCGTGATCTGCCGCTCATCCATGCTTTCCAGCAGGGCCGATTGGGTTTTGGGAGTGGCCCGATTGATCTCATCCGCCAGAATAATCTGGGCCATCAAGGGGCCGGGGCGGAAATGGAACTCCTGCGTATGCTGGTTGTAGATCTCGGCGCCCGTAATATCACTGGGCAGGAGGTCGGGAGTAAACTGAATCCGATGAAAGGTGGCGCCGATGGAGCGGGCCAGGGCGCGGGCAAGCATCGTCTTCCCCACCCCAGGGACATCCTCGATCAATACATGGCCGCCGCGGAGCACGGCCACCATGGCCAGGCGCACGGCATCCGGTTTGCCGATGATCACCCGTTCGACGTTATCCATCGTGCGTTGCGCGAGAGTCCGAACGTCTTGCACGGGTGCTGTAACTTCCTCTTTCGGAGCCCGGCGGCCCATGCGGGTCGCCTCTGGCGGTATCCTATGTTCCTGAGAGTGAGTATAGCCCAGGACGCGGCACGCGACGCCGGCCGCCGGTATTTTTCGCCAGTGGTGTAATAATGTCGGAGCCCCATCCGTTGATTTCAGAAGAGGGGAAACCCGCGCTGCCCGGCCTGCTGGCCGGCGCCCCGCCCGCCGAAGTATCGGCGGGCGGGACGGCATGCAATGGAGCCGAGGGAGCGACGGAGCTGATTCAGGCAGAGTGCGTTGACTACCGGGGGCCGGCGCCTTCGGCATGGACCGCTCCGGCGGCCGATACCGGCGTGGAAATTCTGGGCGGCAGTTTCACCGGCGTGGTGGATCGCTACCATGCGCCGCTCATTTCCTTTCTCTTTGGCATGGTGGGAAGCAGGGAGCAGGCCGAGGATCTGGCCCAGGATACCTTGATCAAAGCCTATGAGGCGATGGAGCGACGACGGATCGGCCAGCAGTTTACCGCTGGCTGGCTATTTCGGATCGCCCGTAATACGGCCATTGACGCCATGCGCCACAAGCGGCTGATCTCCTGGCTGCCGTTCGGGGTTGAGCACGAGCATATCCTCCCAACCAGAGGCGATTTCGCCGGCCAGTTGGCGGAGCGGGAGCTAGTGCGGGAGGCTCTGGCCCAGATGCCGCCCCGCTATCGCGAATGCCTTCTTCTCCGTACGGTGGCGGACATGTCGAACGTCGATATTGCCCAGGCACTCGGAATCACGGCCCGAAACGCGAACACCTTGCTGTTCCGGGCCCGTGAGCGATTTCGGGAGATCTACTCGCGCCTCGATCCCGAGGGCATCGGCGAGGGGCTGCCCATGGTCGAAGCCATGCATGCCCTTACGGGGGAGAAATGATCAGCTGCGAGCGGTGCCGACCGCTCCTCTCCCTCTATCACGACGCGGTGCTGATTGGAGACCGCGGTCCCGAAGGCGACGCCGTGCGTGCCCATCTTGCCGGTTGCGCGGGGTGCGCCGCTATCCTGGCCGCCTATCGGCGCGACGAGGCGCGGATCACCACCGCTCTGACGAGCGCCCCCAATCCACGCCTGCGGGCCGCCGTGCTGGCGGCGACCGTGCATCGGGGAACCGGGGAGCGCCGACCGGTAAGAGAGCGGCCGCTTCGCCGGCGTGGGCAGATCGTGTTTGGTAGCCTGGGCGGCGGCGGCGTGGCGGTTCTGGCCGTGCTCCTGGTTGCCCTGGCGGGGAACCTATCGCGAAGCGGGCATCAGACACCCCGGCTTACCTCGCCGGCGCGGGCGCGGACCACGGCCCTCGCGTGGGTAGCTGGGGTGCGG
>DATBTL010000584.1:0-1600 GCA_036559345.1 Chloroflexota bacterium | reverse complement strand
CAACGCCATCGAATCGCTGAGCAATGTTGACGTCCTCTGCCTCGACAAGACCGGGACGCTGACCGCCAACCGTCTACGGGTCACCAGTATCTGGCCACTGGGCATCAAGGAGGGAGATCTGCGACGCGCGCTGGGCGCGATGGTCGCCAGCGCCACGACGCACAACAAGACCAGCGAGGCGATCGCGGACGCCTGCCCCGCCGAGCCGCGCGGATTGGTGGCCGAGGCGCCGTTTTCGTCGGCCCGCAAGTGGAGCGCGGTAGCGTTGGCCGCGGAGACCACGGGCATGCGGGATGGTATTCCGATGAGCGGCATTTTTGCGCTTGGGGCGCCGGAATTCCTCCATCCTTTCCTCCTGGACGCGGATTCACCGGACGCTCCAGCATGGCAGGCGATCGCTGTCCAGGCGCGGAGCTGGACTGACAAGGGGCTGCGGGTGGTGCTGATCGCCCATCATCCAGACCCCACGCTGCTGGAAGATCGCGGCGATGCTTCGGTCCTGCCGCCTGGCATGACGCCGCTGGGCCTGGTAGGGTTGAGTGACGAGTTGCGCGCCGAAGCAGGCTCGACCCTGGCCGCCTTCATCAGCGCCGGCGTGTCGCCCAAGATCATTTCCGGTGATGACCCGGAGACGGTCACGGCGCTCGCCCTGCAGGCGGGGCTCGGCCCGGACATCACGCGCGTCTCCGGGCCCGAACTGGAGCGCATGAGCCCGGTCGAATTCGCTCAGGCCGCCGAGGAGACAACCATATTCGGGCGGATCACCCCGCGACAGAAGGAGCGCCTGATCGAAGCCTTACGTGAGCGGGGCCACTACGTGGCGATGATCGGTGATGGGGTCAACGACGTACTCTCGCTCAAAAAGGCCAACCTGGGCATCGCCATGCAGAGCGGCAGCCAGGCGACCAGGGCGGTGGCAGACATCGTGCTGGTACACGACTCGTTCGCGGCGCTGGCCCCGGCCGTACTCGAAGGACAGCGCATCCTTAACGGTATGCAGCACATCCTCAAACTCTTCCTGGCCCGCATCAGCACCATGGCGCTGGTCATTGTTTCGGCCCTGGTGGTTGGCATCTTCCCCCTCGCGGTGCGGAACAGCTCGGTCATCACCCTGCTGACGGTCGGGATCCCGAGCGTCCTGCTCGCCTTCTGGGCCCAGCCGGGAATTCGCCCGCGGGCCAGCCTAGCCCGTGATCTCTGGCACTTCGTGATCCCCGCCGCCGTGTTCTCCAGTCTGCTTGGGTTGGCGGTGTTCTACGGCACGATCGGGCTGCGCCTGTGGTCGCTCGGGCTGCTGGGGAACGCGCGGGAGGCAGCGGGCGAGCAGGCGGTCACCACGAGCGTGCCCTATGCCCAGACCGCGTTGGCGGCATTCCTCGTCTTCTCCGGCCTCTTCCTGGTGATTTTCGTTGAACCACCGAATACGTGGTGGGAGGGCGCCGAGAAACACGGCGGCGACCGAAAGCCCGCGGTGCTGGCGGTGGTCCTGATGCTGGCGTTCCTGGTTATCTCCGCCGTGCCGCCGCTGCGGACGCTCTTCGCCCTCTCGCCTTTGGAGCCGCGCTACCTGCCGCTGGTCATCGCGGCGCTCGGGGTATGG
>DATBTL010000583.1:0-6154 GCA_036559345.1 Chloroflexota bacterium | reverse complement strand
CCGGTTTCCTCCATGCGGTGCATCGCGTGCAACACTTCCTGGCCGCCCACGATTTTCCTTGCCCGCGACCGCTCCTTGCACCGGCACGGCTGGGCCACGGGTATGCAACCGTCGAGGAGTTCGTGGACGAGGGTGAGTATGCCGACGCGCACCAGCCGGCCATCCGTCACGCCATGGCCGCGGGGCTCGCCCAGTTGGTCCTCTCGACTCGGAGCCTGAGAAACATGGCGGGTTTGCGGCCCGGGACGTTAACTCCGCTCCCACCCGGCTCCCTCTGGCCGGTGCCCCACAGCCCGATCTTCGACTTCGAGGCCACGGCGGCGGGCGCTGAGTGGATCGACCGCATCGCCGCGGAGGCTCGGGAGACCGTAACGCGCTGCCCGGGCGAGATCGTGATCGGCCATGCCGATTGGAGTACGCAGAACTGTCGCTTCGTCGGTGACACGCTCAGTGTGGTCTACGATTGGGACAGCCTGACCCGCGACAAGGAGACGACTATCGTCGCGCGGGCGGCCACGACCTTCCCCATGGACTGGCTTCTCTCGGAGCCGCCCGTGGCGCCGAGCCCGGCGGAGGCACGCGCCTTCATCGCCGAGTACGAGGCGGCGCGCGGCGTCCCCTTCACCGACGCCGAGTGGGCGGGCATGGCGGCGTCGGCGACCTATGCCCTGGCGTACGGCGCCCGCCTGGAGCACAGTTTGCACCCCGATGTCACCGATTTCCCGGCGGGCGGCGGGCGAGCTCGTCTCGCCGAATATGGGAATGCTTTCCTGCGTCGGTAGGTCGAAATCAGACACCGATGCAGCGTGTGCCGCTCCCTTTACTATGAGGTTGCCCGCCGTGCTGTCCAGGAGTGGGTCAGATCAGGGCTGATAGATCCCGGTCTCCTGTCCAGGCGGCTTCCAGCCTGAATGGGTCTCGCCGTGAGGCCCGCGGGCGATGAAGTCCATGGGCAAGACGACCGAGTCGAGCTAGGACTCCCCACGTGAAACTCAGCCTCCCCGGTCAGGTCTCCAGGTGGAACACCTCGTCAAGGGTCTTGGATTCCACGATCCCGTCCTCGCCGAAGGCCATCAGCGGCTCCATCACCGCGCCCCAGCGCATGTGTACATCGGAGTGCCAGAGGCGATCCCAGGCATCCTCGGACTCAATCTCGGAGAAGAGTACCAGCAGTGTGCCGTCCACCACGGTGGTCATGCCGTGGATACCGCACCGCTTGATCTCCTCGACCAATTCGGGCCAGATCTGGTCGTGCTGATGCTTGTATTCGGCGAGCGCGCCGGGCTTGAGCCGCATCGCGAAGGTTCGCCTGATCATCCCATCCCTCTCTTCTCTCGACTATCGGGCGGTGGATTCCCACCACCCATCATCCCCACCAGCGTCCCTCACGGCGCGTCGATTTCGTCTATGCGTGCCAGCGCCAGCGGCCGCAACGTGAGTCGCAGGTGACCATCCGCCAACTCCTCCTCGTTACCGGCAGCCCGATAGCCGGCGGGATCGTGCATGGCCTGTATCGCGGTTTCCTCGTCCAGCGGACGCACTCTCACCCGCCGGCCCGCGAACGGCCCGATCAGCACGGTTCGCGGCTGATTGGTCAGGTTGGCGGCCAGGACATGCGCGCCGGCGGCGTCGCGCAGCGCCAAGCCGTTCACCGCGAGCGCGTCATCGGTACGCAACTCCAACACATCGGCGGCCTTCCATTCGGCCAGATCCGCGAAGACATGGTAGAGCGGAAACACGATCCCGGGTTGGGACGGGAACCGGTCCGGCAGCGGTGGGCCGGCATCGGTCTCGATCAGACCCAGCCAGCCGGTTGTCTCGTAGTAGGTTAGCGAGGCGGCGCCACTCTCGGCCAGATACTTCACGCTGACCGCCGTCCAGCCCGCGCCGAAGAGCGATGCCTGCCGCACATCCACGTTGCCGGGTAGACCGTCGGGCTGAGGTGGTCCCGCCGCGTACGGGCCGTCGCGGCCGATGAAGGACACCGGACTGATGACAATCGGGCGGCCGGCGCAGAGGGCGCGCGCCGACTCCACCACATCCGCCTGGGCCGCCAGGTTCTCAACCAGCGAGGTGTCGTCGCAGGCATGCGCCTGCGGATTGATCGAAAAGACCACCGCGTCCATGGCCGCCGCCTCCGGCGGATCGCGGTTGATCTCCGCGAAGAACTGCTTGGTGCCGCCCGCCAGCGGCACATCCTCCGGCAAGGGACGCAGGCGTTCGCGCACGCGGCGTACCAGGCGCCCAGGCGTCGAACCCGCCACGGTGCTCCGGCCGCCGCTATCCTGGAATATCAGAACCCGCGCGGGCGCCAAGGACAGCGCCGTCAGCAGCCCGGCGCACTCGCCGATTGCCGTGTCCGTGTCATCGGTCACGAAGAGCGCCAACTCCAGCCGCGATCCCAGCGCCTCGATGTCCGCGCCCGCTCGCCGCAACGCATCCTGCCAGCCCGGACGATCGAGGTACAAATCCACCCGCACATGATCCAGTCGAAGCGCCCGCAGCAGGCCGGCCTCGCGGCTGGACAGCGTGCCGCCATGGCTCGCCAGGCAGGTGCCGATCGGCGGCAGACGCCTGCCGGTTGGCCGTCCGAGAGTCAGGCGTACTATGTTCTCCTCGGCGTGCCGCTCGGGCGCCGGCCCGCTAACCTGGAGCGTCACTCCCTGGCGCAGTTCTTGGCCCGCGTGGGCTTCGATGGGGACGGGAATCGAGAGCGGGGTGCCGTAGCTCTTGAAGTTGCCGTCGGTCCAGTTCCGGTGATCCTGCATCTCGAAGAGGTCGCCCTCGAAGGCGAAGCGTACGGTGATGCCGTCCCGCGGCTCCAGGGTCAGCGAATCGTAGGGGGCGAACATGGCGGTCAGCCGCCCATCCTGAAAGAGCTGGGGGGCGATCCGCGACGGGAGCACGCCCTCGAGAGGACCATCCGGCGTCCGCGCCGTGAAGGGCCGCCCAACCGTGCCGGTCAGCGGATGATGCACGTTGAAACCGATCTTGCAGTAGCGGCAGTCGGACCCGGCGACCCCATCCATGCTATAGCTGATCACGCCATCGGCGGTGCCCACGATCCGCCCGCGCCAGGAGAAATCGATGTCCCCATGGTGGTGGCGAGCGGTGAAGCCGACGCTGAAATGGTCGGCGGCGATAGCGAGTTGCCAATCGGCGAATCGAGCCGGAATGGTGTTCCAGACCTCGTCACGTACCGCGACGTAGATCCGTTGCGCCACCTCAACCTCGCCAAGGCGCACCCGGCGCAGGTCGGCGCCGTCCAGCAGCGCGGTGAGTGGTCCCGCCCGCAGTTCGTGCCGGGTAGGCGGCGCGCCATCACGCCCATAACGGAGCTGACTGAGAGAGAGCGACATCCCGCGACTCCCGGATGGCTGGCTTGATGCAGCAATCGTCACCGGAACCGTTCCATCAAGAGGATACGAAGTTGCGTACCCCCTGTCAAGCCTGGGGCGCGCCGGATGATCCTTATGACCATTGAAGGCGCGGGCGGCGCTCTGTATACTCCAAAGGATCGCCGGAATGGATTCCAGCATCGAATGCGCCGAGGCGCGGGCATTGTCCTATGGATACTCGGCTCGGGCCCATAGCGGAAGCAGGAGGGATATGGAGCGTTCGGCTCGGCTTTCCGGCAAGGTGGCGGTCGTGACCGGCGCCGGACGCGGGGTGGGGCGGGCGATCGGCGAGGCGCTGGCCGCCCAGGGGCTATCCGTGGCGCTCGTAGCGCGGGGCGAGGCGCAACTGGCGGAAACTCGCCAGGCTATCCACGCGGCCGGCGGCGTCGCCGAGATCTTCCCGATCGACGTAACCAATGCCGGAGCGGTCCTGGGACGATTGCTGCCCGAGGTAACGCAGGCGCTTGGTATCCCGTCGGTGCTGGTGAACAGCGCCGGCATGTACGGTCCCATTGCCCTGCTCAAGGACAGCGATCCGGAGCACTGGATCCGCACGGTCCAGGTGAATACCTTCGGCGCCTACTTGACCTGCCGCGCCTTCGTCGCCGGCATGATCGACAGTGGATGGGGTCGCATCATCAACATCAGCTCCGCCGCGGCCCTTCACCCCCCGGGCCCGCTCACCAGCGCCTACGCGGTCAGCAAAATCGCGCTGAACGCGATGACTCGGAGTCTGGCCGCCGAGCTCACCGGCACGGGGGTGACGGCCAACGCGCTGCATCCCGGTGACCTGAAGACGGAGATGTGGCGGGAAATCAAGGATCGGGCCGCGCTGCTGGACGAGGAGGGATCGGGCCTTCGTGACTGGGCGGCCTGGGTGGAACAGACGGGCGGAGATCCACCGAGCAAGGCCGCCGAGCGGGTGCTCAATCTGCTTGGTGACGACGCGGCCGCGATCAACGGCCAGTTCCTGTGGATCGAGGGCGGCTTGCAGACACCGTCCGGGATGCCCTGGACCCAGGAGTAGCCTGCCCAGCGCTCTGGCTAGGTTCGTGGCCCGGTCCGCCGCCGCGGGCCTAGTCCCGGCGCAAGTCCCCGGGCGGTTCTCTGTAGGGGTACCCGGTGCCCCTACGACTGAAGGCGGACTTGCGCCAGACCGTACTACCGCCGGCGCCGGGCGCGGGCGCCGAACAGGCCGGCCCAGCGATCCAGAGACACGGCGGCGATGGTCACGATGCCGACCGCGACCAACTGCACGAAGGGATCCACCAGGTTGAGGTTCAGGCCGTTGGCCATCGTGCCCAGCAGGAGGGCGCCGGCCAGCGTCCCCACCACCGTACCCCGGCCGCCGCTCAGGCTGGCGCCGCCGATGATCACGGCGGCGAAGGTGGGGAAGGTGATGTTGTTGATACCGGCGTTAGGCGAGGTCGAGCTGATGAACGAGAAATCCAATATGCCGCCCACGGCCGCGCAGAGCCCGCTGATCGCGAAGACCCAGAACTTGTAGCTCCTGACCGGCAGTCCGATCAGGCGGGCCGCCTCGGGATTGCCGCCGATCGCGGTGAGGCGGAAGCCGAAGAGCGATCGGTGCAGCAGCAGGCCGATCACCACGGCGGCAATCACCAGCCAGAGGATCTGCGTGGGGATGTTGAAGGGAAGCTGGGATCCGCTCAGGCCATGGAAGAAGCTGAATTGGCCCGCGTCGACCGGTGGGGTGCCGAACTGGGGATTGATGCTTTGCGAATTGCTGATCAGGTAGGTGAGGCCCTGGGCCAGGCTGAACATGCCCAGCGTGGCGATAAAGGAAGGGATGCCCACGATCTCGGTGAAGAAGGCGTTGACGAGGCCAAGGAGCGCCCCGATCAGCAGCGCGGCCGGAAGCGCCACCCAGAGCGACAGCCCATGCATCCACATCTCGCCGAGGGCCATGGCGCAGAAGCCATACACGGCGCCCACCGAGAGATCGATCTCGCCCGCGATGATCACCAATGTCTCGCCAAGGGCCACGATGCCGAGGGTGCTCATGGAGCGGATCAACTCCAGCATGTTGTCCTTGGTCAGGAAATAGGAGTTCTGCAACTGGAACACGATCATGATCAGGACGATCGCGGCCAGCAGCCCTCCGATTCGCACGAGGGCCAGGGGGATACCGAGCGAGCGCAACCGGCCGGCCGGCGCGGCCGGAACCCCCGGCTCCGCCGGCGGCGTCCCCGGTTCCGCGAGTGATGAGTCAGACATCCCTATGGCTCCCTCCTTGCGCCGCATATCGGGCACGGCTTGCCACCTACGCGCCTACCCTCGTCCCGCTGGTCGCCGGGCGGGGCACGGGCCCGGCGGACGCGCGCCAGTGACTCTCCAGGCGGGTGATATCCGCCGCGAGCCCCTCTACCTGCGCGTAGGACTGTACATCCAGGGGGGGAGAAAGGTAGCCATTGTCCACGACCAAAGCCCGGTCGGCCACTTCGAACACTTCAGAGACCTCGGTACAAAAGATCAAGACCCCCGTGCCCTCCTGGGCGAAGGCGCGGAGTAAGGCGTAGATATCCGCCTTGGTATGAATGTCCACGCCGCGGGTTGGCTCCTCAAGGGCCAGCAGTCGCGGTCGCTTGGCGATGGCCGCCGCCAGGGCCACCTTCTGCTGGTTGCCGCCGCTCAGGGAGCGGATCGACTGGGCGGCGGACTGGGTGCGGATCCGATATTTGGCGATCAGGTCGGTGGCCAGCCGCGACAGGGCACGCTTGCGCAGGGCGCCGCGA
>DATBTL010000582.1:0-4587 GCA_036559345.1 Chloroflexota bacterium | reverse complement strand
GACCAAGCCGGCCGCGATCAACTGCTGTAGGGCCGGGAGATACGCTACCTGGTACCAGTCCCACGCCGCTTCGGCCAG
The DNA here is from genome assembly GCA_036559345.1 of Chloroflexota bacterium. GTDB lineage: Bacteria > Chloroflexota > UBA5177 > JANWHV01 > JANWHV01 > JANWHV01. The sequence goes on along the minus strand of DATBTL010000582.1, from coordinate 4,509 downwards.
GTCCACGACCCGTCCCCGCTCGCCCAGATACCAGCGATGCTCTTGGATCTGCGTCAATGCCTGTTCGTAGCGCCCCGGCGTGCTCAGGCTGAGGATCTCCAGACCGGTGCGCCGGCCGAACGCTTCCCGCGCCGCGTCGACCGGACGCGCACTCCCCTCCCTGCTGGCCCAGCATTCGATGACGACGGCATCAAGATAGAGTTGGCCAATCCGCAGCGCCGCCGCTACGCGATGATGGCCATCGATCACATAGCACGCCCCATGCAGCCGATAGACCTCGATTGGTGGGAAGGCCAGCCCAGCTTCCATGGCCTGCCGGATGGACTCCAGGCGAGCGCGGCCGCCATGGATTGGGCGGAAGCGGCGATCCAGGTGCGTCGCCCGATCGGCGCTTCCCACGATCGAGTTGACGGGAATCGTCTCGACGCGCGGCTCGAGCATGCGTGGCAAAGGGTCGCCGGGTTGGCCAAACGGGAAGCGAGCTACCCCACTTCCTCCGGCCAGCCGGAGGATGCCGTGAATCAAAGCGGCGCCCGGATACAACCGGCACCGGTCCTGGATATCTTGGTATTCCTCGATGGTGATCTTGCCTTGCGCCCACTCTCGCTCGGCCACCGCCAGCATCAGGGCGCGATCCGCGTCGGACAGGCGCCCCCGGGGGTTCACTGCCGGCGCATGGCCGGCCGTAGCGATATTCATCAGTATTCTCCTTATGGTGGACGCGGCCTCCACCACTGGATAGTGGTCAGGGGCCGCATAGGCAGCAGTCAGTCATGCTTCAAAACCAGTGGCCAAGGAGCCTGGCGCGACAAAGCGCCGATTATGACACACCTGTGGGACCGAGATTCTGTCCAAGGTCCCGGGCGGTACAAGCACCGTACAGTCGACAAGTCGCCGCGGCGCGGGAGCATAGGCGCCGCGCACACCGCCATGGTATTGCGCCTACGGGCAGTGGCTCGTCCCATATCCTACGCCCGCGTGGCCTATGAGAGAGACACTTCCACTGGGTACTATACCACACCATGACGCACGGGTCGTGGCACGAGCGCGGACGGGCGTGCCGTGGGTTTGTAGAAGGATCCGTTCATGCCTGGAGACCCGCGCCCCCACAACGCGGAATCGACGACAAAGCTCTGGTGTACCCTCGCGGACGGTTCGACATCGGTCGAGCTCCGCCGGCCAATGGATCTGCTAAAGTACTCAGTATCACGGACGACATCCCCGGCAGCGCGGCCGGACCAGAGAGGTGGCCGGCGCTCGCATGGTGAGCATGTGCCTGACCGGCCTTGAATTGGCCCATCGCCCAGTGGGCCCGGCACGAAGGAGGGGACGGCGGATGCACCTGAGCCCACGCGAGCGGGAGAAGCTGCTGATCGTGGTGGCCGCCCTGTTGGCCCGTGAGCGCCGCGCCCGTGGTCTCCGCTTGAATCATCCCGAGGCGGTGGCCCTGATCACCGCCGCGCTCCTCGAAGGGGCGCGGGATGGCCGATCAGTGGCCGATTTGATGAGCCATGGCCGCACGATTTTGACCACGGCGGACGTGATGGATGGCGTGGCGGCCATGATCGAGGAGCTAAGCGTGGAGGCCACCTTCCCGGACGGCACCAAGCTGGTCACCGTCCATCATCCGATCAGCCAGGCAACCGAGGCGCCCGCCGTGGACGCCGCGCCGATCCCCGGCGAGGTGCTAACGCGCGAAGGGATGGTGACCATTAACGCGGCGCATGATGCTCTCACCGTCATCGTAGCCAACACCGGCGACCGGCCGATCCAGGTCGGTTCGCATATGCATTTCTTCGAAGCCAATCGCGCCCTCCGCTTCGACCGCGCCGCCGCCTTCGGTTGCAGGCTGGATGTGCCCGCCGGCACGGCGGTGCGCTTCGAGCCGGGTGAGGAGCAGCCGGTCAGGCTTGTCCCCCTGGGCGGCCGCCGGGAGGTGATCGGACTCAATAGTCTGGTGAACGGAGCCCTGGACGAGCCTGGGGCGCGCGAGGCTGCCGTGGGACGGGCCCGCGCCGGAGGATTCACCTTTGCCGATCCCGAGAAAGAAGGCGGGGAATGAGCGTGGAGATCCCGCGCCGTGCCTACGCCCGCATGTATGGACCGACTACCGGCGACCGGGTGCGCCTCGCCGATACCGCCCTGATCCTGGAGGTAGAGGAGGATCGCACCCACCCTGGTGACGAGGTCAAGTTCGGGGGCGGAAAGGTGATCCGGGACGGCATGGGCCAGGGCAACGCGGTCGACGCGCTCGATCTGGTGATCACCAATGCCCTGATCGTCGACCACTGGGGGATCGTCAAGGCCGACCTGGGGATGCGGGCCGGGAGGATCGCCGGGCTCGGGAAAGCCGGCAATTCGGCGATCATGGACGGCGTCTCGCCGGGCATGGAGATCGGTCCCGGCACCGAGGTGATCGCCGGCGAGGGTCTGATCATCACCGCCGGCGGCGTGGATAGCCATGTCCACTTCATCTGCCCGCAATTGGTAGACGAGGCGCTGGCATCGGGGATCACCACCATGATCGGTGGCGGGACCGGTCCTGCCACCGGCACCAACGCCACCACCTGCACCCCCGGTCCCTGGTACCTGGCGCGGATGCTGCAGGCGGCGGACTCCTATCCGGTCAACCTGGGCTTCCTGGGCAAGGGCAACAGTTCCCGGTCCGAGGGACTCGATGCCCAGATCGAGGCCGGCGCCATTGGCCTGAAGCTGCATGAGGACTGGGGATCGACACCGGCGGCCATCGACCAGGCCCTGAGGGTGGCGGACCGCCATGACGTGCAAGTGGCCATTCACACGGACACGATCAATGAAGCCGGATTCGTGGAGGACACGATCGCGGCGATCGCCGGACGGACTATCCACACCTATCACACCGAGGGTGCGGGCGGCGGACACGCGCCCGACATTCTGCGGGTCTGCTCCCTTCCCCATGTACTGCCTTCCTCGACCAACCCCACCCGCCCTTTCACGGTGAATACGGTGCAGGAGCATCTGGATATGCTGATGGTTTGCCACCACCTGGACCCCGCCGTGGCCGAGGATCTTGCCTTCGCGGAGTCCCGGATCCGGCCCCAGACGATCGCCGCCGAGGATATCCTGCACGATCTCGGCGCCATCAGTATGATGAGCTCCGACGCGCAGGCCATGGGCCGCGTGGGCGAGGTCATCCTCCGCACCTGGCAAACGGCGGACAAGATGCGCCGCCAGCGGGGCAAGCTGCCCGCGGATCGGGGCGACAACGACAACGCGCGCATTCGCCGCTACATCGCCAAGTACACGATCAACCCCGCCATCGCCCATGGGATCGCCGGTCATGTCGGATCGGTCGAGCCGGGGAAGCTGGCCGACCTGGTGCTCTGGCGTCCGGCCTTTTTCGGGGTCAAGCCGGAGTTGGTCCTCAAAGGGGGCATGATCGCCTCTGCCGCGATGGGTGACCCCGGCGCGTCCATCCCCACCCCGCAGCCGGTGCTGGCCAGGCCGATGTTCGGGGCCGCCAATCGGCGGGCGACCTGTGTGACCTTCATCTCGCGGGCCGCCCTGGAGGCGGGCCTGCCCGATCGCCTCGGATTGGCAAGCGCCGCCATCGCCGTCCAGGGCTGCCGCGCGCTCGGCAAGCGCAACATGATCCTAAACGACGCCCTGCCCGATCTGCGCGTCGACCCGGAGACCTATACCGTGTACGCGGACGGGGAGTTACTCACCTGCGAGCCGGCGGAGACGTTGCCGATGGCCCAGCGCTACTTTCTCTTCTGAGCCGATGAGAGCCCTGCTTGATCTCCTGCAGATCGCCGATTCCGCCTTCCCGATCGGTGCCCATGCCCATTCCTATGGCCTGGAGACCCTGGTGGAGGATGGCGCCGTGGGCGACGCCGAGACCCTCCGGGCTTTGCTGCGAGCGCAACTGGGCTTGGGACTTGCCCGTACCGAACTGGTGGCCCTCCGCTGGGCGCACGAGGCCACGGCGTCCCGCTCCCTTGATGAGTTGGCACGGGCCGGCGCGGCCCTGGCGGCGGCTAGGCCGGTGCGTGAATGGCGGGAGGCGGGAGAGCGGGCTGGGCGCCGGCTGGTCGCGGTCGCCGCCGGCTTCGTCGCGGACCCCTGGCCGCGGACGATTGGCGGCACCTGGCAGGCTGGCCCGCACCATGCGGTCGCCTTCGGGATGCTGGCGTGCCTGCTGGGCATCGGGCCGGAAGACGCGGCCCGCGCCTTTGCCTTTGGCGGCGTCGCCAACCAGGTGAGCGCGGCGGTTCGGCTTATTCCCCTGGGCCAGATGGCCGCGCAGCGTACCCTTCATGGGCTTAAAGGCGATATCGAGGCGGCGGTCGTGGTATCGGCGGCCTCTCCGCGCGACCGGTTGGGGGGCGGGTCGCCGCTCCTGGAAATCGCCGGCATGCGCCATGCCCACGCCCCGCAACGCCTGTTCCTGTCTTAGATGGGAGTGGGCAGGTTTCGTGGAACAAGGTTGCATGAGGGTAGGCTGGACGCGGGCCTCCGACTACGGTC
>DATBTL010000581.1:0-8167 GCA_036559345.1 Chloroflexota bacterium | reverse complement strand
TGGCACAATCGGGCCATGGTGTCTATAGTGAGGGAGGCGGGCGCGTCCCGCTAGGCGGACTGGGGGATATGTCGGCATGAATTCGGCAACCGTGCTGGTGGTGGACGACGACCCCGGTATCCAGGAAATGGTCTCCGCCGTGCTCGAGCTCGAGGGGTATCGGGTTTTTACCGCTGTCGGGGCCGCCACCCTGCCCCTGGCCGCGAGCGAACATCCCTCGCTCATTCTGCTCGACGTGAGCATGCCGGGCATGGACGGAGTGGAAGTCAGCCGCCGGTTATTCGCCGATCCGGTGACCGCCGCGATTCCGATTGTGGCGATGACCGCCCTGCGCGAGGACGCGGTTAGAAGGGGAATGCGGGCCCGTGATTGGCTGCGCAAGCCCTTCGATATCGACGACCTGGTGCGGATGGTGCGGCGCTGGAGTACCGACCAGCCGAGCCCTACCGGCGCAAGCTGATGTGGTAGGCGATCATGCTGCCGTTCGGGCCTGGGCTGTAACTGACCGTCACATAGGATCCTACCCGGAAATTGCCGCGGGAAATGCTCTGGCCCTTATGAAGAAACGCGGTACCGCCGTTGATGACGAAGGTAAAGTTGGCGTTGTGGGTCTTGGAGTGGATGGTCAAGGAGCCACTGGAAATCCGGGTGATCGTCCCCACGTAGAGGTGGTGCCGAGCGGCCACCGCCGGCCGACCGGGGAGGGCCAGGATCAAGAGGGCCGCCACCACGAGGCCGGCCATAAGTCGCGTCGCCCGAAAGAACCGCATCAGGTCGCCCTTTCTTACTGCGATCACCACGATCATCGTTACTGTAGCGGGGATGAACCTGGTTCGGCAACTTTCATGGATTTCCCTCGCATTGACAGGGTAGGATCGGTGCGCTAGAGTTAAGCACGCGGCCCTATGTGGGGCTGCCCTGTCACTTTGCGTGATGTACGCGCCTGTCCGGCGTATGGGAAGGGGGTGATGATCGTCGTGGACACAGGTCCTGGTCACAGTACTTGGCCCCAAGAGGGCGCTTTTGATGTGGTTCACTGCCAAGGATATATGAGCACGGGAAACTTAGAGGGGGACCGGCGAACGGCGACCATCGCGCCTGGGGAGTGCTTATCGGGTTAAGCGGCTTCCCAGTCACGCGGCGCGGCCGCCTCGCCTGGTCCGTATGCAGCTAACACGGTTCTCCAGCCGGAGGATCTTCAGAGCGGACGGGAAGTGAGGTGGCTTTTTTATGCCATTCTTCAGCCAGATTGCCGGTCGCCCCGTGCTTGACGCGCGCGGGGAGAGCCAGGGGAAGATAGCGGATCTCGTGGTTTCCGCCGATGACGGCTATCCCGTGATCAAGGCGGTCGCGGTGCGCGGGGGGCGCCGGAACGAGACCATGCTCGTGCCCTGGGAGCAGGTGCTCAACTTTGATTCAACGGTCGTGCTCCGCGCCCCTCGCGAGGAGATCACCCCCTATCAGCCGGCCACGAATGAGATCTTCGTCGGCGGCCAGATCCTCGATCGGCAAATCGTGGACGTAGAGGGCCGGAAGGTGGTGCGGGTCAATGACCTGCAACTGGCCCGGACGAACGGACACTACCGGCTAATCGGGGTGGACATCAGCGGCCAGGCATTGCTCCGCCGCCTGGGCATCCAACAGGTGGCCAGCCGTTTCGGAATCCGCCCGCGGGAGAACTTCATCGCCTGGGAAGACGTCGACCCCCTGGGAAGCGATCCCGGTGGGCTCAAACTCCGCGTTTCCCACAGCAATCTGGCCCGCCTCCATCCCGCCGACCTGGCGGAGATCGTGGACCAACTGAGTGTCCACGAGGGCGTGGCCTTGTTCGAGGGGATGGACGACGAAACCGCCGCCGAGGCCCTGGAGGAGGTAGCCCCGGAACGCCAGCTCTCGCTGCTGGAAGGGATGGAAAGCGAAAAGGCCGCCGACATTCTGGAGGAAATGGATCCGTCGGTCGCCGCCGACGTGCTTGGCGAGATGTCCGACGAGAAGGCCAACGAGTTGCTGGCCCTCATGGAGCAGGAAGAGTCGGAGGACGTCAAGGAACTCCTCAGCTACCGGGAGGACTCTGCCGGGGGCATTATGACCACGGACTACATGGCCGTGCCCGAGAACTGGACCGCCGCGCAGGTGATGAGCCATCTCCGGGCCCTGGCGCCGGAAATAGACGTGATCCACTACGTTTTCGCGGTGACTGACCTGGCGAGCGAGACTCTTACCGGGGTCGTTACCCTCCGCGACCTGATCGTGGCCAATCCGGACGCCCCATTGATGGACTTCATGGACCGGGAGGTAGTGACTCTTCGGCTGGATGATGATGAAGCGGAGGCAGCCCGCCTGATCGCCAAATACAACTTGCTGGCTGCTCCCGTGGTGGATGAAGAAGGCCGTCTGAAAGGCATCGTGACCGTAGACGACGCTATTGATATTATTCTCCCCACGGCCTGGAAGAAGCGCCTGCCCCGCCTGTTCGTCTGAGGATCAGCCTACTTTGAAGGTCTTCGACCCTAGCGTGTGCATGACCCCATTCACGGGAGCGGAAATCTGGCAGCGGTATTGGCCCGGAGAAAACGGCCCGGTGACGTAAGTGTATTTGAACGGCGTGGGATACGCCTCCGAATACTGAAAGACGCCGGTCCCATTGGGCAGCGACTGCCAATTGAAGGTAATCGGGGTACTCAGGGGAATGTTGGGCAGATTCACCATGCAGTAAAAGGTGCCGGTATCCGCGGGGAGGGTATCGGCCGCCGCCGAGATGTTGTTCGTCGCGGCGATATACACCGTTACCGCGCTGGATACGGGCGTGCTGGTCGGCTCCGCGGCAGTGTGCGCGTGTCCGGTTGAGGAAGCCGAGGTGGGGGCCATGGTTGGAGTGGCGGGAGGGGCCACGGTCGGCGTGGAGGTGGCGTTCGCGGCCGCGATCTTACTGTCCACCTTATTGATCAACACCCGGCTGGCCAGGAAAAATCCACCGGTGAGCAGCACCAGCAAAAAGAGTCCGACCAGGACGCTATATCTATTCTGTGTCATGACATGATCAGCGTACAGAAGCCTTTCCCGGAAGTCAATCTAGCCTGATCTTTACCCGCGATTCCGCGGAATCGCGCCCCTCCTGAAGCACAGAAGCACAGAGGGTACGGAGAACACAGATGACTACCCTGGGAACCGGGTGAGGGATGCCGAGAGTAGCGTACTGGTAGAAACGAATACCCCATTGGCGCGGAGGCGTCTCCACGTTTCGTCACCGCCGGGCGAACCAGAGCCGCACTCTGTATCTTCCATTCCCTCTGTGCTTCTGGGCGCATCCATACGGTTGCATCCCCTTATCTCAGGAGAGAAAAGCGGTATCCCGCTTCTTGCTCTTGAAGCGAGGATAGCGGGCGCGGCGCGCAAAGAAGTTGGCGAAGGCCCGCCGCGGATCGGCCAGCGTTTGCTGGAGGGCCTGCGCATCCATCTCGCCCAACCAGGCGGTCTCCGGCTGCTGTTTGAGCGCGGTCAGCCGGACGGAGAGTTCCTTGGCCGGGATGCTTGTGCCATGCGTGGCATAGTACGCCTTCCAGGCCGCGAGCGCCCAATTCCATACCCAGCGTCTGGCCCCCGCGAACCGTTCCATCTGAGCGCGCTGCCCTGCGGACGGCTCCAGGCGGAAGCGGTAGGCCAGTCGGAAAGTGGTCGTTTCCATGAGTCTAGTATACCCTCGGCAACTTCTACGAGCAGTGGGTTGTTCGCGAGATTTCCTCCCTTCACCCCGATACGGCCAGGCCGCGAAACCCGCACGAGAACGCTCAGAGACCGGCATTCATCCCACGGCTAGCGGCCGTGGGCTTTCTGTTGAGTTTCTGTAATGCACGAGGGATATATTCGCGGCGCTCAAGGATCTATCCGTGCATACTCTCCCAGACGGTCCTCAGCTTTGATACCCTATTCTAGATAACCACCGAGGCCATTCACGTTAGGCCAGGCGGGAATGGCATGCCCTCTGGTTGCCCGGCACGGAAGGAGCACCACTTGGCGGCGGCAAGCACGGTTCCGCACTACATCATCACCTTCGATGGCGGCTCGAAGGGCAACCCCGGCGCCGGCTATGGCTCGTATGAGTTACGGACCCGTGATAACCGCTCCCGGGTGGAGCGGAAGGACTATCCGGGGAATATCACCAATAACGAGGCCGAGTATCGTACCCTGATAGCCGGGTTGGAGGATCTGCTCGCCACCCTCCAGAAGGCGGGCAAGGATCCAAAGAGCTACCATATCGAGGTGCGCGGCGACAGCCAACTGGTGATTCAACAATTGCGGGGCAAATATAAGGTGCGCCATCCAAATATGCTTCCGCTCCATGAGCAGGCGCGAACCCTGGCCGCCAGACTGGGCGGGGTTGACTGGGTGTGGCACGAGCGCGCGAACAGCGTCGCGATCCTGGGTCATTGACCTAACGCCTATACGGGCCGGTGCCGGGCGGCTGCCGGTGAAAGGACGACAACTGGTGGAAACCGTGGATGATTGGTTGGCCGCTCTGGCCTCGGATTCGGCCACTCCCGGCGGTGGCTCGGCGGCGGCGCTCATGGTGGCCACCGGCGCCGCGCTGGTGGAGATGGTCTGCGGCCTCACCCAGGGCAACGAGAAGTTCCGCGACGTGGAACCGCTGATGGCGCAGTCGCGTGAGAAGGCACGCGGCCTTCGGGCCAACGCCGCCGCCCTTCGTGTAGACGATAGCGTGGCCTACGATGCCGTCATGGCCGCCTATCGGCTGCCTAAGGGCACCCATGAGGAGAAGGAGGCGCGAACGGCCAGCATTCAGGAGGCGCTTCGTGGCGCCACCGAGGCGCCGCTCCGCTCGGTGGTGGCCGCGGTGGAAGTCCTCGACCTGGCGGCATCGATTGTCGACTCGGTCAACCCGAACGCGATTAGCGACGCGGGCGCCGGTGCCCTGGCGGCTCGGGCCGGCGCCGAGGCATCGGCTCTGAACGTGCGGATCAATCTCCTCTCGATCAAGGACCCTGCCTACGTCACCATGCAAAAGGCCGCCCTTGAGGCGCTGTTGGCCCGAGCTGTCACCACCACCGATCACGTGCTATCCTCCGTCCGTCTGGCCATGGGCGGCTGAACGCGGTGATCCCGCGGTATGAACCCGCGGTTCGGCGGCCGATCCGGGCCATGGACCCGGCGCTGGCGGCCCGAATCGCCGCAGGCGAGGTGATCGAGCGTCCGGCCTCGGTAGTGAAGGAATTGCTGGAGAACGCGCTCGATGCCGGGGCGCGCGCGACGCGGGTGGAGGTGGACGGAGGGGGCCTGGATCGCCTGGCCGTGATCGATGATGGGTGTGGGATCGCCGCCGATCAGGTGGAGTTAGCCTTCGCGCGACACGCCACCAGCAAGCTGTTCACTCTGGAGGATCTGGAGACCATCGCGACCCTGGGCTTCCGGGGCGAGGCTCTCCCCAGCATCGCCTCGGTGTCCACCATCTCCCTCCGCAGCCGTCAGGCGGACGCCGCGGCCGGGGTGAGCGTGACCATACGCGAGGGGTCGCTCGTGGACCGCCGGACCCTGGGTTTGCCGGTTGGCACTACCATCGAGGTGCGGGATCTGTTTGCCAACCTCCCGGCGCGGCGGAAGTTCCTCAAGAGCGGGCAGGCGGAACTGGGGGCCATTCATCAGGTGGTGCTCCATTATGCGATTGCCTATCCCGAGGTGCGAATGACCCTGATTGGCGACGGCAAGCCGCTGCTCTCCACCGCCGGGGCCCGCGATCTGAAGGACACCCTGGCCTGCCTCTATGGGGTCGATCTCCTGGATCATCTGCTCCCCATCGAGAGTGAGCGCCATGGGCTCCGCGTCACCGGGTTGGTCAGCCGGGTTGGCTACACGCGCGCCACTCGGGCCTGGCAATCGTTCTTCATCAATGGCCGCTGGGTACGAAACCGAGTCTTGCACGTGGCGCTGGAGGAGGCATATCACGGGATGCTGATCGGAGGCCGGCATCCGGTGGGGGTAGTGTTTCTCGAGGTGCCGGCCGCCGATCTGGACGTCAACGTGCATCCGGCCAAGACGGAGATCCGCTTCCTCCGCGAGCGTGAGGTGTTTGGCGCGATCCGCCATGCGGTGGCTGCCGCCATTAGCGTGCAGGCCGGCGTACTGCTTGACCCGGTAACCTCTCACGCTGACTCGCCGGCCCCGCCCGCCGAGCAGCTTGCGCTTTTGCCGGAGGCGCCTGGCGGCAGCCCCCTGGAGGCATCGATCCTGGCGCCGACCCGCGCGGTGCCGGCGCTGCGGGTGCTGGGGCAGGCCGGTTCCTTATTTATCATCGCCGAGGGACCGGATGGCGTCTATATGGTGGACCAACACGCGGCGCACGAACGGGTGCTCTACGACGATCTCTCGGCCCAGGTGCTGCGAATGCAGGTTCCGGTGCAGCCGTTGCTGACCCCGCTCCTTTGCGAGGTGAGCCCGGCGGCCATGGACGTGGTCACGGCCGATGGACCGCTCCTGGAGCAACTCGGTTTCTCCGTGGAACCGTTTGGCGCCGGCACCTGCCGGGTCCGCTCGGTGCCGGCGATGTTGGCGGGCGGCCCGGTGGGCGAAACCTTGCAAGCCCTGCTGGAGGATCTCGCGAATGGGAAGGCCCACGACGAGCGTCAGGATCACGCGCTGGCCACCATGGCCTGCAAGGCAGCGGTGAAGGCCGGCCAGACCCTCTCGCTTGAGGAAATGCGCTACCTCGTGCAGCGTCTGGAGAGCACCGACCGCCCACGGACCTGTCCGCACGGGCGGCCAACCATGATCCTTCTCAGCACCACCGACCTCGAACGGCAGTTTGGCCGCCGGTAGATTCGGGCGGTATCCAGCCGCGGCCGCGGCTGGATACCCAATGCCGAAGTAGCGCGACTAGAAGATGATCCGGGTGCGCATGGTGTCGATCAGCTCTTGCACGGCGGCGGCGGAGCGTTGGAACATCGTATTCTCCTCGTCGGTGAGCGTGATCTTCATGATCTCCTCCACCCCGTTGGTTCCCAGTTTGATCGGTACCCCCATGAACAGCCCATGAACCCCGTATTCACCATCCAGATAGACGGTGCAGGGAAGGACGCGGCGTTTGTTCATCAATACGGCGTCGACCATCGAGGAGATGGCGGAGCCGGGAGCATAGAAGGCGCTGCCGGTGCGGAGCAGGGACACGATCTCCCCGCCTCCGTTGGCGGTCCGGTGGCAAATAGCCTCGATTTTTTCCTTGGTGAGCAGTTCGGTGATCGGGATACCGGCCACCGTGGAATAGCGCGGCAGCGGGACCATATGGTCTCCGTGACCACCCAGGACGAAGCCGGTCACTTCCTCGACCGACACGTTTAGCTCCTCCGCGATGAAGCAGCGGAAGCGCGCCGAGTCCAGCACCCCCGCCATCCCCATCACCCGGTTCCGGGGGAAGCCGCTGGTATGGTAGGCGAGCTGGGCCATGGCGTCGAGGGGGTTGGTGACCACGATCAGGACCGCGTTGGGCGAGAAATGCGCGATCCGTTCGGTGACCGATTGCACGATCAGCGCGTTCTGAAACAACAGATCATCGCGGCTCATCCCCGGCTTCCGCGGGATACCGGATGAGATCACCACCACGTCGGAGTTCGCGGTGTCCTCGTAGTTGGTAGTGCCGATCAACCCGCCATCAAACCCCTCGATGGGGCCGGCCTCATGCAAATCGAGCGCCTTGCCCTGGGGCAAACCCTCGATCACGTCCAGCATCACGATGTCGCAGTAGTCCTTTTTGGCCAGGTATTGGACCGTTGCCCCGCCGACCATCCCAACGCCAACGATAGTGACCTTTTTGCGCATCAGATCCCCTCCGAGTGCCGCCACCACGGCTAGATGGGGGTCGCGCTGCTTGGCGACTCTTTCTCCCACGCCGTCGGGCAAACCGTCGTCCGTGCCGATTATATCCTCTCCGAGCGTCTCGCGTACGCGCCAGCCACGACCAGGGCCGACTATTCCCCTGGTTGGCGGTCCCCTTCACCCATCTGGTACCCTTAACGAGTTAAGAACGTTCACCGAATCCCACCTGTGCGACGACGCGAAAGGATGGACACTTCATGACAACTACCTTACCCCGAACCGGGCCCCTTGATGTCGAGAAAATGGATGGCGAGCAACTGAAGCGTGTAGTGGGGGATCTGCTCCT
>DATBTL010000580.1:0-8766 GCA_036559345.1 Chloroflexota bacterium | reverse complement strand
GAGCGCGAGCGTCCCGCTCGTCCCTGTTGATCCCGGAGACGGAGACGAGCGGGACGCTCGCGCTCCGATGTGGGGTCATCCCACAATCGCTAGTGACCCAGCGACGCGACCTCTTGCCCTGGGCTGGCTCGGTATCCCCTGGGCCGATATCGTGGTAGCCGTTCTCGGTTTGCGTCTCTTCCTCACCCTCTCGGCGATCATGACCTATGCGCTGGTCCCCGGCCACCACCAATCGAGCGGCGTTCTGGGGGCTCTGCTGGGATCATGGCGGCAGTTTGATGCCCTCCGCTTCACGGCGATCGCCGCCCATGGCTACGGGGCAGACGGCCTCAATTCCGCCTATATGCCGGTGTATCCCTTGCTGATCCGGATTGGGAGCATCCTCACACTCGGACATTACCTCACCGCCGCTCTCCTGATCTCGAATCTCGGTTGCGTACTGGCGATTGGCCTCCTCTGGCGTTGGGCCGCGGACTGCTTTGACGAGAAGGTAGCCTGGAGGACGATTGCCGTTCTCCTCATCTACCCTGATTCGTTCTATCTGCTGGGCGCCTATAGCGAATCGCTGTTTCTTGCCCTCAACGCCGCCACCCTCCTGGCGACCCGGCGCGACCGGCCCATCCTCGCGGGCATACTGGCCCTCGCCGCCACCCTGACCCGGCTGCAGGGCTTGGTCCTCTGCATACCAATTCTACTCTCGCTCAGGCGGCGCCGCGATCCCAAGCGCGTTGTCACCATCCTAGGCGCGGCGGCCCTACCGGGAGTGGGGCTTCTCGTGTACCAGAAAGCCCTGAGCCTCTGGCTGGGCGGGGACGGCATCCTCAACACTTTCCAGGACAAATGGCACATCCCCTTGCTCGCCCCATGGCAGACGATCGGGAAATATATAACGGTCATTCGGTCACCCGCTTGGCGATTCGTCGGCTCGAACGTCGCGAATTATGTCCAGTTGTGGGATCTCGTGTCGGCGCTGATCGTTCTCGCGGTACTGCTGCTCAGCGCGCGCCGCCTTGGCCTGGAACTCACCATCTATGGGCTGGCCGCTTGGTGCTTCGCGATGAGCCGCTATGCCTCCACTGGGCGTTACATGCTGGCCGTCCTGCCCGCCTTTATCGGCGCCGCGATCTGGCTCGACCACGGTCGGCTCAAGTGGCTGGCTTGGCTATTCGTCCCCATCCTCTTCGTCTTCACCTGTAAGTTCACGCAGGGAAGCTGGATTGATTAAACCGATGGCGACCCAGGCCATACCAAGTCGTTCTTTTCCCTGGCGCGGAATCCTGGTCGCTGGGTTCGCCTATCTGGCTCTGGCGATCGCCTATACCTGGCCCCTGGCTCTGCATCTCAATACGGGAATCCTAAACGAAACGGATGCCCCCGACGCCTACGAGCAAACCTGGGTGATCGCCTGGGTACAGCACGCCCTGGCCACCAATCCCACCCAGCTGCTGAATGCCCCCATTTTCTCTCCTACCCAGGGCGTGCTGGGATACCAGGACCACATGACTCCCCTCGCCATTCTCCTCTATCCGGTTCAGTGGCTAACCGGTAATCCGCTGGTGGTCTATAACGTGGGTTTGATCCTCGCCTTTCCCTTTACCGCGCTCGCCATGATTCCCCTGGCCTGGTACCTCTGCGGTGATGGTCGAGCCGCCTTTCTTGCCGGAATCATCGTAGCCTTCTCACCCTACCGCGAGCGCCATATCGTCCACCTCAACCAAAGTAGCGCCGAGGGAGTGCCCCTGATCGTCTGGACGTTTGAACGGGCGCGCCTTGATGGAGGAGCAGGCTGGTGGTTGGGATTGGCGGGCAGCCTCCTGCTCTGCAGCACTCTGAGCAACTACTATCTGGGCTATACCGCGCTTGGCTTGGGGGTGTACAGCCTGGTGTGCCTGATTCGCCGCCAGCCCCTGATTGCCAGGAAAGCCTGGCGCGGAAGCTGGGCCTTCCTCCTTGGTTTAGTGCCGCTTGGGCTGGCGCTGCTGCCCTACATGAGGGTGAAAGCCACCGTGGGCGCCGAGCGGCGCTTACAGGACGTGGTCTATTTTTCCGCCGACCTGCGCGACTTCCTCCATGCGGGGCCCGAAAGCCTCCTCTATGGCTGGAGTGATGGACTGTGGCGCATTGCTCCGCTCAACGTGGAAGTGTATGTCTTCCCCGGTTGGCTGGCGATTGCTCTGGTCGGCCTTGCCGTGCGACGGACGGCGACAGGCGCGGCGCCTCCGGTCACCGTCATGCGAGAGCGCGCCATCCGCTACGCCCAGACCGCCCTGGCGTTGGGCATCTTGACCCTTGGACCGTATCTCCGCCTGTTTGGTTCCCTGACCCATCTTGCCCTGCCCTATCTCGCGGTCTATTTCGCGTTGCCGGGATTCAGCGGCTTCCGCGATGTGAGCAGGGTGGACCAGGTTCTTACCGTGTTCCTGGCTGGGTCGGCGGCGATCGGGGCCGCGCGTCTCCTGGCCCACCTGGCGCCACGCACCGCCTCCCAGGTCCTCGCCGCCCTGATCGCCATTCTCATTCTTGAGTACGCGGTAGTCCAGAAGCCGCTCCTCCCGGTGGCTAGCGGCACCGCCATTCCCGCTGTCTACCGGTGGCTCGCCGATCAGCCGGCGGGGGTGGTCCTCGAACTGCCGATCTGCGGCCTTCCCGGCCAGCCGTGCCTTGAGGAATCCACCTACATGTACTATTCCACCTACCACTGGCATCCGTTGGTCAATGGGGGCGGCGGCTTCTTTCCGGCGGACTGGAACCAGCGGATCGGCCCCCTCCAGACCTTCCCCTCGCCAAGCGCCACCGCCATGATTCAACGCCTGCGGGTGCGGTACATCATCGCGCACCCGGACTTCCCCCGGTACCAGGCAGCCGAAAGCTATTGTGCGTCGGTCCCGTGCCCTGGCTACAAGCGCCTGCGGTTCGGCGCCGCTATTGTCTTCGTGATCGAGCCCCACTCTGGTTCATAGGCCGCGGAGACCGGCGGCGCCGACCACCACAGGACCGCCAGGGCCGCCAGCATGGCCGGGACGACAAAGTGCTGCCGGAACAGGAGCACGAGGTACGGCGAAACATACAGCGCGATCATCGCCGCCCGCGCCCAGAACCATCCCTCCGGCCACGCCAATCGCGCGCGTTCTCCCGCCACGAACAGGGTCACGCAGGGCGGAATCAACAAGACCAGATCGTAACTATGGGCGAACGACGAACCGAGCATGGTAACCACGAGGACCAGCGACCACCCAATGACGAAGCGGGAGGATGCCGGCTGCCACGGGCCGCGCCAAAACCAAGCCAGGAGCGCCACCAATCCGAGGCTGAGAAGGTTCGCGGCGGAGCTGGCGGCGACCGAGCCCGGCCACTGTTGCAAAAACAGCCCATGCAGGCCCGGCACATCGATCTGGAGGGCGTTGTTGGTCACGGTCCAATCAGCCACCGAGCGCTGAACCTGAAAGTAGTCACCATAGGCGTGCCGGCCCACCAAAGGAAACGACACCAACACCGAGATGGCGCAGGCCCCGAGATAGCCGCCCACGGCGCGCCAGCGCCGCTTGTGGAGCAACAGAGGCAAGGTAAGAAAGGCCAGTTGTGGCTTGACCAGAGTGACCGCCAGGACCGCGCCCGCCCATCCCTCGTGCCCCTTTTGGAACAAGCGCACGCTCAGGCTGAAGCTCAGGAGAATCAGACCCGACCAGTTGCCGGTCAGCGGAGCCAGCAGCACACAGGGCGCCGACACCAGAATCCACCACGCCCCCAAGGCAAGCGCGCGGCCATCCGGCCGCCAAGCCAGGGCCCTGGTCGTAAGCCACCCCGAGGCAAGGAGCATGCAGGCGGACAGGGCGCCCCAGAGAATCCGCGATGGCAGGTACGGGAGGAAAATGAAGAGGCGCAGCAACACCAAGGTAGGCGGTGGATTGAAAAATCCATCGGCCACCGTATAGACCCGGCCATTGTCGCGCCACCGAGTCGCGGCATCATAGAAAGTCTGCCAGTCGCTCCCATAGGCGCCCTTCCGGGTGTAAAAGGCCAGGAGCACGAACAGACCGGCGAGGCCGGCCAGCACGAGTCCACAGAACAGAACGAGCGAAAGCGTTTGGCGCGGGCGCATCCGTTCGAGGCTGCCTGCTGAAGGTACCGGCAGTGACACGGACCCCTCGGATGCGGCCATCAACCGGCCGCGGTCACGAGATCCGGCGTGGCCAGGTCATTCTCCTGTTGGACCTGCCAGCGATGGAGCCATACCATCAGCATGGCGATATCGGAGGGCGTGACCCCGGCGATCCGCGCCGCCTGCCCGAGCGTGCCCGGCATGAATCTGGCCAGCTTCTCCCGCGCCTCGGTCCGCAGGTTGGGCACCGCCGCGAGGTCCAGCGTGGCGGGCAGGCGGGCATCCTCCATGCGCCGGGCCCGCGCCACCTGCCGCTCCTGTTGGTCGAGATAACCGGCGTAGACGATGCGAGTGTGGGCGGTGAAGGCCACGTCATCCGCAAGGGTCGCCAATACCGGATCGTCGACCAAAGGCCGCACCGCCTCGTAGGTGACGCCGGGGCGGCGGAGCAACTCCTCGGCCGTGCCGGGGAGATCCCCCAGATCCGCGAACCTATCACGTGGAACAGCCCCCTGATCGCGGCGGAGTCGCGCCCTGGCCAGACGCTCCAGGGCATCGCTCGTAGCGGCCAGGCGGGCCTGAACACGGGCATGGCGCTCATTCGACACCAAGCCAACGGCATGACCAACCTCACACAGCCGCTCATCCGCGTTGTCCTGGCGAAGAATCAGCCGGTATTCGGCCCGCGACGTGTGCATCCGATAAGGTTCTTGATGGTCGCGGGAAACCAGATCGTCGATCAGAACCCCGATATATGCCTGTTCGCGGCCAAGATAGACGGGCGCCTCGGTCCAGGCGTGGCGGGCCGCGTTGATACCCGCGATCAGGCCCTGGGCCGCCGCCTCCTCATAACCGGAGGTTCCGTTAATCTGGCCCGCCCGAAACAGACCGCGGACTAGCTTGCATTCCAGACTGGCTAACGTCTGATGCGGAGGGACGTAGTCATATTCCACCGCGTATCCGGCCCGCAGCATCACGCAATCGCGCAGGGCGGGAATACTATGCAGCATGGCCAGTTGCACGTCCTCCGGCAAGCTGGTGTTTGCCCCTTGAACGTACACCTGATCGGTATGCCAGCCTTCAGGTTCCAGGAAGAGCTGATGACTCTCTTTCTGGGCGAAACGCACGATCTTGTCCTCGATCGAGGGGCAATACCGGGGGCCGATTCCCTGAATAGAGCCATTGAACATAGGAGCGCGGTGCAAGTTCCCGCGGATGATATCGTGGGTCTCCGGCGTGGTATGGACAAGCCGGCACAGCAATTGCCGGCGCCATCGCGGGCCCGCGGGCTCCAGGGAGGGCGCGCTCGGCACGCTCAGCGGATCGGACCAGAATCGGCCGATTGCCCCGACGTCTCCATCCCAGGTGGCCCGAGCCGCCTGTCGCGCCTGATCGCTAAAGAACAACGGAGTCTGGCTTCCCGGTTGGTCGCCGGCCAAGGAATAGTCAATCGAGCGTCCGTCGATGCGGGGTGGGGTACCGGTCTTATGTCGCCCGAGATCCAGGCCCAGGGCCCTGAGCGCCCCTGAAAGCCCCAGAGCCGCCGCCTCACCGATCCGCCCGCCGCTGGTCACCCGTTCGCCACAAATCAGTTTCCCGTTGAGCGAGGTACCGGTACAGAGTACGATGGCCCGGCACCGGACCTCCGTGCCGTCCAACAGGGTTACGCCAGCCACCGAGGGTCCGCCCGCGAGCGGCTCGGTAAGGATGCGTTCGACCGTGCCCTGGGCGAGGTCGAGATTGGGCTGAGCCTCCAGCACCCCGCGCATCACCGCGTTGTAGGCGAACTTATCGGACTGCACCCGAAGCGCCTGCACGGCTGGCCCCTTGCTCGTATTCAGCATCCGGATCTGCACACTGGTTCGGTCGGCGTTCCGCGCCATCTCCCCGCCCAGGGCATCGATTTCCGCCACCAAATGCCCCTTGGCCGGTCCTCCGATCGAAGGGTTACACGGCATAAGCGCCACGTTCTCCAGGTTGAGCGAGAGCAGCAGCGTACGCCGGCCCATGCGGGCGGAGGCCAGCGCCGCCTCGCAGCCCCCATGGCCGGCCCCTACCACCAGTACATCATAATCGGCGCGCGGTTGATTCACTCTCATAGAGCGATGGTAGCACACACGGCAACCGTCCCGATATGCGCCGTTCGGGCGGTGGCGCGGATAGCCCCAAACTCCTCCCATGCGATGGGAGAAGCGCGCCACCTCGACCAGTGATACGGCGATCCCAGGAGAGAGCCCCCCGAGAATCGACGTTGACAGCCAGCGGAAGGCTCTGCTACCATACCTTGCATCCGGAGGCGTGGTGTAGCGGCCTAACATGCCTGCCTGTCACGCAGGAGATCGCGGGTTCGAATCCCGTCGCTTCCGCATTCATGCAATACGCTGGGCAGGGCGCTCTTCAAGGGGAAGAGCGCCCTTTTCAGTCGCGCGGCCACTACCCGCTTGGCGTCGGTGTCGCATTGCACCGCGCCAAAGAGCGTGCCTGCCAATTCGCGTCGCCCCATCGAATTCGCATGGGTCCAGACCGTGACCAGATTCGCTATTCGCGCCACCGCGCCCTCCATGCCCACGATGAAGGTTGGCGCGGGGGCGAGGGTGGCCAACGCAGTCTCTAGCGCGGCGTGTTCCTATCGCAAGGCATCCAGGTCGAGGTCGCCATCGATCGGCAAGGGTTGCAGTCGTCCTCGTTTCCGCTCCCGCACGGTCCGGTGCCTGGCAAGCCGAACATCGTCGCCGGTGTAGCGCGCCTCGCCAATCCGGCATATACTGGCGCCAGCGAAGGGAGGGTGT
Source organism: Chloroflexota bacterium (assembly GCA_036559345.1). Taxonomy (GTDB): domain Bacteria; phylum Chloroflexota; class UBA5177; order JANWHV01; family JANWHV01; genus JANWHV01. The sequence continues at coordinate 1,878 of DATBTL010000580.1, read as the reverse complement.
CGCGATCGAAGAAGCCCCGATCATAGCCTTACCCGACGGTGATCCGCGGCGCGGGCCGGCTCGTAGTGATTAGGGCACCACCCCCTGAACGGGGGAGCGTGGCTCAAGTATCGCAAGGAGGAGAAGGCATGGCAGTTCAGGACAACGGCGCCACCGCGCAGGCGCTCAACGATGCATTCAACGCGCGCGACTGGAATGCCGCGGCGGCACTAAGCGCTCCCGATGCGGAGTTCGTCAACGTGGCGACGGGTCAGACATTCCGCGGTCCGTCGGGGATCCAAGAGTTCCTTCAAGGCTGGGCTACCGCGTTCCCCGACAGCCGGGTGGAGACCACCCTCGTGATCGCCGACGACCGGGGGGCGGCCATGGAATTCACCGGGCGGGGGACGCACACGGGAACGCTTGAGAGTCCCGTCGGCGCTATTCCGGCGACCGGACGTTCAGTCGTGGTGCCATTCTCGCAGGTGCTGGAATTCCAGAACGGGAAGATCACCCATGGGCGGCTCTACTTCGATCTGGGAGGGATGCTCCAGCAGATGGGACTGATGCCCCCGCCTGGCGGTGCATCGCACTAGTTCGCCCACCGTATCGATGGAGTCCGGCAGCATCTCCGCGCTGCCGGACTCCTCGCCGCCGCCGCGGGTCAACTTGGGCCACACTCTGATTGCCGTGATCGTCAAGTGAAAACTGACTCTCCAGCCCCATTAGACGAGCGATCACGCGGCAACCGTGGAGAAATGGGATTATCAATCAGATCTTACAGGCGGTCGGCCTCAGGGTGGAGCAACGGATACACCACGACCGTGATGACCGTTCCCCCTCTCGGGTCACCCTGCACATCCTCATAGGCGACGCGCAGGAGGTGCTGACTGCCATGCGCGAAATGGAGTGGCGCCAGCGACTCGGGCACCAGTTCCACAAGGTGGTTGAGTACCGTCACATAGTGCCCCATGGCGGCGTTGTATGCGTCCCGCGCCTCCCGTGGCCATCCTGACACTTGCGTCTCCGGTGGCCATTGGGATGGAGGAGACGCGTGAGACGCTCGGACCTGTATCAGGTCCTCATAGGCTGTCAGCACCAGACATGCTGCCTGGTACACAGTGGTGATCTGGGTGGACGACAGCATCATGTGTTCCCCAGCGTCTTCGTCCGTGATCGTATCGTCTTCAATCATACTCCGCGCCGACGGTGAGCCAGGTGCCGTAACAATGGCCTGCGTGGACGCACGAGCGATCCCTTGTTACACTCCACCCATCGCCCCAACAGCGAGGGGCGCGGGCCATCACGTAGACACGGGGAGGAACACGGCATGCGGCGGAGTTGGTTATTACTCAGGGCGGCTTGGTGGGGCGTGTTGGCCAGCCAGGTGGACCATTTGATTCGACTTTCCTCGCTGAGACGCGGTCCCCTGCTCGGCGCGGCGGCTCTGGCGCTATTGCTGGCGCCCCTGGCCTTGGTGCTTCACCATGGTGAGGCTGTCTCGCGTGGCCAGAGTGGCTTCCGCGAAAGCTGCACGAACTCAAACTCCGTGGTCATGGGGGCGCCGATTCCGCTCGCCAACGGCTCCGTACGGGTCATGACTACCCCGTATCATGGGGCTGTCGCTCCCACGATGGACCTGACTCTCTACTGCTCCGCGAGCGAGGATGGCCGCTCCCTTGGCGATAGGCACTTCACCTACTTCGAAGGTGGTACCTCGCCACTGTCGATTACCATGGCCTATGCGCGGAATGTGCATGCGCTTGCTGCCGCCAACCACCCGAACTTCCCCGCCTTCAGTTACTGATCGGGGCTGCCCAGGCCCTTCGCATTCCGGCGCGGACCAGCGGGAATCTCACCATTCAGCCCTCACGAACCAGGAGGTGGATCACCCCATCG
>DATBTL010000579.1:0-2246 GCA_036559345.1 Chloroflexota bacterium | reverse complement strand
GCGGCATAACCGACGCTCCAGGGGTGCCATGGCCTCCGAGCACGAGCCGCACCAGGGTATTGCGGTCGATGGCGTAGTTCATCGCCTGGCGGATCTTCACATCCTTGAAGGGCGCGAAATGCTCATCCACCTGGAGGAAATCCACGCGGCTCGATGGGAAGAGCTCCACCTGCACGTTCGGGGTGGCCGCGAGTTGGGTCAGCAGGTTCGCGGGCGGGGTTTCAATGATATCCGCCTGCTTCCCCTCCAGTTGCAGTATTCGGGTATTGTCGTTGGGGACGTTGACGATCTTGACCGTGTCGAGGTACGGCTTCGGACCCCACCACAGCGGATTGCGTTGCAGGGTGATGGTGCTGCCCTTCTGCCAGCTCACGAACTGATAGGGGCCGCTCCCAATCGGATGATCGAAAAACTTGGTCCCTTCCGACTTCAGCAAGTTGGCGGGCATAATCGACATCGCGTAGATTGCCAGGTCGGCCAGAATAGGCGCCCATGGGTGGCTCAGGGTAATGGTGACGGTCTTGCTGTCGGTAGCGGTAATGCTCTTGACCGCCCCGAGCAGGAATCCCCAGCCGCCCGTATAGACCTTGGCGCGATCAAGAGAATAGACCACGTCGGCGGCGGTGACCGGCTGGCCATTGTGGAACTTGGCGGCGCGCAAGTGGAAGGTATAGGCGAGGCCATCCTTGCTGATGGTCCAGGATTGGGCAAGCTGCGGCACAATCGAATTGCCGTCCGGCGTGGACTGCACCAGCTTTTCGTAGAGGTTTTGCTCGGCCCAAATGATCTCATTGACGGGGTTGCCCGCCGGGTCCAGCGAGTCGGCATCCGTCTGATTGGCCAGGGTAAGCGTGCCTCCGTAGATGGGAGTATCGGCCGCCCGGGCAATATGGCTCGCGGCGGGCATGAGCATGCCGGCCAGGGCGACACAGGCGGCCGCGCGAATGAGGCCACGCGAGAATGGGCGCATGCGAGTAAGCATGTTCTTGTCTCCTGCCCGATGCTGTACATACAATTACGAGCGCGATGAAAACACTGCCAATAGATCCCGCGGCGAGCGCGGCTCGAGCCTCCCGCTCCCTCCTTCCTCCTCCTCCGGAGCCTCATCTGTCCGGTCGCGAGTCGACCCGACCAGCCCATTTCCGATGAAATCGTTGACAATCGTGAAGCACTCTTGCACGATATTGCAGAGATTCTATGCGCGTCGTTACCTCGCTGTCAAGCAGGCCGGGATAATCGGGCGCGCCTCGGGTTCGTGGAGGCGCGGCGTACGGGCGCGGCGGCTACCGGCTGGGAGCGCGGGTCTCCAGACGGCTACGGCTTGTCATTCCCTTTGATCTTGGCTAGCTCCTCTTGTAGGCGCGCGATCAAGGTATCCCGCTCCCTTATCAAGGTATCCCGCTCCCTTAGAGCAGCAGTCTTTTCATGGCGGAATGGAATCGGCCGCATCTGGCGGTCCAGTACCCGCAGGCGCAGGCCCTCGGCCTGGAAGGCGACTCCCAGGGCGCTATGGAACCGCCCCTCGGCGTCTGGCTGCCAGGGACGTGGCACCCCATCTTCCTGACGCCAGCCCTGGCAGGGAGGATCCAGAAACTCACCGCTTGGGTCGAACAGCAACAGTTCCGGGATGCCGAGCGCGAGGTAGCCCCATGCCTTGCCGTGGTCCAGATCCTGGTCGTAGTGCCAGGTCGATTTGCTGACCACTTCGATCACCAGCGCGGGGAGGCCGTCCACACGGATCGCCATCTCCTCGCGCGGTTCGGGACCAGCGACGGGATGGACCATTACATCGGGTGATGGGCGCCACCGCGTACCGTCGGGCTTCCGAGCCGCCAGTGGAAGCTGATTACCCACGTGCCAGGGCAGTTCCTCTGTCTCGGCCTGATCCCGCAAGCCATCGACGCTGCCGACGATCGCTTCCTGATGCCAGTCCGCTCCCACCAGATCCTCCTCGGTGTCGTCGTGCAGCCAAATCGGCGCCAGTTGCGCTCCCATGGATGTGCCCTCCTGTCCGTCGCGAGTCGTCACGCGGGATCGGCCCGTCCCGCGGCGTTATCAGTGTACCACCCCTTCGGCACTGCTCGCCGCGCGAACCGGAGCCGCGCTCTGTGTCTTCCATTCCCTCGGTGTTTCCGTGCTTCAGGAGGGTGGGCGGGCGGACACGGCGGGCCTGGAGACCCGCGCCCCTCTAACGCGGCCTCGACCACGGATGCTCGCGCTCCCAAGATCCGTGCCGCTTGACGCCG
>DATBTL010000578.1:0-2971 GCA_036559345.1 Chloroflexota bacterium | reverse complement strand
GGGCGCCAAGCGGGACGCCGTGAATCTCGATTCTCTGGTCGCCGAGCTTGCCGATATCTCGGCCCGTCGGGCCCTGTAGGTTGCTAGACGACAGCGATCCCAGCCGGCGGTCCGCTTCCGCCGGCTGGGATCATGGTTGCTTGCGAGACGGAGGTCATTGCCTGTTCATGCGTCTTCTGCGAGAATGAAGGCCATGCGGCATTTTGCTACCTCGCGCGGCGCCCGCCTGGCGGCCCTGCTCCTCCTTCTTGTTCCGATGGCATTCCTCAGTTCAGGCCGCTCATCGAGCCCTGGAACGGCGCTGGCGGCCCAGCCCACTCTGCAAGCCGGTGACCCCCGCTTCGGGATGAACGGGATCCTGCCGGACTACTATGGGCATGTCCATGGGATCCGCAGCTTTCCCTGGGCGAGTACAGCCGTGCAAGAAGGCGCCCGCCTCAATCGATTCTCCTTCGATTGGCAATCCATCGAGCCACGATCGGGCGTGTTCGACTGGAGCGTTCCGTCGGCCTACATTAACTCCGACCAAGCGCACGGCTTGACCACCATCGCCACCCTGGAGCACACCCCCTACTGGGCAACCAACGCCGTGACCTCCAACCCATCCGCGCAGGTTCCCAGCGGTCTGAACCTTCCCTGGAATGATGCCAATAACACCTGGGGCGCCTTCGTGGCGGCCGCCGCGTCTCACTTCCGCGGCCAGGTAGCGTATTGGGAGGTATGGAATGAGCCGGATCTGCAGAACGGCAGTTCCTGGAAAGGCTCCCGCGCCAGCTTTTTCCAATTGTTGAAGGTCGCCTACCAGGCGATCAAGGCCGCGGATCCCTCCGCTCAGGTCTTGATTGGCAGCCTGAATTACAATCCCACCTGGCTCAATGATGTCTTCGCCGCGGACGCCGCCGACCCGGACAGCGCGGCCAACCACGGCTACTTCGACGGCCTTGGTCTGCACTCCTATGGGCGGTCGATCGGTATCTACACCATGGCCCGCCAGGCGGAGCAGGTTCTTACCCATTATGGGATGACCAACAAACTACTGGTCGCCACCGAGCTGGGGGTGGCCGTGGACGACGATCCATTCGTACCGGCGACTGGCTTGGTCGCCACCTCCGCCGAGGCATCAGCCTACATCCTGGAATCGTTCGCGGCCGCCCTGGCCGGAGGCGTGGACCGCATGCTCCTGTACCGGGCCAGCGACGTGGGTGAACCGGGCTATTATGGCTTGCTGAAATACTCGGGCGCCGCTCGGTCGCCCGCCATCGCCTATTCGCTGGCGGTGCAATACTTCGCCAACGTGCAGTCCGCCCGACTTATTGAAAGCAATCCGATCACCAGGGTCGAATTGGACGAGGGGACGCAGCAAGTCACCGTGATCTGGAATAACGCGCCCCGCCCAGCCACTCTGAGCCTCTATGAAAAGAGCGCCAATGGAGGCACCTTACTGGACGCCACCGGCGCCCCTACCCAGGCCATACCCGACGCCAACGGCTACTACTCGATTACGCTCCCGGCGGCCACCAACAATCACGGGGCCAACTCGTCGGACTTCATCATTGGGGGCGGTCCCTACATCCTGGTCGAACGAGGGCCTTTCGTGCCGACCCAAACCGTCACCCCCACCAGTACCGCCAGCAGCACCCCCACGGCGGCTCCGTCGAGCACTAGCTTTCTGCCCTCGGCCACGGTCACCCCAACCGCCACCTCCACGCCGACCGCCTCGCCGACCGCCACCGCGACTCCCATCCCCACCTTCGCGGCGAACGCTCCTCGGGTCTATTTCACCGGCGGGCAAACCGCCGGTGGTACTCGCGAGATGCTGAATATCGCCAATCTCTTGACTACCACTACCCGGCTCCGCCTCACCGTCCTGGGCCCAAGCGGGCCGATCAGCACCACGGACACCCTGGCGCCGCCGCATGCCTTTACGGACCTCAATCCCGGGACCGCGAACCTCACCAATCAGACCAACGGCTTCACCATGCAATCCGACCAGCCGCTGGCCGGGTCAAGGGTGCTGTTCTACGGCTCGGCGGCCAGCGTAATCGCGGGGACTGGTTCGCCAAGCACTCACTGGTACTTTCCCGGCCTGGCGGCAACCTCGCCCATGACGCAGGTGGTCACGATCAGTAATCCAGGATCCGAGCCGGCTGGGATTACCTTGACCCAGCTTGGGGACACCGGCTTCCTCGGCGCCATCACCGGCCACGTAGACGCCGAAAGTCAGCGATCGTTCATCGTGGCGAGCGGCGGCCACGACCCGGATCTGGCGGTGGTCCTGACCGCCGATACGCCGGTCGTGGCCGAGTATAGCGCCTACCTTCCGGGTGCCGACCCGATGACCGGCGCCGCCGGCATTCGCGACCTATCGCACGTCTGGTATAGCGCCGAAGGGTATCAGACCAAAACCTGGGGCGCTCATCTGGTAGTGCTCAATCCAGACCCAGCCCGGCCGGCGCGTGTCACCCTGACCGCGTATTCCCCAAGCGCCAACCGAGCGGGCAAGCCGCCTCCCTATCTCACCACAATCATTCCGGCGCGCGAGCGGGCCACGATTGATCTCAGCACTCTGGGAATATCAGGTTCCTTCAGCACGGTCCTCACCAGCACCATTCCGGTCGCCGTGAATCGAACCGAGCAATTCGGACAGTCTGAAAGCGCCGCCGCCTTGAGCCCTGGAGTGGAGCGGCCCGCCCTCGAATGGGCGTTCCCATCCGGAGCCCTCGGTACGCCGCCGTCCAGCGGCAATGTCCCAGTCTTTGCTGGGGCCGGCGAATTCCTCTTGCTCTTCAATCCCTCGGCTACCCAGGTAGGACAGGTCTCCCTGACTCTCTATGGCAGCACGGGCACCACGATCCGCCCGGCGCCGCTTATCCTTGAGCCGCGCCAGAGGCTCACCGTGGACCTGGCGAAACTTGGTATTCCACCGGGGCGAAACGCGGCGATCCTCCAGAGCACCAACGGGGTGCCGTTC
>DATBTL010000577.1:0-3322 GCA_036559345.1 Chloroflexota bacterium | reverse complement strand
GGACGATCCGGCGCGCGTGGTGAAGCATCTTGCCGCGCGTGGGATTATCACGGATTATCGCCCGGGGTTGGTGCGGGTCTCACCCTTCTTCTTTACCACCACTGGCGACATCGACGTGTTTCTCGCCGCCCTGGACGAGATTTCGGCAGGCTGACCAGTCCGATGGCCGCCTTCCTCGTTTGGCTTCGTCGTTCCAGAGGAATCCGAGGCGCCGTGGTGGAGACAAATTTGCGCCCGCCCCCTGTGCATAACGCCAGGACCGGCCGGCCACCGCATGTCTATACTGGGGCCCTAGCCGTCCCGGTAGGGGCGGAGGTGGTAGCGAGGATGGGTCGAGGGTAGACGCGATGATCAACTGGCGGGTGGCAAGCGTTCCGGCACTGAAACTCAACCCCATGGGTACGTTACGGGGACTCCGCTGGACCTCGCCGCGGGCCAGGGTTTTCCAGGGAGTCTCGGTGGCGCGGCAGGATTCGGTGCCGTGGACGTGGGCGGACCTGGGAAGAATCGTGCTCCTCACTGCCGTGCTCGCCACCAGCGCGGCTCTGGCCCTCGTGCTGCTGCGCCTCGGCATGTCCATTGGTTTCGCGGTGGCCGAGGGCATGGGCGTGGTTCGGTCCGGTACCTTCGACCATCTGAGCGCCGTCTACGGACCGTACAGCGCCGCCGGCACGGCGCTCTTGGTGGGCGGCACGTTGTATTGCGGCCTGTTCTACGCGATCCATAGGTACGGGCTGGCCCGCCACGGCCTCTCATGGGGCGCCGTTGGATTCCACCGTCTTGCCTGGGCGCGCGTGGGAAAAATCGCGGCGCTCTTTATCCCCATTACTTTGGGTGGCGCGGTGATCATGCGCCTGGAGGCAGCAATTCTGGGGCCGTTGCCCGCCAGTCCGCAGCCAACCATGTTGACTCGCGGGATGCCTGCCCTGCCGGGCAACTTCGCGATGCTGTTCCTGCTTTTAGTGGTGATCACGCCAGTTGTGGAGGAGACGTTTTTCCGCGGCTTTCTCTATAAGCTGCTCCGTAATCGGTTTCCCATCTGGGCAGCCGCGCCCCTATCCGCCGGGGCATTCGCCGCCATACATGGGGCGCCCAGCCTCTTCCCGTGGTTGTTCTACATGGGCATTGTCTATACCATGCTGGCGGAACGGACGGGGTCGCTGTGGTCCAGCATTCTGATCCATGCCCTGGCCAACGGCTTGGTCACGTTCACCCTGGTGGTGGTTCTCTCCGGTTGGTAGGAACGTTGACTCGGGTTCAGGCGGTGGCCGCTGTCTCGTGAGCCGGGGCAGGGACCGCCTTGGCCGACATGCGCGCGGGCTGATACGCGGCGAACAGCGTGCTGACCAGCATCTCGGCTTCCCGCAGGTTGCGAACTCCCTCGTGGCGATGCACGTCGGCCCGCACCTTGGCGAAAAGGGCCTGAAACCATTCCGGGTGATAGGATGAGTCGGAGAGCCGCTCGCCGTAGAGCACCACTTGCTCACCGCGATCAGAACGAATCGAGAGTTGATTATCCTCGATCTTGATCGTGCCGCGCGTGCCGACGATCTCACCATCATTGGTCCGGTTGCTGGAGGCCCAGGAAAGCACAATCCGCCCGGTCGCATTCGGGAAGGAGAGGTCCAGTTCCGCCTCGTCCTCGACCGGAGCGTGGACGGGTTGTACGGTTCGGATATGCGCTCGCACCGAGGTGGGATCGGCGCCAATCCAGCGGGCCATCAAGTAAAGCTGATGCCAGCCATGGTCAAGGACAATGCCGCCGCCGGCATAGCTGGGATCGGTTCGCCAGCGCGGCTGCCAACTGGCCACTCCCAGGGCACAGTCCGGCCGGAGGGTGCGGAGGGTGACGTGGCGCACGTCCCCAATCGCTCCCTCGGCCACGGCGGCGGTGACCAGGCGATGCAGATCAGACTGAATCCAGCTATTGATCGTGTAGACTTGGGAGCCGCTTTCGGCCTGCGCGTCGGCGATCGTATTGTAGTCGACGATTGAGGCCGCGAGGGGTTTCTCGCAGACGATCTGACCCACCCCGGCGGCGCATCCGGCCAGAATGCTGGGGGTGTGGTCGTGCGGCGGGGTGCAGATGTCCAGGCAATCCACGGGAGTCTGGCGGAGCATTTCCACGCAGTTTTCATAGGCGCGGGCCGAAGGGGCGGCGGCCGTCGCGGCATCCCTCCGTTCCCGGCAGGGATCGGCGATCGCGACGATCTCGACCCCAGGGAGCGCTTGCCAGGCGGGGAGGTGGGCGGATTCAGCGATTCGACCATAGCCAACCAGGCCAACACGGTATGTCGTCGTGCTCATTCGTTTGTCGTGTCCTTCAGAATCTCGTGCGCCCTTGCCAGCACACGGCCTAGAATCTCAATGCCGCTCGCCGCTTGCTCATGCGTAATGACCAGCGGCGGATTTATCCGCAGGGCGGAACCACTGGGCATCACCAACAACCCTTCCCCCAGGAGAGCCGTGAACAGGCGCCGCATCTCCTCCCGGGCCAGCGGGGTGCGTCCCGCCTGGTCGCGAACCAATTCTATCCCCAAGAGCAGCCCCTTGCCCCGCACCTCGCCCACCACGGGCATATCTTGGGTGACTCGCCGAAGCTCCTTCAGCATGAAGTCACCGAGCTCGGCGGCATGCCGATCCAAGCGCTCCTCGCGCAGGACGCCAATCGTCGCCAGGGCGGCGGCGGATGCCAGGGCATTGCCGCCGTAGCTGGAGCTGTTGCCGCTCGGTTTGGCCCATGGTTCGGCGCGCGCTATCTCTTCACGGGCCGCGACGCCGCTGATCGGAAAGCCGTTGCCGAAGCCTTTCCCCATGATCAGAATGTCCGGCTCGACCCCATCCTCGTGCATGAAACCGAAGAAGCGGCCAGTTCTACAGAAACCGGTGATCATTTCGTCGACGATCAGGAGCGCGTTGAGATCGTGGGCGGCTTGCTGAACCTCGCCCAGGAAGCCTGCCGGGGGTACGACATTCCCCCCGCGCCCCTGCACGGGCTCCACGATGATCGCGGCAACCTCCCGATTGCTGCCATGTTCCACCGACTGGCGGAGAAAGTGGGTGCAGGCGCGAGTGCAGGAGCCACCACACTCGAACGGGCAGCGGTAGGGATTGGCGTAGGGGACGGCGTGTGATCCGGGGGATGGGAGGCCGTAGCCGGTCTGTTCGCCTTCGGAGAGCGGTCGAGTACCCTCGGTCTTTCCGTGATAGCCGCCCCAGAAGCTGACCACGGTCGACTTATGGGTGGCGCATCGAGCCAGTCGCAACGCGGCCTCGACTGCCTCGGCTCCCCCGCTGTATAGCTGAACGCGGGAGAGGTGGC
>DATBTL010000576.1:0-6312 GCA_036559345.1 Chloroflexota bacterium | reverse complement strand
CTGGCGACCCAGCGCGGGGAGGCTGCGAATGCCAATGAACATAGCCACAATGCCGATCGGCACGTTGATCAGGAAGATCCAGCGCCAGTCGGCGTACTGGACCAGCCAGCCGGCCACCGTGGGCCCCAGGGCCGGGGCCAGAAGAATCGGCACCCCCAAAGCGCCCATCACGGCCCCACGCTTGTCGGGCGGGCTCAGGCGATAGGTATAGGCCATCCCGACCGGCATCACGAAGCCGCCGCCCAGCCCTTGCAGAACGCGGAAGACGATCAGCATATTCACACTCTGGGCCGTGGCGCACATGATCGAGCCGATAGTGAACAGGGTGATCGCGGTGAGAAAGACGCGCTTGGCCCCGAACCGATCGGAGAGCCAGCCGGCCAGCGGGATGACCGCCGCCTGGGCCAGGATATAGCCGGTTATCACCCATTGGAGGGAGGGGATAGTGGACTTAAAGTCGGTCACCAGGGTCGGCAAGGCCACGTTCACCGCCGTGGTGTCGAGAATGGCCATGAACATGCCGAGGATAATCGCGATCAGCGGCCCCAGGATCGCGAACATGCGGAAGGGCGCGCCATCCGTGGGCGTACCGAGTGGCTGAGTGGTCATACGGTTCTCTCTCCAGGGGCGGTGACCCGCCCCACTACGCCGAGGAATCTGTACAGACCCCGAGCTAATTGTTCAACTTATGAAATATACATCCCTAGAAATGTTCTGACAAGTGAATATCTGTATAACTGGTTACAGTCGGGAAAATAGGATGTCGCATGCACGTGAACTGTGACGTTCTGGGGTCAGATACAAAGTTGTTTCTACAACCAGATTGACACCTTACGGTTACAAGCGTAGGATGTAACCGTAAGGTGTCAAGGGAGATCGCATGAGGATTACTTCCATACGAGATGTGGCGGCATCCGTGCGCGGCCGTCGCACGGACCTCGATCTGAGCCAGGCAGAGTTGGCCCGGCGGGCAGGCGTTTCTCGCAAGTGGATCAGCGAATTTGAAGCCGGCAAACCAACCGCCGAGGTTGGCCTGGTGATCCGCGTCCTGGATGAGCTTGGCATCGTGCTCGACCTGATCAGCGGCGAAGACGCGGCTCCGGTTAGAGCCGCGAAGCGGGTGGATCTCGATGCTCTCCTCAATGAGCAGCGCGTCAGATGACCGATTCCCTAGTCGTCGCCCTCGACAACGCCATCGCCGGCTCGCTCACCCGCCTGCCTGGCGGCAAGCTGCGCTTCGACTACCACGACGAATACCGCGGCCGGCCCGGCGCCACGCCGCTTTTGACATTGTCTCCCTGAACCGTGACTTGCCTGGACGGCGGGTTGACCTCGTCGCCGCCCGCGCCGCTCGATGTATTCAACTTCTTCGCGCGACGTAAATCGCCTGTCTGGAGTTTACGCATTATGGGGAAGGGCCTCCCCGCGTCGCTTGCCCAGGCGCACTCCGGTTACCAGGGTGACGCTGGAGAGGATCACCACCAGCCCCACGAACGTACCGGGGCCGATCTTCTCGTGCAGGAACAGTGCGCCCCACAGGAGGCCGAAGACGGGGATGAGGAAGGTGACCGAAAGGGTTCGGGTTGGGCCCACGCTCTTGAGCAGCGGGTAATAGATCAGATAGGCCACCACCGTGCAGAGCAAGGAAAGCGCGAGCATATTGGCCACGGCCTCGCCACTGACCCGCGCTTCCGGGATGGCCGCGAGCGCGAAGGGGAGCAAGACGGCGGCGGCGCCAAGCTGCTGGGCCGTGGCCATGGTGAGCGGCGGCACGTCCTTAAAGGTCCGGCTGGCGTAGGTGCCGCCCAGTCCATAACACAGGGCGCCCAACAGCGAGGTGACGACGCCGAAGGCTACCTGGCCGGTCAAGGGGATCGGGCTCCAGCCCACCAGGATGGCTACGCCGCCGAAGCCAATCGCCATTCCCAGCATCCGCCGCCGGGTCAGGTGCTCGACTCCATATCCCGCCGCCACCAGAGCCGTGAACAGCGGGGTGGTCGCGTTCAAGATGGCCGCCAGGGACGCGGGCAGATACAACTCGGCCGCCGCGATCAGGGCGAACGGGAGGGCCCCATTCAGGGCGCCCAGGGCCAGAAACCGCCGCCAATTGGCCCGTAACTCCGGGCGCTTGCCGATCGCCGAGGCATAAATCCACAGTACCAGCCCGGCGATCACGGTGCGCAGTTCCATCAATGGGAACGGGCCCAGTACCGGCGAAGCGACGCGGATAAAGAGGTACGATGCCCCCCATAGGGCGGCCAGCACAATCAACATCGCGAATTGCCGTGGCCTCACCCGGTCCCTCCCTCCCAAAGTTGCGCCGTCGCTTGATGATACTGCCGGAGGGGCCCTGCGTGCCGTCCGCCATCATGGTACCTGGTCTCTCCTGGCCGAGAATTTCGCGAAATCACCGGAAATGTCATCAATTTCTCTCCTTTCGTTCATCATCGGGCAATGCAAGCTGTGCGATGATGGAAATACCGAGAGCGGGATACTCGCCTCGGAATGCGGGAAAGACCCATGCCATGACCTCCTATGTCCTGACCGCCGGCTATCCCATGCTGGCCCTTGCCGTCTTGATCGGGGCCGTCGGGGCGCCACTGCCGCTCAGCGTCATTCTGGCCGCCGCCGCCGCCCTGGCTCGTCAGGGCCACCTGCAAATGGGGCCGCTATTTTGCGTATGCGTGGTTGCCGCCTTGGCGGGCGACTGCCTGGGCTACGCGCTTGGCCGTTATGGTCTCTCCCGGCTTCCCATTGCCGCTCGTTTCGCGAGTTGGCACCAAAGCCGTCCCCGCTGGTGGACCATCGGGGTAGGTCTTTGCGGGAGCATGGCCCTCTTGATCTTCATCACCCGGTGGGCCGTTACCGCCCCGGCTCCGGTGGTAAACGTGGTCGCCGGTGCCCGTCACTACTCATGGGGCCGCTTCCTCGCCGCGGACCTTAGCGGCGAGGCATTGTGGGTGGCGCTCAGTCTAGCTCCTGGCTACCTGTTGGGGGGGCTGGGGCCGGCCGGGATTTTCCTGGCCGTCGGCGCCTGCGTGGTGCCCCTGCTTCTTGGGCTGGCGGCGCGCTCATTCTTGACGGCCCACCCGCGCCGGAGGACTGCCTCGGCCGCCGCGTGAACACGGGGGCGCGCCTGGATTTTGTGACGAGCTGCCCCTTCCTGGGAGCGCGAGCATCTTGTCTCTGTTGAACTTCGCGTTTTTGCCACAATATGTAGCGGCCAGCAAGCGAGCCCAACGACGACATGTGGTAGCAACTGCGGCGTTTTCCAACAGAGACATCTTGCTCGCGCTCCCAGGAAAGCCTGCACCACCTTGATCACCTATTCCAAGCGCGCCCTGAACTTGGTGCCCCCTTGCCCGCGAACATCGGCCCTGGTACGGTAGCTGCATGGCGCGGTCCTTGCCAATAGAATGCAGCACCAGGCCCGGAGCTTCGTCACCGTGGACACCGAGGAAAAGCTCGCTCTTCTGGGCGGCGCGGCCCGCTACGAGATTGCCGGGCCTGGCCGGGAACATATCCGCGGCCCCGGTCTCCGGGGGGCGTTGTGCGCGGGCGAGGGGCCGACTGGCGGCACGGGAACCTTGCTCCGCGTCCTGCAAAGCAGCCGCTGTGAGTATGATTGCGCCTACTGTCCTTTGCGGAAGAGCGCCGAGACGCCAAGGGCGGTCCTGGAGCCGGAGGAACTGGCCAGCGCCTTTGCCGACTTGTGGCGCCGAAAACGCGTCGATGGGCTGATGCTCAGTTCCGCCGTCGATGGCGGCCCCGATCCCGCCATGGCGCGGATGCTCGACACCCTCCGGATTCTCCGGACCCGGCACCACTACGAAGGCTACGTGCATCTCAAAGTGCTGCCGGGCGCCGCGTCGGCCGCCATCGTGGAGGCGGCTCATCTGGCGGACCGGCTTTCGCTGAACGTGGAGACCCCGGACGGCCGCTATCTTCAGGGCCTCGGCACGGGGAAGGACTGGGAGCGGGATATCCTACGCCCGTTGACTGACCTGCGCGCCCTGGACCAGGAGGGCGCCGTGCGCTCCGGTCTCTCCAGTCAACTGCTGGTTGGACTGGCACCTCCGGGCGAGGCTCCAGCGAGCGACCGTGCTCTGACGGAGGGCAGCCGTGCCTTGCGCCGTGATTTCGGGTTGCGCCGGGTCCACTTTGGCCTCTTTCAGCCCGCGCGGGATACGCCGCTGGCCGATGCGTCCGCGCCCGACCCGCGCCGGCGCGCGCGGTTGTATCAGTGGGAATGGCTGTCCGGAAGCTACGATTTTGCCGACCACGAGCTGGACGCCGCCTTCGACCCCACCGGACATTTACCGCTGGGGCTCGATCCCAAGCTCGCGGTCTCACTTGCCCGCCCTCTGGAGCGGCCCGTGGAAGTCAACACCGCCTCGTACGAGGAACTTCTACGGGTACCGGGCATCGGGCCGGTCAGCGCCCGGCGCATTGCCGACCTCCGGCACCTGGGCGTCTTGCGCGACATGACCGATCTCCGGTCCCTGGGAGTGGTGACCGGGCGGGCGGCGCCCTTCGTGCTGCTCAATGGTACGCGGCCGCCCGAGGCCGCTGGGTCCCTGGCCCGTCTACGGAAGCTTCTGCGGGTGATGGAGCCGCGGCCGATCCAGCTCAGCCTCTGGCCCGAGTTCGAGTAGGGGATAGCCGATCCGCCCCAGTTTCAGCCTGGGTTGATGTCTGGATGCCGATCGGCCACCATGGCTTGCCAGCCTTCTTGCAGAGGATGGGCGGTCGGCATGCCGGGCTCCCAGAAACCAATCCCCATGGAAACCCTTAACATCTGTGGGCGGCGAGCGGTGGGCTGGCGGAAACTATCCAGGGCCTTTCGGAGACGCCGCAGTGATTGGGCCGAGACCGCCGTCGTCATCCCGGGCATTACAACGGCGAAGGACATCTTCTCCAGGTGAAAAACCAGATCATGGTGACGCACGTTGCTGCGGAGCACACCGGTGGCTGAATGAAGGGTGGTCTGTGTTTCCACCTCATTGAGAGACCGCGTCGGGGGAAAACCAATATCCACCACCAACACGGCAATTGGGTAGTTGGCGGTCGGGAGTTCGCGCAAGGTATCGGACAAATCACTTAGCCCAGGGAGCCCGGTCGCGCTATCCTTGTGCCGCGCTACCTCGGCGAGAACGGTGAAAACCTCTACCTGCAGCGCCTCGTCGCGCCGCGGCACCCGCGTGCGATCCAGTTGTCGGGTCAGCACGTCCGGGGGCACTGTAAGCGATCGCACGAGTTTGCCGGTTGGGTCCGACAGGCGCGTGGTGACATGACTTTGCCATCCGTGCGTTCCCTGCATCTCTTCATCCGCTACCATGAAGCGGTCCCGCATACCCAGCATGGGCGGCGGCGCTTGGCGGCCTTCGGTCAGCCCGATAATAGTTCGCAGGCGGCCCAACAGCGCCTCACCACTGATCTCCACCGAGACCACCGCCGCTACTGGTACTCGGCCACTGTAGGGGGGCATCACCGCGTTAGGGACCACGACCACCACCTTGCATGGCGCTTTGTCTTCTCCCAGCGCGAAGAGCACCGCGATCTCCGGCTCCTCCAGCATGCGAGGATCACACAGGAGGAATCGCGGTCTGCATTCTCTCGCTTGGTAGGCGGCCTGCTCCCCGTTCGTGGCCTCGCCCAGTAGTTGGATGCCGGCGGTCCCGGTGAGAGCCAACCGGATCCGCGCTCGCTGGAGAGGTGAGGTCATGGCCAGCAACACAGGAATTGACAACATCTCGCACCATCCTCACGAAGAGAATAACTAGAGCGCGCCAGGATCAGTGGATCAGGTAGTCGTATGCACAGACTAGCACACCCGACGTATTCTTGTCGAAGTCGCCTGGAAAGGGGAAAGGGTCCTCTTCCGTCTGGAAAGAGGACCCTTTCTACGCGATCTCGACCGGTGCCTGGTTCCGGCTTGCCTGGTCCTTCTCGGCCTTCCGTTTGCCCGAAGGCATCTGGCCGCGGAGAAGCGCAAGCTGATCGGCGATTACCCTATCCATCGCTCCAGGCTCCTCGTCGGCCATCCAGCGCATGACGGACGAGACGAAGAGTTCCAACCTGTCTCGCCGAGGTCAGATGGCGGCTTCCACCTCCAACCGTGGCGCCGAAAGCAACTCGCTGGGAGCCAATCTCCCTTGCCGGGCCAGGCGATCCGGGACATGGACGCCCTGGTCCTGTAACCAGGCCCGATGCATGTTGTCAATTCGGGCCAGTTCCTGCCGCAACTCCTCGGCCCGCTCGCGCGCCGCCGCCAGTCGAGCCGTCCGATCGGTGGTCATTGAGAGACCGGGT
>DATBTL010000575.1:0-9363 GCA_036559345.1 Chloroflexota bacterium | reverse complement strand
AGGATCGGCCCAGGACCATCGCCGCTCGTCTGTGTGGACCAGCCCGGCCAAAGCATTTCATAGGTGACCCGTCCCAGGAGGTACGCATCGCCTTTCGAGTACTCCTCCGTAATGTAGCGCATCCTCTCGGGGCTATTTGTGTTCTGCCACCAGTGATCCATCGTATCTGCGTCGAAGACACCATCCAGGGTGATCCACGCTTTCACCCAAAGCTTTCTCATGTGAGTTCTCCTTTCCACTTCATGTTTTTCTCTGTGCGCACATTCGCTACCTCAGCCTGGAGCTCTAGGCGCCGACCTCGCGCTTCCACTCCGCCACGGCGGCCTCGACGCCGCTGTCCGTATCGAGCGGCGGGTGGGTCGCGCGCCAGCCGAGCCCGGCGGACCGCTTGGTGACGACGAGCTGATCGGTGCAGAGCGCGTCGGCGGCGAGGCCCATCCTGGCACGGGCCTCCTCGACCGGCAGGCTGCTGGTCTCACCACCCGTGCCCATCGCGGCGCTCACGGCGCGGGCCACCGAGACGAGCGAGGGGGAGGCGCCATCGACGCCGTGAAAGATACCCTGCGCCCGCTTCTCGATCACCAACCGGTAGAGCACCGCGAGATCGTCGCGGTGCACGAAGGGCATCCTGTTCTTGCCATCGCCGATGTACACGGCGGCGCCGGTGGCGCGGGCGCTCTCGGCGTAGCTAGCGATCAGGCTCTTCGTGCCGCCGTAGACGAAGCCCGGCCGGATCACCGCGGTGGTGATCGCGTCGTTGGCCGCTTCGAGCGTCAAGCGCTCGTGCGCCGGGCGCCAGGCGATCATCGGGATTGCGCCCTCCGTCGAGGCCGACTCGTCGGCGGGCGTACCGGTGTTGCCCAAGACCAGCACGCCCGAGGTATAGACGACGACCCTGGGCGCGCTGGCGCCCTTGGCGGCCGCGAGCAGGGCCTCGATCGCCACGCAGTCGGTGGCGATGGCGTTGCCGTAGTCGAAGGCGACGTGCAAGAGCGCGGCGTGCGCCGCGGCGGCCGACTGATAGCTCGCGGGCTGATCGAGCAAGCCGCGGTGCGGCGTCGCGCCGAGCGCCCTGAGCTTTGTGTCCGAGGCCTCGCTGCGCGAAAGGCCCGTCACCGCGTGCCCGGCGCGGCGCAGCTCCTTGATGACAGCCTCCCCGATGGTCCCGGTCCCTCCAGTAATAAAGACGCGCATGCTCACCTCGCCCCTGCTGTGGGGAGCTCCTCGGCCAACCCGACGATGATGCCCTCAGGACCGCGGAGGTAACACAGCCGATATTTGTCCTCGTACTGCGCCAGCTCGCCAACGAGTTGGGCGCCATGGGCGCGCAGGCGGGCAACCGCCGTCGAGCCCGACGACGCGGTCCGCCCAACGTCCCTCGACTCGCGTCTCGCCCTCCAGTCCAGACCAAGTTCGACAAAGAACGCAGTAGCAGCCTCAAGGTCGTCAACAACGACGCCGACGTTGTCCATCCGCGGAATCGTCATATCCCCACCTCTCCTTCTAAAGCCGCGTCCACATCGCGCACCGGATTATGCAGTTCCATAATGAACTGTAACGCGGGAAGACGCTAGCCCGTGCCTGTTATAACGGCATCGGTTGAAGCGTTGACAACGGAGGCGGTGTTGTCGGCGTTGTTCGTAATCAATATCAGTTCCGTCATATCTCTTTACCCGAAAGATGGTTCCACACAACATGCGCTTTGAGTCAGCAAACTTAGCTGAAATTGGTTAATGAAAGGTTGACGGCCCTCGGATGCACAACCTGCTTGTTGTCGCGGCCCTGGTGGGTGTATAAGTCTAAACGGTCATTTAGGCGGCATTACGTCAGGCTGAGGTATACCCCACCCTGACGTCAGGCAGGCCCGCGAAAAGCGTCAGGTTAAGGTTTCGTTCGTAACGGGTTGACACGCTCCTGATCCCATTGCATGCTTGCCGCGAAGAATAGCCGCCGTGTCCCGCACTGACTGGGAGCGCGAGCGAGACGCTCGCGCTCCCAGTGGTTGAGCTTTCTCAGTCCCATCCCGATCCTGAAGGGCGGGGTGGCTCCTACGCAATTAGCACGCAGGCGTGGCAGTGAGCGCCCGCAGCCAGGCCAGCGCCTCCCCTATTGACCGCACTCGGGTGCAGTTAGGGTTCTCAGCCCCGAGGCCGGTGCGATGGCGGTCGATATAGAGGGCGTGGCAGCCCAGCACAAGGGCGGGCGCGATCTCGTTCACGTAGTGATCGCCGACGCAGAGCACATGCTCGCCCGCGCCGTGTTCCCCCAGGAAACGGATCAATCCCACTGGCTTGTTGGACGAAGCGGAAACAGTAGAGAATAGATCGCGTATTCCAAGCCGGCGCAATACATCGTCCACTGTATCGGCTGGGGAGTTGCTGAGCGCCGCCAATCGCGCTCCCGCCCCGGAAAGCGCCTCCAGGGTCGCCCGCAACTCCAGCGTGACCTCCAGAGCATGGTGGTCGCTGGTCATCCAGGCGCGGGTGGCCAGGAAGGCGGTGGCGCGATCCGCTTGCGCGACACCGTAATGGATGGCGAGCGCCTCGGGCAGGCCCCAGTGGTCGCCGATGAAGACGCGGTCGCCGCCAAACAGCGTCGCGGCGCTCGGTGAACTGACCTGATCCTCGGCGGGAAGATCGGTTCCCTCCCAATCGAGATGGCCGCTTATCGTATCACCCGCGAAGCGAAACAAGCGATCCCGGCTCCGATCGTAGCCCATGCCGACTCGCCCCACGCCACGTCCGGCCCGTGCCCGCCGCCAGTCCTTGAGGAAGGCCCCGCGTGACTCGGCGGGAATGAAGCGCGACAGTTCACGGGTGTAGCGATCGTAGACGCGCGGATCCTCGTAGAGCGTACCGTCGAGGTCGAAGATCACCAGATCATAGCGCAAAGTACTTCCTCTTCAAAGTAGTCATCCTGGTCATCTGTTTGCATCCGTGCTATCTGTGTTTCAGGAACCAGTGCTATGAGAACTCCAACCCGGCAATTTCGTACCGCCGGCCCTGCTCCGGCAGCAGGATACGCGCGTCGGGGGCCGCGAATAATTCGGGATAGGCTGAGTGGATCACCATTACGGTGGGAGCGCCGCTCTCTAGCGCGATGGCGGTGAGATCCTCCGGTCGGGCGTGGCCGGTGCTGGCCACGTCCACGATCCGCGTCCCGTGCCGCCGCGCCCACCATTCCATTTGGGGCCAGGCGGGGTCGAAGGGGCCGAGCGGGGTGCCGTTGGCCAGGAACAGCAGGCCGCCGGGTCGGGGCAGCAAGTCGATCAAGTCGGCGAAATCCCCGAAGTTCAGGCGCAGCAGGAACTGGTCGGGGTTGGCGGCGATCTCCTGGGTGGTGAGCAGGCGCGGCGCGGCGGCGATGGCGGCCTCGATGCTGGCCGGCAACCCTTCCCCCCGCGCCCGAGCGGCGGTGAGTGGACCTGGCAAATAGACGGCAAACTGCTCCGCGATTGACCGGCCAAGCGCGGCCGCGGCGAAGGCTAGCGCATCCGGATCGAGTACCAGGGTGCGGCCAATGGCGGTCATGGCTCGCGCCAGGGTCTCCACCCGTTCCCCGTTTTCCGGGGTAAGCAGGATAACCCCAAGCTGGTCGGGCGCCTGGAGCAACGCTTCCGCCACGGCGGGCGCGACCTCGGCCTCGCTCCGTTCGCGGCGTTCCTCTTGCGGGACACTCTCGGGCGCCACCTCGACCGGCGGGCGCAGCCGGGTGCCCTCGATGATCAGCACGCGCGCGCCGGCCGCGCGAGCGGCCTGGGCAAAGGCGTGGGTCTGATCGGGGTGCGGGCCGTGGAGGCGCAGATCACCGGAATAGGCGATCACCCCCTCGGCGGTCTCGATCAGCATTCCTCGGGCCCCGCATACGTCGTGGTCCACCGGAAGCAGGCGAACGCGCAGCGGGCCGATCGCCAGCAGTTCGTCGGGCGCCAGCGACTGGATCGGTCGGTCTCGGAGCGGGCCGAGGCTGTAGCCCAGATCGGCCAGCACCGGCACGATGCGGGCCGTCGCCTCGGAGGCATGGATCGGGACCGCCGGATCCACGAAGCCCACCAGATGCGTGTGATCGAGATGGGAGTGGCTGAGCGCGACCGCCAGCGGCCCGTCGGTTGGCGGCAGGCTGGCGAGCATCCCGGCGGCCGGGCCGGGCAGGAACTCGGGCGCGTACAGCCCCGGAATGAAGGGAGCCAAGCCCAAGGTCAGCAGGTCCGACAGGACGCGCCCTCGGCGCCGTTGCACCTGGGCGAACGGATTGCCCGCCGGATCGTAGGCGATCCCGCAGTCGAACAGGAGGCGGGCGCCCTGCTCCTCCACCACGATCTGCGTCCCGCCGATCGTGCGCGCCCCCGCCAGAACGGTGATGGTGGTCATCCCTTTAACCCCGAACGAATGGCGCCCTCGACGAAGGAACGCTGGAAGATCAAGAACAGAATCACTACCGGCAGCATGGTGAAGACGGTGGCGGCGCAGAGCAGATTGAAGGAAGTGCCGTTCTCGCCGATGAAACTGTAGACACCCACCTCGATGGGCTGCACGCCCGCGTCGGTGCCGTTGGAGCTGGTCATCACTAGCGGCCAGAGCAGTGCGTTATAGCTGCCCAGGAAACTGTAGAGCCCCACGGTCAGGAGGGCGGGTCGGACCAGCGGCACCCCGATTACCCACAAAAACAGGCGGCGCGAGCAGCCGTCGATCCGCGCCGCGTCATAGAGTTCGGACGGCAAGCCAAGGAACGCCTGGCGCAGCAGAAAGATGCCGAAGGTGCTGGCGCCCCAGGGTACGATCTGCACCCAGTAGGTGTTGAGCCAGCCAAGCGAGTTGGCCAGCACATAGTCCGGGATAATCAGCACGATCGCCGGCATGATCAGGCTGAGAAAGATCAAGATGGTGACCACGTTCTTCCCGCGGAAGCGCATGGTGGCCAGAGAAAATCCGGCCAGGGTAGAGGTGACGAGGACCAGCACGGTGGTGGAGACCGCGATGAAGCCGGTGTTGAGGAAGTAGTTGAGCCATGGCGTCCCCTGCCAGGCGGCGCTGTAATTGGCGAAATCCCATCGCGGCAGGAGGCTTGGGGGGAAGTCGAAGACGTGGTCCGATGGCACCAGCGAGGTGAGCAGCACCCAGTAGAAGGGGAAGGCGAAGATCACGGCCACGCACCCGAGCGCGACGTAGCGCGCCGTAACCCGGAGGAGGCGGCGCCAGTGGAGGGCCGCGGTCAGACCCGGCACGGAGATCCTCCATGACCGGCCACCCGCCTACTGGTAGAACACACGACGATTGCCAATCAGGAATTGCAGGACGGTAAGCACCGCGACGATCAGCAGCACCGCCGTGGAAATAGCCGCCGCGTATGGGAGATCGAAGAACTGGAAGGCCGTTTGCTCGATCAGGAAGCCGGCGATCGTCGTGCTCCGATCCGGCCCACCCTGGGTCAGGGTGAGCACCTGGGTGAACACCTGGAAGGAGCCGATTACGTTGATCACCAGCACGAAGAAGATCCAGGGGCCCATCAGCGGCAGGGTCAGATGCAGAAAGCGGCCCGGCGCGTTTGCTCCATCGATCTGGGCCGATTCTTTCAGCTCCCTGGGGATGTTGGTCAACCCGGCCAGCATGATCAGCACCGTAAAGCCCGCCTCGTGCCAGATCGTGTAGGCGACCAGCACGATCATGGCCCAGAAGGGCGAGGTGAACCAGTCCACGGTCGGCAGATGCAGCCAATACAGCAGGCTGTCCAGGAAGCCGTATTGTGGGTTGAAGATCCATTGCCAGACCACAGTGGTGGCTACGACCGGAGTGATGAAGGGGAGGAGCACGATCACGCGGAAGGCGCTGATCCCCGGCAACTTCTCGAAGAGCAGCAGGGCCAGGCCCAGGGCGATCAGGGTCGAGACCGGGACGGTGCCGACCATGAACTTGAGGGTCGCCGCCAGGGCGGACCCTACTTCCGGATCGTGGGCCATGCGCTGGTAATTGGCCGCCCCCACCCAGGCCGAACCGAAGAAGCTGGTGTCCTTATGGAAACTGAGCCAGATGACGTAGAGAATGGGCGCCAACTGGAAGACGCCCAAAATCAGCAGGGCGGGCGCCAGGTAGCCATAGGGCGCCGCGCCATCCGCCAGGCGTCGGATCCTGGCGGACGCGCGGGGCCGGGAACTGGCGGGGGGCGAGCCGGCGAGGGATTGCACGGATTCCTCCTGAGCTATGGAAACCTGATCCTACGCTTTCTGTCGCGCTCTCCTTGAAGCCCCGGCCTTCAGGCCGGGGAGGCTCATTTGCTCTGCTAGTGTGGCCTTCAGGCCGCTTCCGCTTCCCCGATCACGCCTGGTCGGGACGAGACGGCGGGCTAAAGCCCACGGCTAGTCGGGCGAATGAGGCTCCCCGGCCTGAAGGCCGGGGCTTCAATCTGGTACCATCCGGTCGGCCATACAACCTGCCTCCTCCTCCGGGCCGCGGCCCTACCGTAGTGGGTCGAAGTACTTCATTAACTCCCATACGGGTCAAGATCGATCGAAGGCAAATACTCCTACCCGCCGGCGTTGGCGAGGTCGCTATTGACCTGCGAGGCGGCCTGTTGCATGGCGGCGAGCGGGTCCTTCGCGCCAGAGAGGGCGGAAAGCAATTGGGACGAGATGTCGTTTTGCGCCTTGGGCCAGCCCACCAATGACGGCTCGACCACCGCGTGGTCCAGCTGGTTGGCGGCTGCCGTCCGGTCGGGATACTTCTTATAGTAGGCCGCGAGGACCGGCAGCTTGAGAGCGGATCGGCGGACCGGCACATAGCCGGTAGCCATCGACCATTGCGCCGTTTGCGCCGGCTCGGTGATGAACTTCATGAAGTCCCACCCGGCCTGCTTTTGCGCCGCGGTGGCTTTGCTGAACATTACCAAGGGGGCGCCGAACATCTCGGTGACCGGGCGTGCCGGCCCAGTCGGGAAGGGCGCCATGGCGACTTGCACCCCCTTCTGAGCCCCCGCCACTTCATAGGAAAGGCCGGCGCTGGTGCTGATGTCGAAGGCCGTCTTGCCGGCATCGAAATCGGCTTGATCCTGATAGTTCTGGGTGGTCGAGACCACCAGTGCCTTCGATTTCGCCAGGTTGGCGAAAAAGGTCACCGGAACCGCTCCCTTGGCGGTAGCGAACGCGGCCTTGTCGTGGGCATCGAGTACCTGGTTGCCCCATTCCAACTCCCAGGCATACCAATCGGCCTCATCAACTTGCAGGGTGCTGCCCCATTGACTGGCCCGCCCATTGCTGATCACCGTGACCTTCTTGCAATCCGCCGCGAATTG
This sequence comes from Chloroflexota bacterium, assembly GCA_036559345.1. Lineage (GTDB taxonomy): Bacteria > Chloroflexota > UBA5177 > JANWHV01 > JANWHV01 > JANWHV01. Next base: position 2,079 of record DATBTL010000575.1, on the reverse strand, counting down.
ATCCCAGGTCTTGGGTGGCGCGGTAATCCCATACTTCGCGAGCAGAGCCGGGTTGTAGTAGAGGACGATATCGCTCTTGGAAAACGGCATCATATATGGTTTGCCGTTGAGCATGCTATCGTTCCAGACGCCGGTGAAAAAGTCCTTGAGGTCGGCGGCGCTCAGGCCATTGGCGCCTTTGATGTACGGGGTAAGATCCTGCAAGGCGTTGTTCTTGGTGATGAACTGTTGTCCCCATGCCTCATACGCCTGGCCGAGGGTGGGAGGGTTGCCCGCGAAGATCGCGCTCTGCTCTTTCTGGAGGAGGGCAGTGTAATCGGTGGCGCTGACGGTGGTCACCTTGACGTTCGGATATTGCTTCTCGAATGAGGTAATGAGCCCGTTGAAAGCGGCCAAAAGACCCTTGGTGTACGCGGTCCAGACGGTGATCGTCACCGGCGTAGCCCCTGACCGCGAGGCGTGAACCGGTGACCTCAGGCCACCCAGGGCGGCAATGGTAATCACGCTTGCCGCCGCAAGACGTAATGGCAGGAGACGCTTCATTTCCACTCCTTCATTGGCACGGGAAAAACGGTGCGCGCATCCTTAGCGGACGAAAGTGCCACGAACTAGCCTGGCGGAGCGGCATACCTCCTTTCTCTCGCGGTGGATAGCGAGGGCACTACATGCAACGAGTGTTTCAATTGTGCCACACGCCCTGGCGCGACCGCAACTTAACTCCGCCGCCGCACCGTCTCCTCGGCGATAGCCTCCAGCGCCTCGCGAGCCGGGGAGAGCGGGAAGGTTCTCAGGGCCGAGACCGCCTCGTGGCAGAGGGTTCGCGCGCGACCGAGCGCGTATTCCGGGCCGTCAGAAGCGCGGATCGCCGCGACCACCCGAGCGATCTCACCGCCCTCCTCCACGATGCGCCGATCCAGGACCTCGGTCCGCGGGGACTGGAGATAGTGGAGGGCCGGGAGAGTGACCACGCCGTTGGCCAGGTCGCTTCCCGCCGGCTTCCCCAATTCTTGGTCGCTGCCGGTGTAATCCAACACGTCATCGGCAATCTGGAATGCCAGACCAAGTTGCTGCCCGAATTGATGGAGGGCCCGCGTCTGCTCCTCCCCCACGCCTGCCAAGATCCCCGCGCCCTCGGCCGCCAACACGAACAGGCTGGCCGACTTATCCGAGATGCGCGCCTCATAATTGGCGGCGCTGGCCTCGATGTTATACGCCGCGCTCATCTGCCGCAGTTCACCGCGGACCAGTGCCTGTATGGTGGACGCCAGAAGGGACATTAGGCGCAGACTGCCGAGGCCGGCCGTGATAATCGCGGCCTGGGCGAAAAGATAGTCCCCCACCAGCACCGCGACATGGCCGCCCCAGGTGGCGCCCACGGTCGGCTCGCCGCGTCGGGTCGCCGCGTCATCGATAGTGTCGTCATGCACCAGGGAGGCGGCATGCACCAACTCGGTGACGGCGGCAAACCGAACCAGATTGTCAGTCGCCTCATGGTCCAACAACCGGCCCGTCAATAAGGCGATCCGCGGACGCATCCGTTTCCCGCCCGCGCTGAGATGATGACGAATCGCCTCCTGAAGCAGTGGCCCGGCCTCCTGGCCAACCAGGGCTAATTGTTCCTCGACCCGTGCCAGATCCGCCATGAGCGGTTGGTTGATCCGGCTTGCCGCCATCGCCATAATACTTGGTTCCTCGCTAAGACCCTATCACGCCCGGCCGCGACCCCAGCGGCTCTCATCGCCCACCTATGCAGTGTACGGGATGCCGCCATAGCCGGACTATCCCGTGGAAAGACGGGATCAACGTTTGCCGGCCGCGGGGACGGGCACCCACCACTCCCAGGCATTCCAGGTGTCCTGATTGTAGGGCCCTGGCTCGTAGTTATGGACACGGGTGCTTACCGCCCCCAGATTATCTGGACTGTAGAGCCAGAGGGCGGCGACATCGTCGTGCAGGATACGCCGCATGTGCTGGAAGATCGCGGCCCGCTGGGTGGGATCGACCGTGGAGACTTCCTGACCAGCCAGTTGATCGAATACTGGATTGCTGTACGCTCCGTAGTTGCTCCCCACGGGATAG
>DATBTL010000574.1:0-8616 GCA_036559345.1 Chloroflexota bacterium | reverse complement strand
TGTTCCCGCCGCTCCCGCAGATCCCGCACCACTGCCGGGGCACAGCGGCGGGTAATGCCCAGCACGTAGGGATAATATAGACAGTTGTAGAAGCGATGCGCGGCGCTGGTGTAGCCTTCGGTCCAGCGCTCGGGCCGAAGGCCGTTTATCAGATCGATGAGCACCGCCTTGAGGATGGCCACCCGCTGGAGCGGAGTATCGTCCAGCCCCTGCTCGTGGAGGCAGGCGGTGACACTGGAAAGCCGCAAGAGGGGCGAGACGGCAAGCCTGGTAGGGTCGGAGAGATGGGTGATGGCGCGGCGCACCGCGTCGTCGAAGGCTTTGCCGGTGCCCGGCTCGGGCGGCGGTTTGATGTCCGGCAGCGTCAGAGCAGGGTGTGCCGCGTACCCTTCGGCTGAGGAGGGCTCGGTCGCGACCACCGTGCCGTGCCGGGCAGCCACATGCCGTTCAAGGAGCGTCCACACACCGCTCATCCCCAGAGCCAGGGCCAGAGCGGTGAGATACTGCGGCAGCATGCCTTCAGGCGCCAAGACGCGCGCCACCGTACACCAGGACATCAGGGTGAGCGCCGGTATGCATGCGCGTCGCACTACCGGATGGTCCAGCCGGCCCACTAACGCCGTTGATGGCCAGGGCATGTGTGCCCAGAGATCCCGCGTCTGATATGTCTGCCAGGTGAGCCGGTTTCCGATGACCCGATAGCGCAAGGCTGCCGGGTCACATGCTGTGTCGTTCATTTCGCGTCTCTTTCTTACGATGCCGTATCCGATGGCGATGATTCGTCTATCCCGATCCGCTCCCTTCCGCTGGGAGCGGATCGGGGCCGGCAATCTTCTACCCACGCCGTCAGCTCTCGCCATGCAAGAAGGGACTGTTCAAGGGATGGGGAACATCCTACCGCACAAAGATCACCCCGAAGTGGTGGTCGGTAACTTCTCCCGTGTCGCTAACGAAGAAGTTGGAGGTGATTAGGCCGCTGGCCCCGGCGAACTGCCCCTCGCCCTCATCCACTTTCCACATCACCGTCCCGTGCTTGCGGGTAGGATCGGCGCTGGGGCCAAGGTAGCCCTGGCCGATGGTGCTGAAGCGCAGGCGATGGCCGTTCTGCCCAAAGGCGATGGTCCCGCTCTCCTGGAAGGTGCTTGCGTCGCTAAACACCACCTCTGACTCGAACGTCGCTTCGGCGCCCGCCACGCGTTGCAGGGAGCCGCGTATACCCTCGGGCCCGGCGGTACTGGTGAGACTGCAGCTGGGGGCGGTAGTCGTGGCCTTGAGGACCGTAGGCGTTGCCGCATCCTTGGGCGCCGCGCGCCCGGTAAACTGCATGGCATAGATAATCTCGCGCATGGTTGCTCTCCTCTTCAGTCTCATTGTCTGGCAGTAAGCGCTGCCGCTGCCTCGGGCTGGGATCTGGCTGTAGGCGGCTCGTCCCGACGATCCCTAGTGCTTCTACAGCCGCTGCTCCTCCTCTCCGCGGCAGGCAGCACTTCCAATCCCCAGCCCGCTCTATCATGGGGGGCGTGGCATGGTCGTACCACTGACAACTCGTACAGTTGCCCCTGACAGTTGCCGATAGCAACGCGATCAGTATGGGCGATGGCTGATCCGCGGGCCAACACCCAGCAAGGCCGGCAGGGAGAACTCGCCGGAGTATCCGGCGAGAGCACCAACCGACGTGCGATTCACCTGACAGCGGCGCGGCTCAGGCGGGAACATTCTCGGTCAGGGCATGGACGATCAGATCCTCCGCCGACATAGCCCAACCCTGCCCCCAGGCCGCCGCGAAGACATCCCCATCAAGGGCAGCCCGCGCAACAGCCTGGGACCGATCGACAGCGGCCCTGGCGCGCGCGTAGATGTGCTCGGCGGGAAGGGCCATATCGCCCGCGCCGCCGACCGCTTCCCGGATCGCCGCGACCGCGCCGAAGAGCACGACCGCCGGTGCATACCGCCCAGTGGCGACTAGCGCGGCAGCCAGCAGCATCACCAGATCGGCCAATTCCATGCGCCGAACGAAGGGCAACGTACGCCGTTGCAGCGAGAGACCCTCCCGCACCAGGGCAAACACGCGGAAGAACTCGCCGCTCTCAAGGGCCAGGCACGCTAGGTGAAAGAGCGCGTCCACCTGGAATTGGAGGACTCCGCTTGCCCGCCCCACAGCCAATCCGTCGGTGAAGTGCACCTCGGCTTGCTCGAGATCGTTCCGCTGTGCCGCCAGGACGCCGGCGTTAAAGAGCAGGTCACAGAGTACTTGCTGATCGCCCAACATACGTGCCAGGGACAGGCCCTCGTCAATCAGAATTGCCGCGCGCTCGACATCACCCCGGGTGGAGGCTAGATTCCCGAGCCAAGCCAGTGACTCGGCAATACTCGAGGGCTGCCCAGAAAGGTGCGCCACGCGGAGGCTTTCCTCCAACAGCGACGTAATCAGGTCGTAATCTAGCTGATCTGGGGCCTTCCTCTCATCAAATGCCATCGTCCCAAGCTCGCGGAGCACGCGGGCGAGCAACCACGTGTCATGCTGCTCACGTAATAGCGCCAGGCTCTCATTGAGGAACCGATATGCCTCCGCGGGATCGCCCAACCACCTCATCCAGCACCCCAGGAAGCACAGCGCCTCCGCGATGCCGCGCGGATCGTCGAGTGCCCGGGCCAGGGCAAGGCTTTCCTGGAGCAGCGGGCGGGCGCCCCCGGTGTCGCCGAATATGTGCCGCAAATGCCCAGCGCCGGTCAGCGCGCGGATGCGCACGGTACTGACCACGTCGTCCTCGGCCAGTGCCGCTTCGAGCCAGCTTAGACCCTCGCGCAGATGGCCTTGCGACGCCCAGAACCACCAGAGCGCACCCGCGAGCCGTAGCCGCGCCTCCGGTCCTGGGTGGTGGGCGCGATTCTCGGGGGATAGGGTCCGGACCAGGGCGCTCCAGGCTAGCGCCGCCCGCAGGTTGTCGTACTCGGCTTCCAGCCTGTGCCGCCAGGCCACCTCCGCCCGACCTTTGATCCCCGAATCGCCCGCCTCCGCCAGGTCCAGGTACCAGGCCAGGTGCCGGTTGGCCACCAGCGCCGCCTCGCCCGCCTCCTCCAGCCGCTCCCGCGCATAGTGGCGCACCGTCTCCAGCAGTTGGTAGCGCGTCTCCCGTGCCGCGAGTTCCCCATTGAGGATCGGGAGGAACCGCGGCGCCACCAGCGACTTGTCGACCAGTCCCATCAGCAGGGGCAGCACCTCGGCGCTGTCCACGCCGGCCGCGCCGTGGCTCGTGAGATCGGTCTTCGTCGGGGGTGGTTCTTCATCGGCGCAGATCGCCTCGGCCGCCTCCAGGGTCCAGCCGCCCGCGAAGATCGCCAGCCGCCGCAGCAGCGCCTGCTCGGGCGGGCTGAGCAACTGCCAGCTCCAGTCCAGGGTGGCGCGCAGGGTGCGCTGGCGCGGCAGCGCGGCGCGCGAGCCGCTCGTCAGGAGCCGGAGGCAGTCGCCAAGCCGGGCGGCGAGTTGCTCTATCGGCAGCGCGCTCAGCCGCGCCGCCGCCAGCTCGATGGCCAGCGGGATACCGTCCAGTCGCGTGCACACCTCGGCCACCGCCGCCGCGTTTTCGGCGGTGATCGCGAAGTCCTCCCGCCGCGCCCGCGCCCGAGAGAGCAGCAGCGCCACGGCCGGGTAGGACGGCAACTCCTCAATCGGGGGCAGCCGTTTGGGATCCGGGAAGGCCAGCGACGGTACGCGGAACAGGCACTCCTCCGCGAGAGCCAGGCCCTCCCGGCTGGTGGCCAGCAGCCGCAGGCGGGGACAGGCGCGCAATAGCACGGTGACCAGTTCGGCGCAGGCACCGAGAAGGTGCTCACAGTTGTCCAGGACCAGCAGCAGGCACTTCTCGGCCAGGTGCTCGGTCAGGGCAGGCAGAGGACCGATACCCGGGCGGTCCCGCAACCCCAGAGCGGCGGCGACCGCGGTCACCACCAGGGTGGAGTCGTTCAGCGCGGCCAGCTCGATCAGCCAGACGCCATCGGGATGGGTGGGCAGCAGCGTCCGCGCCACGGCAAGGGCCAGGCGGGTCTTGCCCACGCCGCCCGGCCCGGTCAGGGTGAGCAGACGCGGATCCGGCTGCTCCAGCAGGGCCGCCGCGGTAGCCACCTCGTGATCGCGTCCGATCAGCGCGCCGGTCGCCGGCAGGTTGTGCGGCGGCAGGGGCGCCGAGGAGGCAGGCGCCGTAGGGAGCGGTCCCCGCCGGCGGACCACGGTGGCTTCCAGGGCGGCGAGGTCCAGAGCCGGCAGGTCGAGGGCGCGGGCCAGGAGCGCCACGGTGTCGCGGTAGGGCGCCTGCCGGCGCCCGCTCTCCAGGGAGTTGATTGCATCGGGGCTCAAGCCGGCGCGCTCGGCCAGCGCCTCCTGGGAGAATCCCGCCCGCACTCGATAGCGCTTGAGAAGAATTCCGAAGCTGACCGGCGGATCGGTTTCGCGGGCCGCCTGTGCCATGTCCTCCTCCTGTATGGCCCAGTCGCCGGTCGCGGCCCATCGGCCATGGCTGAAGCATAGCACACGGATCAACCTGTGCGTACGACCGGCGAGCGCGCCTCCTCCGCGCAACTGTCAGGGATAACTGTACGAGGTGTCGGTGGCCGACGGGCGTCCCGTCATCCATGCTAGGGTGCAGGACGGCAGCCACGAGAATGCTGTCGCTGGACAACCGGAAGGAGGGAGAAATCACGGGAGCTATCGGCGATATCCACAAGCGCTCTCGCGCAAAGCCATTAAGGAGAAGAGCATGAAAGCAAGCGTTGGGCCATGTATCATGGCGATCAGCTTACTCACCGCGCTGGCGATCCCCGCCCGGACGGCCGCGCAGGTCCCAAAGGATATGCAGTATCGCTATATTGTGGTTGACGTGGGGACATTCGGTGGTCCAAACAGCGGCACTGTCAACGATGCCAAGATGCTGAATAATCAGGGGATGCTCGTGGGTGGGGCAGACACGGCTCTTCTCGACACCACCTCCCCCAAACAGAACCCCCAATTCCCTGACATCCCAGACCCCTTCATTCAGCATGCGTTCCTGCAGCGTCACGGCGTCCTGACCGATCTGGGCGCGCTGCCGGGCACAAACAGCAGCTACGCCTATTGGGTCAATGCGCGGGGGGACGCGCTCGGCCTCTCCACCAATGGGGTCGTTGATCCCCTGAAGGGCTATCCAGAGACGGCCGGCATACTGTGGAAGGATGGCCGGATCATCAATCTGGGCACGCTGGGCGGCTACGAGAACTCACCGAACGCGATGAACAATCGAGACCAGATCACCGGTATCGCGTCGAATGCCATCCCCGATCCCTATTCCCTGGCCAACTGGGGAACCCAAACCCGCGGCTATCTCTGGCAGGACGGGGTAATCCACGACATCGGCACGCTCGGCGGCCCCGATGCGCAGGCATGGTATATCAACGAGCGTGGACAGATCGCAGGGTGGTCGTACACCAACTTGACGCCGAATCCGGTGACGAAGGTCCCGACAGTGGACCCGTTTCTCTGGCAGAACGGCCACATGCAAGACCTTGGCACCCTCGGCGGCACCAACAGCATCGTGAACAGCCTCACCGATGGCGGCATGGTCGTAGGCCAAAGTAACCTGGCCGGAGATCTGACCTACCACCCGTTCCTGTGGGACGGGCGCGCCCTGAAGGATCTGGGTACCTTTGGCGGGAAGAACGGGCTCGCGAACTGGGTCAACGAAGCGGGAGACGTGGTCGGCAACGCGGACATATCCGGCAGCAAGGCCCACCACGCTTTTCTCTGGCGAAAGGGCGTGTTGATTGATCTTGGGACCGTTGCTGGTAGCCCATGCAGCACCGGATATGGTATCAACGCACGGGACCAGGTCGTAGGCGATGCGGGCAAATGTGGCGTCGGGGGGACTGGGTGGCTGTGGGATCACGGCTCCATCTACGACCTGAACACCCTGGTCGCGCCCTCTCCTTCTGGCCTGCACCTGGGTGGCGCGGTGTACATCAATAATCGAGGCGAGATCAAATGCGAAGGCTTTCTGCCCAACGGCAAGATGCACGCTGTCCTGCTGATTCCGAGCCGACATTAGGGGAACGGGCGCGACAAACAACGGCGCGACGTCCGTCTCCACAGTCCTTTACCCTGGAGGCCCTGCGTACGGAAGGGCAGTCTTGCGCGATGGCTGCCCCGGACCACTTGGCAAGCGGGAGGTCTTCACAGGTGAGACAGTTGTCCCGTGGCGGGAGGAGCATCGATGGAGACGCAACAGCCGGCAAACATTGCTGACCTGGCGCGGCGTGCCCTCGCCGCGCTGGGACAGGACCAGATCGCGCTGGCCGAAGAACTCCTCTTGCGTCTAGTCGCGATCGATCCCGACGAGCCCGGCCACGCGGCGCACCTCGCCACCCTCTACCAGCGCCTCGGCAAACACGGCCTGGCCATCGCCTTCGCCCAGCGCGCGGCCGCGCTCGATCCGGAGGATGCGCGGTTCGCACGGCAACTGGGTAGCACGCTGGAGGCCGGCGGCGAGCCTGACCTGGCCCACCAGGCATATCTGGCGGCGGTGGCCGGCAACCCCGGCCACCCGCAACCGTGGCTGGCGCTAGCCCGGCTCGATCGGGAGGGCGGGCGCCTGGAGACGGCGGAGCGCTATGCACGCCGAGCTGTCGAAACGGCGCCCCGGGCGACCGACGGGTACGGGGAACTGGCGCGGGTTCTCCTCCGGGCCGGCCGGCCGACTCAGGCCCTGGCCGCGCTGGCCATCGGGCTGCGGCTGGCTCCCGACGACCCGGATCTGCGCGCCCTGCGTGAGGCCGCTAGCGCCCAGCACCCCGAGGCGGGTGCGCCCACGCCGGGCCCGCCTTGACAGGCCCCCGCCCCGATCGGGTACCGTTTGCCGCACAAGGTTCGCTGTCGCGGCGTATCGGAGGACAGGGTTATGACACGCATCGGATTGAGCGGTCGTGCGGCCTTGCTGATCGTCGCCATGGTGCTCGGCGGCAGCGGCGCCATCGATGCGGCGGCACGGCCCGCCTATCGAGCGGCTACGGTCACTACTACCTTGATTTACGGCGCGGCCGGTGAGCCGGACACCCTGAATCCCTGGACCACCGTTGAGGGCAACACCAATGACGTGGCTCCCGCGATCTTCGACTCATTGCTGCGCGTCGACGCGCGGGGCCGGCTGCAGCCAGATCTTGCCACCAAAGTCGAGCACACCGCTGATGGCCGCACCTGGACCTTTCACCTGCGACATGGCGTGCGCTGGGCCGACGGCGCGCCCTTCACCAGTGCCGACGTTGCCTACAACTATCGCGCCATCTTCGACAAGGCGCACAATGTAACCAACACCACGGGGTGGGACCAGATCGACCGCTCCAGTACGCCCGACGCCTACACCTTCGTGTGCCACCTCAAAGCGGTGAACGCGCCCTTCCTGGTCAATGTGGGTTGGAGCCTGCTCATCCCCGCGCACATCTATAACCGGCCAGGGGTCAACTTCAACACCACGCCGTTCAACCGCGCACCCTTCGGCACCGGTCCCTACCGGGTCACCGAATGGATGACCGGGGACCACATCATCCTGGCGCCCAACCCCTACTCCTGGCGCGGGCAACCCTTCTTCACGAAGGTCATCTACAAGATTGCGCCCGACCGCAACAGCCTCCTGGCCCAATTGAAGACGGGCGAAGTAGACATGGGCGCGATCCTCCCGCAGCAGGTGGTCCAAGCGCGGGGCATCGCCGGAAAGCGAGTGGTCACGTGGCTAAACAACGGCTACTGGCATGTCGACCTCACCCAGTACGGCTTCCTACGCGAGAGAGCGGTCCGCCAGGCGCTCGACTATGCCACGCCCAAGGAAGCGATCTTCAAGGGCATCGGGCTGGGGATGGGCGCCATCGCGGACGCCAATGTCTCGCCGGCGGTTGGGTCGTACTACAACCCGAAGGTGCCCAAACATGCCTTCAGCATGGCCAGAGCGGCGGCGATGCTGACGGCCGACGGCTTCATCAAGGGCTCGGACGGCGTGCTGCGGAAGAATAGTCTGGCGTTCGCCATGACCCTCTGGACGAGTGCCGGTGACCATACCGGCGAGCGGATCGACCAGGTGCTGCGCCAGGAATGGGGCCAACTCGGCATCAAAATTAGGCTCCGGTCGATTGGGGGCAATCAGATCTATGGCCCCGACGGCCCCTACTTCACCAGGGCGATGGCCGGCGTCACGATCGTGAACGCCAACAACCCCGACCCCGACGACTCGCTGTATTGGATCAGCGCCGGTATCCCCAAGACGCCGACCGACAACACCTGCTGCGATAGCCTTGCGTATTTCTATCGGCCCGACTTCCAGGCCCAGGTCGACGCGCTCTACCGTGCCGGGAACGGTGCCGTCGACCCGGTGAGGCGCAGGGCTATCTATTTCAAGATCCAGGCGCTGCTGGCCGATGAGGCGCCGGTGATCTTCCTCTATTGGGAAACCCAGGCCATGGCGCTGCCGAGCAATCTTACCGGCTTCGTGGCCAACCCCTTCCTCCCCGCTTTTGCCACGGTCGGGAGTTGGCGCAGGGCCTAGCATCAGGCGTGCGTCCGGCGGATAGACGAGATCGGCGAGGCCACTCGCATACGCCTGG
>DATBTL010000573.1:0-3723 GCA_036559345.1 Chloroflexota bacterium | reverse complement strand
ATGAGAAGCGGGATATGAGGAAATGAGACTGAGCGCTTGGCTGGTCCGGTCACTGCTGGCGGTGGCGGTTGTCTTCGGCATTGGGTTTCCCTGGCGCCAGGCAGGGGCCTCCACGCCCCAGGTCCTCGTGATCCAGGCATCGCTTACCGCGCCGCGGACCATGGAAGGCGGCCGGGCGAGCCTATTCGTCCATACCGGCGCCCTCAGTACCCTCACCCTCACCGTCTCCTACACCGGCCATAGTGCCGCCGTCTACCACGGTCGTACCGATAGTCAGGGCCGGTTCGTATTCTCCTGGACTATTCCCCTGGGCGGCCATCTGGCCGGCACCGCCACTCTCCATCTGAGCGCCGATCGTGGTTCCCTCCACGGCGCCTGGTCGGGGAGCCTGCTCGTTCGCGCGGCGCCACTGCCGCCGTTGTTCGTGCAAGCGCTCAGCCCACGGTTCGTGGCCGGCGGCTCGGTGGGCATCTTCGTCAGTACGCTTCCCCTTGCCCCCTTCAGCTACAAGCTGACGGCCGATGATGGGACGGTGCTTGGGCAGGGAACGGCGGTGGCCGACCGGCAAGGCCGGGCGGTCCTGCGCCTGCCTGAAACCTATCTGCCCCACCGGACCCTGGGGGTCACGGCCCGCGTTCTGGTGACCGGACCGAGCGGCGGCCGGGCGCGGACTGCGCGCTTCACCCTCACCCCCCGACCCTTGCTTCCCTTGCGGGTGAGCACGAGCGCGCGGGTGGTCCGGGCCGACCAGCCGTTCGCGGTGTCGGTCTCCACGGCGCCGGGGGCCGGCATTAGTCTGAGCGTGGCCTTCACCAGCACGGCGGTGCTCACCGCGACCGGGGTGGCGGACGCCAATGGTCGCTGGGTCTATACCACGATCGTGAACGCGACCTTGGCCCACCCAACGGCCGCTCGGGTTCGCGTGGTGGCCAGCCATGGGATCGACCAGCGATCCGGCCTGTTACGCCTCCTGTTGCATCCGGCGTTGGTAGCGGGGGCAATCGCGGATAGCCTGGCCGGCCCCGGCAATCCGGCCCCCAACCTCCCGAAGTATCTGCCGACCATTCCCCACAAGCTGGTGGTGATCTCCACCGAGAGCCAAACCATGCGAGTCTTTGTCGATGGGGTGTTGGTCCACGAGGACTATGTGACCACCGGACGCCCCGAGTTGCCAACCGTGCATGGGATCTTTCACGTCTATCTGAAGCAAACCCCCTTTGAGTTCAATTCTCCCTGGCCCGTGGGCTCCCCGTTCTACTACCCGCCAAGCTGGGTCAAGTATTGGATGCCATTCTACGAGGGCTATGGCCTGCATGACTCACCCTGGCGAACCCTGTACGGGCCCGGAACCAATCTGCCTCACTCCAGCGATCCGGGGGAGCCGCTAGGCAGTCACGGCTGCGTGAACATTCCCGGCCCCGATGCCGCGTGGCTGTGGAACTTCGTCGACGTGGGGACCACCGTACTGGTCTATTAGATCCCGATGCGGCTGTCTCCCCTGAAGCACAGAAACACGGCCGTGTTTCTGTGCTTCAGGGCGTCTCGGCCCGGCGGAGCAATCCAGCTGACGATCCGATGCCGAACCAGGCGGGCCTGGAGACCCGCGCCCCTGAAGCGCACCTCCGAACACGTATGTGAGGCTCACCCATTCCCCGCGGCCACCTATAATCCGGCGCGACTGGTTGTATACTGGGGACGATACGTGATCGCCGGGATCTTCAGCCAGCCGAAGGGGGCAGTGCGTGCGCCATGTGATCGAGAGTCAGCAGTTCGATCGCGAACAGCTTGACGGGCTATTCTCCCTGGCCCGCGAGATGCGGGACGTGGCGGCGGGCGGCGGCGACACCTCGCTGGCCGGCCGCATCATGGCCACCCTGTTTTATGAACCGAGCACTCGGACCCGGCTGTCCTTCGAGACGGCCATGATGCGGCTCGGGGGCCAGGTGATCACCACCGAGAACGCGCGCGAGTTCTCCTCGGTCTCCAAGGGGGAGACCCTGGAGGATACGGTGCGGGTGGTGGGCTGCTACGCGGACGTCCTGGTGATCCGGCACAACGAGAGCGGTGCCGCCAAGCGGGCCGCCGCCTATTCACCGGTGCCGGTGATTAACGCCGGCGATGGACCGGGCCAGCATCCCACCCAGGCGCTGCTCGACCTTTTCACCATCCAGGCCGAGCTCGGGCGAATAGATGGTCTGCGGGTGGCCATGGTGGGCGACCTGGCCCACGGGCGCACCGTGCGCTCGCTCGCCTACCTCTTGTCTCTCTATCAGGATCTGGAATTAATATTCGTGGCGCCCTCGGCGGTGGCCATGCGGGCCGACATCAAGGAGCACCTGCGCGAGCACGGGATACCGTTCCGCGAGGAGCAGGATCTGCGGGCCGTCCTCCCCACCTGCGACGTGGTCTACCAGACCCGGATTCAGAAGGAACGCTTCGCCGACCGCCCAGCGGACTATGAGATGGTCCGTGGTATCTACGTCATCGACCAGGAGGCGATGAGCCTCCTTCCCCGCGATGCCATCGTGCTGCACCCCTTGCCGAGGGTGGATGAGATCCGCCCGGAGGTGGACGATGATCCGAGGGCGGCCTATTTCCGACAGGTGGCCAATGGGGTGTACGTGCGAATGGCCTTACTGAAACTGCTGCTCTCGCTCGATTCCTGAGCGTCGCGGAAAGGAGATTCCAGCAGGCCCGATAGAATCCCTCATGGTTCACGGAGAGTAAAAAGGAGCGTTGAGCATCCATGGGCTTTCTCCGTCGGCTCGGTAATCCGATTACGGGAGAGAAATCTCTCGCCAATCCACGGCCCGATCTATTCCGTCACCTCACCTATCAGCATATGGCCAGCAACCGCGGCCTGCCGACGATCGGGCTGCGGCTCACTCCGAACCGCTCCGGGGGGCCGGTCGGCGGCGCGACCAACCCCGATATGACCCTGGCCGTCCTGCTGGATCGCAGCGGCTCCATGGCCGAGGCGTACCGCGATGGGCATGTCTATAATGCCGCCTCCACCATTCTGAACTACGTGGCGGCGGCCGGCGCCGGCTTTGATCTGGTGTTCTATAATCATGCCGAGTCCTACGCCGGCCATGTCCGCACCGAAGCCCACCTGCGCTCCGCCATTCAGTTGAACGAGCCTATGGGTGGTACCACGGTATTGGGGGCCCTCCAGGGTGCGATCAAGCGATACAAGCAGCGATCCGGGCTCTACATCATCGTGATCACCGATGGCGAGTTCTCGGACAAAACTCAGGTGCAATCGTACATCGTGCAGACCCTGTTGCCGCAACTGACGCCCTCCAATCCCTATGCCTTCCGCCTGCATTTCGTGGGGGCGGGCGAGGGCGTGGACCGCGAGTTTCTGGAGCAACTGGAGCAGGCCGCCAGCGGCCAGGGGATCCAACTCGTCAAGGCGCATCATCACGCGCATCTCCGTCACAGCCACGACAGCATGCTGGACGAATTGGATGGCGCCTTCATCGGCTACGGGACCGAGGCGTTTCTGGGCGAACGAACCCCCGACGAATCCGCGCCCGCCGTGGTCACACGGGTGGGGAACCTGGACACGAACCATTGGGTGGAGGGACGCTATGCCAACATCGGCTTCGTCCCCAAGCGGGCCCAACTGGGGATCGAGTTCAGTCCCGAGCACCCGCCCGACCTTGACGCCATGCTCCGCTTTCGCGGTTCGAGCGGCGGCGATGAGGAGGTTCCCCTCCA
>DATBTL010000572.1:0-4561 GCA_036559345.1 Chloroflexota bacterium | reverse complement strand
CGTGCCGGGTCAAAGTCATCAGGCGCCCACATGGATTCGGTCCCTTCCGCTTAAGACGTGGGGGTTGTCGTGGATTCCTTGTCGCGCCGACCCAGAAGGCCGCGCAGCAGACCGGGGAGGCTGGTCAGCGCCTCCTCCCGGAGTTCATAGTGACGGTCGCCCCCCAATTGCACCCGCACCAGGCCCGCCGCGCGCAGGGTGACCATATGATGATGCATCAGAGACTTGCCCACCCCAAGCGAATCCGCCAATTCCTGGAGGGTGGCCCCGCGCGCGGCCAGCAGCTGGAGGACCTGTAAGCGCCGTTCGTCACTCAGTGCCTTGGCCAGGGTGAGGACGTGGGCCCGTGATGGCTCTACATCGTCCGAAAGGCTCTCCTCGGCCACCGCGTAGATAAAAATCTTGGTCTCGCGATGAGCGCACATCAACACCCAGGGGCGGCATACCACGCTGGGAATCAACAGCACGCGGGTAATCCCCGGCTCGGGCGTATACCGCAGGCCGTTCGTCACCACCTCGATCTGCCGCGAGGGGGTGAGGCGCGCCGCCTGGCGCCGTTTGGCCGCCGCGTCGCGCTCCAGAATAACCGTAAGCTCGGCCTCTTTCTCCTTGAACACCTGCTCGTACCAATCGGTTAACAGGGCGACCAGGCGACGCTTGCCATCCTCGAGGTCCCGGCTCAGGCGGGCGCGCAGTTCGGCCTCCTGGGTATGCACGCATTCCCCACCCAGGGCCACGCACGCCTCCACGGCCTCCAGGTCGCCCCGCGCGGCGCGAGTCACCAGATCAGGCGCGGTGGGCGAGGCAATCAGGCGATCCCATTCGCCCAGGGTAGCCAGACGCAAAACCAATGGATCGGCGTCGGCGAGGTGGGCCAGGAACTGTTGGCAGGTGGAAAAGGCGGCGCTCTCTCCCAGCGCGGGCAAGAGATACATGGTATCCTTGCCCAGTTCCATGCCGGAGGCGCGCAGATCAGCCTGAAAATCCGCTGATAGCGAGGAACGGACGCCATCAAGCCACTCCTTCCCTACTTCCAGATCGGCCTGAAACTTCTCGTCGAGGAAGAGATTGAGACCGGTCAGCATCTCGGCCACCGGGCTGGCCGCGATCGTGATCCCCAGCCGCGTCCGAACCGGCGAGAGATCCTTTACCCGCATCGGCCCCTCCTTGGGTTCAATATATGTTTAACTAAGAGTTCAACTATAACTGAACTCGTGAGGGAACGCAAGGGGTTTAGTGGCTAATTTTCGCGCCTGGGATGAGCGGTACCGCGTCCCGTGCCTTCCGCCCCGGTGGACTATCCGGCGCGATCCTCGGGGACGTCAGGGCTCTCCTCGTCGGTACTCGACTCCGGTTGGTGTTTGGGCACGAACCAGCGTAAGCGCAGCACGCGCTCCCGCGTCCGCTCTTCCTCCAGGTTCCGCTCACGCGCCCGGAGCAGATCGGTCAGAGCGACCATCCCGAGCAGGCGGTTTGGCGCCTCTCTGGTGACCACGGGAAAGCGCGTACGGCCGGTATTGGCCATCCGGTAGGCCACCACGCGCAACGGCTCATCGGGATAGGCGACGATTGGGTTGGTGTGGACTACTTGATCCAACATGGGCTGCGGACCAGGCTCGGCGTGCTCACGCGCGATCTTCTGTAAATCGTGGCGGGTGACCACCCCGGTCACGGCACGGTAGGGATCCACCACCGGATACAAATGCTGGACCGGCCGCTGATTATCATCATGGAGGTTTGGCAGGTCATGGGAGTTGACGGTGGCCGGAATCGCCACGATGGCGGTACGCATCACCTCGCGAACAAAGAGGATCTCCAGCGGATCGATGGCGTATTCGCGGCTGAGATGGTACCCCTTGCGGCTAATCTTCTCGGTCAGAATCGAGCGGCGCAGGGTGAGAACGGTAAATCCGTGGGCCACGAATACCGCCACTACCAGGGGCAAAATAGAGTTGAAATCGTGCGTAAGCTCCAGGGTGAAGACAATACCGGTGAGCGGTGAGCGCATGGTGCCGCCAAGAATCGCGCCCATACTGATAAGAGGCCAGAAACCTACCCCATAGTGCGGCAAAAAACCGGCCTCCATCGCGCCCAGGGCGCTTCCCATCATCAGCAGCGGGGCCAGCACGCCGCCCGAGGTGCCCGAGCCCAGGGAGATCGCCCAGATGCTCGACTTCACCAACAGGATGCCCAGGATAATGTGCGTGGAGGCAGAGCCTGCCAAAACGGATCCGATGACCCCATAGCCCACGCCAAGCGCCTCGGGAAAGATCAGGCCGCCGATCCCGACCGCGACCGCCCCAATCGCCGGCCACCACATCCAATGGATGGGCAGCCGGTGAAAGGCGTCCTCGGCGGCATAGACCATATTCGTGAGCGCCACGGACAGCGCCCCCGCAAGCAGGCCAACCAGGACGCAGCAAGCCAACCCGGTGGGTCCAATGAAGGCGGCATGGGGGGGAGTAGGGAACAAGGGCCCCGAGCCGATCAGATAGTGGCGCCACATGGCGGCGGTCGCGCTGGCCAGGGCCACCGGAATGGCGCTCCGCGGTTTCAGCTCGAACAAAAGCAGCTCCACCGCCAGCAAAATCGCCGCCAGAGGGGTGGAGAAGGTAGCGGACATCCCGCCCGCCGCGCCGGCCACCAGCAAGGTCTTCCGCTCGGCGCTGGTCAGGTGGAAGAACTGGGCGATCATGGACCCCAGGGCGCCGCCGGTCATGATGATCGGCCCTTCGGCCCCAAACGGCCCGCCGGAACCAATGGAAATGGCGGAGGCCACTGGCTTGAGCAGGGCCACCTTGGGATGGACCTTGCTCCCATGGATCAGAATGGCCTCGATCGCCTCGGGAATCCCGTGGCCCCGGATCCGTTCCGAGCCATAGCGGGCCATCAAACCAATCACCAAGGCGCCCGCGACCGGAATGAGAATCTCGACCGGGCCCAAATGATTCCCGGCCGGTGATACCAAGCTGGTGTTCCATCGCTGAAAGAAAAGGAGATTGGTAATCAGGCCGATCAACCGCAAAAGGGCCAGAGCGATAGCGGCGCTGAGGGATCCCACGCCGACCGCCAAAAGCGACATGGGGGCCAACCGCGTGGTGCGGATAAAGTCGCCCAGGTTTCCCGGCATATCATCGTTGTCCAGGTGCCGGGCCCAGTGGGCCATCCGTGTGAAAGTATCGCGAAGCAAGTGTCCTCCCTCTGATTGTGAGTGCGAATCCGCGACTCAGTGTACCAGGAAGGCAGACGGCGCCGGTTCAGAGACTTAGATGCGCGACCGGTGATGAGCGGGATGGTGGAAGGCGGATCGCGGAATAAGTCGGCCTGTTCCGACCGGCCGCCGCGCGACCCAACGGGCATGTGAGAGGTAGGCCAGCAACAGGATTCCCTCGGCCAGCAAAAACGCGAGCACCGCGTAGCGGCCCCAACCCACGAGCCAACCCCAGAAGTCCGCCGCCCACGGATCGTGACGGATCGCGGCCAGATCGTGATCGAGAGCCAGGGTGAAGGCGTAAAACATACCGAAGGTAAAATTTCGCGTCCATTGGGCCGGGTGATAGATGACTATCGAATACCGCCAGCCGTGAGCGCGAATTCTGAGACCCACGCGGAGTATCTCCATGCTTTCCACGACCGCGAACAGCGACGCCGCCACAAGCCAGAGTCCTACGAGCGCCTGCCAGGGCGCGGCTCTGGCGCTCAAGGCAGCCAATCCGGTAATAGAGAGTGCCCCGTGCAAAATGCACCGAGGGGCCCGCCAGTCCGCGATGAACGTCCAGGTCCGCGGGCTGGTCAGGCCAAACCCGGTGAGCGCAGCGCCCAAGAGATACAAGAGCACTCCTACTGCCAGGAGAGACCGGGAAACGGGGAGGGGCAGTCCATGGGGCAGCGCGCTCTGCCAGGCGAGCACCAGGGATTGCGTACTGACCGCCGTCAAAAGCACCGTACCGGTGACCGGCACCTGCCAATGCTCATCCAGGAGTTCACGAATGCCTCGGGCGGCGATCCACACATACCAGCCCCACAGGCCAGTTGCCAGCCCGACAAAGGCGAACGCGACGGGGCGTGCTCCCGGGAAGGTAAGCATCATGACTTCAGCCATAATGGCCGTGGCCGCCACCCAGGTTCCCATGGCGAAATTGGTGGCGGGCCGGGAGTGGGGAAGCTGCCGGGCGCGGACGGCGCGCGCGAACACCCAGGCGAGGAAGGCCCAGATGCCGAGAAGGGCCAGGGCCGCGCAGTCCGTGGGCACACCAGCGCCGCCGGGGATCCGCTGCATGGCGGCCAGCACGAAGATGCCTCCCGCCATGACGATAGCGCCATTAGCGGGCGCGGGCGGTGCCCCGAGCTTCGCGTTCGGATGCCGATGTCCGTGCTGATATACGTGCGCGGCCATGCTTCCATCGAAGGTTACGAGTGATATCAGGAGCCTGGCATGAGAGAGCCCTTGTAACCCATGATACCGTTGAGGCCCGCGAAACATTGCACGTAGGCACCCGACGCCCGGCCTCTCACATTCAGTACCCTACCACGGGTCGATTGGTCTGCGGCCAGCGGGAGG
>DATBTL010000571.1:0-5820 GCA_036559345.1 Chloroflexota bacterium | reverse complement strand
GGGAAATCTCGTGAATTAGGGCGGGTTCTCAAGGGGCTGTACGAGGCGCTGGTCCGGTACGACTGCCTGCTGGCGGAGATCAATCCCCTGGTGATCACGGGCGACGGGCAGGTGATCGTGGCCGATGCCAAGGTGGATATTGACGATAACGCGCTATTCCGCCATCGCGATCTCCTGCCATACCGCGAGGAGTCGTTCGATAACGACATGGATCGCCAGGCCACCGAACAGGGGCTGACCTACGTGCATCTGGGCGGCGACATCGGCGTGATCGGCAATGGCGCCGGTTTGGTGATGAATACCCTCGACGTGGTGACCGCGAGCGGCGGCAAACCGGCCAACTTCCTGGATATCGGCGGGGGCGCCCAGGCGGACCAGGTGGTCAAAGCCATGACCATGGTTCTGAGTGATGCCGCCGTGAAGGGGTTGATTTTTAACATATTTGGCGGTATCACCCGTTGCGACGAGGTAGCGAGAGGAATGCTGCAAGCGGCGGAGCGGATGGACATTCGCGTGCCGGTGGTCGTCCGCCTCGCCGGTACGCAGGAGGAAGCAGGCAGCGAACTCTTACGCGGGAGCCGGTATGTTCCGGTGGCCAGTGTACAGGAAGCGGCCAGCAAGATTCAGGAGTTAATCGCGGTGTAACGCGGTTCGGAGGGCGGTCGGGTGGCCAAGAAACAGGAACAATTTCCGGATATCGTGGAGACCGAGTTCTTTATCTCCTGGGATGACCCGGATTCAGAGACCGTAAGCGTGGGCTTCCTCGAGCGCAGCTTGGTCATGGATTTTGATTACGCCGAGTTTCTCGACTTCGCGGCGGTCGTGGATGAGGTTCGCGATTATATCAAGAAAGCGCGGGCGAACGGTACCCCCTGGCAAAATGGGCACGCGCAACCCGAGCACTGAGCGGCCCCAGGAGGCGCGCCGGGCTTGTTGACTATCGGGATTACCGGTAATATTGCCTGTGGTAAATCCACGGTGGATGCGATGTTGCTTGCCATGGGCGCCGCCGAGGTACTCGACGCCGACCGCGTGGTGCATGATCTGCTCCGCGCGGATCCGGATGTGCGCGCGGCCCTCCGGCGGGCCTTCGGATCCGAGGTATTTACCAGCGACGGCTCGGTGAATCGGGCCACCTTGGGCGCGATTGTTTTCGCCGATCCGGGGGCCCTTCAAATGTTGGAGGGCATCACCCATCCCGCCGTGCGAAGAGTAATCCGCGGACGCCTCGCGGAAATGCCGGAGGATGCGTTGGTAGTGGTGGATGCGGTCAAGTTGTTGGAAGGGGAACTGGCGACCCTGGTGGATCAGGTATGGTGGGTCACGGCCCGCGTGGACCAACAGCTTGAGCGGCTTACCATTGGCCGCGGCATGAGCCGCGAGATGGCACTGGCCCGGCTGAGCGCCCAGCCCACCCTGGAGCAATTCCGCCATCGTGTACAGGTTGTTATTGACAATTCGGGTCAGTTAGCCCACACTCGCATGCAAGTAGAAATTGCCTTGAAGGATTTACTTGCCTCGCACGGGCAACGCGGGCAAGGGGAAGAAATGGTGACCAGTTGATGAACGATAAGCCTGTACCTCTGACCTCAGCGGGACGCGCCGAGATTGAGGCTGAGTTGGTCCATCTCCGCACGGTGCGGCGCCAGGAAGTCGCGGCGGCCATCGGCGCCGCGGCCGAGGACGGCGATCTCTCCGAGAACGCGGCCTACGATCACGCCAAGGAAGAGCAAGCGCTGCTCGAAGGGCGGATCGCCACACTCGAACATTTTCTCCGCAACGCCGTACTAATCGAGAACGGCTCGCACGATACGGTGCAGCTGGGCGCGACCGTGACGATCGACCAGGACGGCGAGCAGGAAACGTACACGGTGGTTGGCCCCCTGGAGGCAGCCCCGCTTAAAGGTCGAATCTCCAATGAATCGCCGATCGGGAGAGCGCTCCTCAATCACAAGCCCGGCGACACCGTAAAGGTGATGGCGCCCGCCGGGGAGCGGACCGTGCGTATCGTATCCGTCGCCTAAACCGGCCATTCCCAGCCGCGTCACGCGCTCGGGCTGTATGATCGCCCGCCCGCGAATGAATTCGCCCGGCACACACGGCGGCGAATGAATCCGCATGAATCCGACTGATCGGTCGGATTCATGCGGATTCATTCGCGGGATTGACCGACCCATTTTCCAGGGCACCGGCATGCCCGCGCTGCCAGGTAGACTTCCCTTCGCCCGCCTCTGACCTCTTCCGCTACCTGCTATGTTTGTTAGGCAGTATGGAGAGGAATGACGGAGCGTTATGGACTTGATCATCGTACGCCACGGCCAGTCGACCGGCAACATCACCACCGACGATGTACCGGATGGCGCCTTGACCCCCCTGGGACGCAGGCAAGCCCAAGAAGTGGCGGTCAAGCTGGTTCCCGAAGGGGTCACCCATGTGTTTGCCAGCCCGCTGATTCGCGCGCTTGCCACGGCCAGCGCCATCGCCGAGGCGGCCGGCGTGGGGCAGGTAGAGGTGTGGCCCGAGTTACAAGAGCATCGGACTACGGTTCATCGCGGTTTTGGCCGGCACGAGTTACTCCGCGACTATCCACGGGCGTTCTTTCCGGCGGGAGTCGAGGCGGATGGCTGGGATCATGGGGGTGAAACCTATGAATCGACCTTTGAACGGGCCGAATCGGCGATCGCCCGTCTGCGCGACCGCTTCTCTCCCAACGATCGGGTAGTGATCGCCACGCATGGCGCCTTCGCCAACTATCTTCTGCGGGCCATCCTGCGGATGCCGCCGGCGGCCTCGGTCTGGTTTACCATGAACAACTGCGGGATTAGCCGAGTGCGGTTCGCCAAGCCACCGGTACGAAACGGCTTCGCGTTCCTGTCCGACCGCGCCGACGCGGACATTCTCTGCGTCAATGAGGTCTCCCACTTGAGTGAAGTGTCCTGACCCGCCCCTTGGTACACTTTCATTGGCCGGCACTGTAAGCAAGGAGCGGTGATGCGGGCGATTCGGATTCATGCCGTTGGAGGCGCGGAGGTTCTGAAGTACGAGGAAGCTCCGGTCCCGGAAGCGGGCCGGAATGAGGTATTGGTCCGTTTGCGCGCGGCCGCCGTGAACCGGGTGGATATTCTCCTCCGCGAGGGTCGCCTGCCGATCGGCAAGGCGATGCCGCATATCCTTGGCACGGACGGCGCGGGAGCGGTGGTGCGCGGAGGCGGCGGCGACGCCCGCTCGGGGGATCGGGTGCTGGTGACCGGCGATACCCTGGGCAGGCTCCGGGACGGCA
Source organism: Chloroflexota bacterium (assembly GCA_036559345.1). GTDB lineage: Bacteria > Chloroflexota > UBA5177 > JANWHV01 > JANWHV01 > JANWHV01. The sequence goes on along the minus strand of DATBTL010000571.1, from coordinate 2,540 downwards.
CCTATGCCGAATACGTGGTGGTCCCCAATTCCATGGTGGTACCCATCCCCCAAGACATGCGCTACGAGGACGCGGTTGCCATGGGCACGGCGGCCTTGACCGCCTGGCAGGCCGTGGTGGATCGCGGCAGCCTGGCGCCGGGGCAGTGGGTGCTGATCCATGCCGCGGGGAGCGGGGTGGGAGTCACGGCGATTCAGATTGCCAAACTGCTCGGTGCCAGGGTGATCGCGACCGCCGGGGCCGACAGCAAGGTGGATAGGGCCCGGAAGTTGGGGGCGGACTTCGCGATCAACTATTCTCAAGGTGATTTCGCGTCCCAGGTCAAGAGTATCACCAACAATCGGGGCGCCGAAGTCGTGATCGACCCGGTGGGGGGCGAGATCCTCCGGCGCAGTCTGGAGTGCGTGGCTCCGGGCGGTAAAGTGGTCTCGGTGGGCATGGTGGCAGGCAGCGAGGTGGTCCTGGACCTACGCAAGCTTATTCCTCGCGGAATCAGCGTCGTGGGCCTGCACGCGGGCGCCCTTCCTCCGTACCAGATTGCGGACCGCTACCGGCAGATCACCCAATTGATCACGCAGGGCCGGTTGCATCCAGTTATCGACCAGGTTCTGCCCCTGGCCGAGGCAGTGACCGCGCATCAGTTATTGATGCAACGCCGCCACTTCGGCAAAATCGTCCTCAGGATGTAGCGGAGCACGAAGGGACGGCGATGAGCACGGCTGGAACTCCCCTGCGATTCGCGATCATCGGCTGCGGGGTAATCGGTCCTACACATGCCGAAGCGATCGCCTCGTTACCCGAGGCGCGTCTGGTAGCGGTGGCCGATCAGGTGGCATCGCGGGCGGGAGCCCTGGCGACCCGCTTCCAGGTTACAGCCTACGACAGCCCGGAGCGGATGCTGGAGGCGGAGCGGCCCGACGTGGTCTGCATCTGCACCCCGAGCGGCCTGCATGGGGTGAATGCCTGCCTGGCCATGCGAGCGGGAGCGCACGTCATCGTCGAGAAGCCGATGGAGATTACCCTGGCGGCGATCGATGAGATGCTCCGCGTGCAAGAAGAGACCGGGCGGAAGATGGCGGTGATCAGTCAGCATCGTTTCGACGAGGCGAGCATGCGGGTCCACGCGCTGGCCCGTGAGGGAGCTCTGGGCCGCCTGGTACTGGGGAACGCGCAGGTGCCGTGGTGGCGCTCGCAAGCCTACTACGACAGCGGGGCCTGGCGCGGCACCTGGGCCCTCGATGGAGGGGGGGTGCTGATGAATCAATCCATTCACTCCATCGATCTCCTGCAGTGGCTCATGGGCCCGGTCAAGAGCGTGCAGGCGTATACCGACACGCTGGTCCACCAGATGGAGACGGAGGATGTCGCGGTGGCAATCCTCCGCTTCGCCAATGGGGCCTTGGGTACCATCGCCGGCACCACGGGAGCCTATCCCGGCGTTACCACGCGGGTGGAGATTTTTGGCGACCAGGGTTCGGCCGTGATCGCCGACGACCACTTGACCTATCTCCACCTGGCCCGTGACGACCAGGAACCAGCCGGACCATATGGGAAGGCTGCCGCCCCGCCGGTGACCAACGGCCCTACTGGTGGCGCCGGCCAGGCGGCCCTCACCACGGCCACCACGCACGCGGCCCAGATCGCCGATATGATCCGAGCCATTCGGGAAGACGGCACGCCGCTTCTCGACGGGGTCGGAGCGCGCCACTCGGTGGCGATCATCCTGGGAATCTATGAATCGGCCCGCGTGGGTCGAGAGGTGGGACTGATATGATCCGCATCTCCGCTTTCGCCGATGAGATTGCCGCCGACCTGGGGGAACAAATCACCGTTCTGGCCCAGGAAGGGATCCACCACATCGATCTCCGCGGTGCCTGGGGCGTCAATGTCTTGGATCTTACGGACGCCCAGATAACCGAGGCGCGCCGGCAACTTGACGAGGCCGGCATTCGGGTGGCGGCGATTGGCTCCCCGATTGGGAAGGTCGCGATCGATAGTGACTTCGAGGCGCACCGGGAGCGCTTCGAACGGGCCGTGCATCTGGCAGGCGTGTTCGAGGCACCCTTCATTCGGATCTTCTCGTTTTACCCGCCCGCCGGATCGGCGCCGGGATCGGATCTGGTCGTCTGGCGCCCAGAAATACTCCGCCGACTCACCGAATTCACCGCACGAGCCCGAGCGGCGGGCGTAACCCTGGTCCACGAGAACGAGAAAGATATCTACGGGGACACGATAGCCCACTGCGTCGATCTACTGGCTACAATCTCCGATCCTCATTTCGTGGCCGCGCTGGACCTGGCCAACTTCATCCAATGTGGCGAGGAACCGTTCCCCGCCGCCTACGAAGCGCTGGCGCCCTGGATCCGCTACGTGCATGTGAAGGACGCGCTGGCAGACGGCACGGTCACGGTAGCCGGGGAGGGACTGGCCAACTGGCCTGCCCTGCTGACCCGATTGCACGCGGACGGCTACGACGGCGTCCTATCCCTGGAGCCTCATCTGGCCGAGGCCGGCCGGTTCAGCGGGTTTAGCGGGCCCGA
>DATBTL010000570.1:0-4134 GCA_036559345.1 Chloroflexota bacterium | reverse complement strand
CCGGACATGAACCCACAGAGGACATAGACCCAGATAATGTGTGAGGTCACCGGCACGCCCGCCAGGCGAGAGCCCTCCAGATTGCTTCCCACCGCGAAGGTCCGCCGGCCAAAGATCGTCCGGGTGAGAATGATGTGCGCGATCAGCGCGCACACCGCCGCGACAATGACCAAGGTTGGGAGGCCCACAAGCATGCTCCCACTGCCAAAGGAATTGGCGAACGAATCCGGAACCGGGGGAATGGCCTGTTGTCCGGCGGCCCCCGAGGAACTAACCAACTCGGCGGCTCCGTTCGCCACGCTGAAGATACCCAGGGTGACGATGAATGGCGGCATCTTCAACCGCGTCACCAAAAGGCCATTGACCAACCCGGCAATGAGGCCAACCAGCAGGCCGGCGCCGATGCCCAGGGCTACGGCGGTTCCCGCGTGCGGAAAATGACCGCCGACCACCTGGCTCGCGGTGCCCGCGTTATTGGCTATCACCCATGACGCCACCACACCCGAGCACATCAGCACGGTGCCCACGGAGAGATCAATACCAGCCGTGATAATGACAAACGTCTCACCAATCGCCAGCAGCAACGTCTCGGCGCTGTCCCAAGCAATATTGAGAAAGTTACTGGTGCCGTAGAAAGCGTGATTCGGACTGATAATGCTGAACAAGGCAACGAGAAAGATGAGCACCAGAAAAATGTAGAGATTCGTGGTGCCGAGAAGATAGCGCGCGCCACGTTGGAGGATAGGGCGATCAGCGGGTACGTCGACAGGCGCGCCGGTGGGGGTTGGGGTGGCGGGTTCGCTCATCCTAAATCTCCGCTACCTGCTCCACGGCGGCGCCTGTCATGAACGAGACCACCTCGGTCATTGATGCCTCCTCGCGGCGCATCTGACGAACGGTTCTTCCCAAACGCAGAATCGTGATCCGGTCGGCGACCTCGAAGACCTCGGGCATGCTGTGACTGATCATCAGGACGGCAAGCCCCGAATCGCGGACCCGTTCAATCAACCGCAGCACCATGTTGGTTTCGCGGACCCCAAGCGCGGCCGTCGGCTCATCCATGATCACCAGCCGCCTACCCCAGGTGGTGGCCCGCGCGACCGCGATAGCCTGACGTTGCCCACCGGACAGGGTGAAAACGGGCTGGCGCACCGAACTGAGGCCAATCCGCAAACTGGCCATCTCCTGCTGAGCTTGTTTCCGCATGGCCCGGTCGTTGAGGAAACCTACGCGGCCAAACACACCCACGCTCCGGACCTCACGTCCAAGAAAGAGATTAGCCGCGACATCCAGCGATGGCGCCAGGGCCAGATCTTGGTACACGGTCTCGATTCCCAGCCGGCGCGCATCCTGAGGCGAGCCCAGCGAAACCGGTTTCCCATCGATCAAAATGCTCCCGCCATCCGGTTGAATGGCCCCACTGAGGATTTTGATCAGAGTGGACTTCCCGGCTCCGTTGTCACCTACCAGGGCCGAGACCTCACCGGCGTGGGCGATCAGATCCGCGCCCCTTAGCGCGGTCACCCGCCCAAAGCTGCGGGTTATCCCACGGGCTTCAAGAACTGGAGGATTGTGCACCTTCGCGCCTCCCTGCGGCCTCGGTCGGTATGGCACTCGCGGGCGGGGTTCAGGCCACGTTGTACCGCGCCAATGACAACGATGTCAAGCCCTGTGTACACTGGGCCCTACGGAGGCTCGGAATGACTACCATGAGAGACGTGGCGCTCGCCGCGAAGGTGAGTCTCAAAACGGTTTCCCGCGTGGTCAACGCGGAGCCGGGGGTGCGCCCGGATACCGCCGCCCGCGTCCAGGCGGTGGTTGATGCTCTCGACTTCCGGCCAAACAACGTGGCCCGAAGCCTCAGGGCCGGCCGATCATTGCCATTGATCGGCTTGGTGATCGGCGACCAGGCAAATCCCTTTTACTCTGGCATCGCTCGTGGGGTCGAGGAGGTGGCACGGCGCCATCGTTACCTGGTGATCACCGGCAGTTCGGACGATCAGCAAGTGCGCGAACAACAGCTGGTAACCAGCTTACGCCAACAACAGGTCGCCGGTTTGCTGCTAGTGCCCGCTCGCGATCACGCTCATCGGCCCCTGGATCTGGGTGGCCGCCTTCCCGTGGTCTTCGTCGATCGGCCACCCCACTCTGGTGAAGGGGATGCCGTGGTCCTGGACAATCGAGGCGGGGCGCGCCAGGGCGTCGAACTCCTGATCCGTCTCGGTCATCGGCGGATCGGCCTCGTCTGCGATGGCTTGCCCTACTTCACCATAGACGAGCGGATCGCGGGCTACCGCGAGGCGCTACAGGGAGCCGGAATCCCCGTGGATCCCGCGCTCCTCGTCCGCGGCGCCCGGGATGTGACGCAAGCAACCGCCGCCGGCCGCCACTTGCTGAGCCTGGATGATCCTCCTACGGCGCTGTTTGCCCTGAACAATCGGACCTGCGTAGGCGTGTTGCGCGCGGTGAGCGGCGGACGGCACGAGGTGTCAGTCCTGGGCTTCGATGGCCTGGAACTAGCGGACCTGTTGAGCATCCCGCTGATCCTGATTACGCATGATCCGTTTGAACTGGGCCGATGCGCCGCTCGCCTGCTCTTTGCCCGGCTGAACGGAGATCGCGGGCCTCACCGCCGTATGGTCCTCCCCACTACCCTGGTCAGTTACGGCGGCTGCGGCCGTTCCCAATCCGCCCCGTAGCCGTAACCCTCCCCCGTACTGATCGTCAGCACGCAAATGGCGAACGGACGAGGAGGGACAGCCAGTGGAGACCGTTGCCGTGCGGACGCATGTCGTCTGGTCCGCTGTATGGGCAGGGAAACCGGTTGCGGTTCTCGATGGTGCTACCGCGGGCGGCCTGTGGCTCACCCTTTTCACCGCTCCCCTGGCCGCCGGTGGAATCGTCAATTGGCCTCCGGGATCGAACGTCTCGCTCCACCTCTACTGGTTCGACGCGACAATGGCGGTCACTCTGGGCGCGTGGTTCGCCGGTCTTTGGATTCGGGGCGAGTCGTCGTTTACGATTGGCGATCCCCGGATAGCTGGTGGGCTCGCTGGTCTGTTGGGATTGGCGCTCGCCGGCACGCCGTTCTCGGTCGGCCCGCCGGTGGCGCTGGGAATGGCGGCGCGGCTCTGGTGTACATTCCTGTTCTATCTCTTCTTGGTAAACTACCGCCCACGAGCCCCGCTTGTGTGGTCGGCCCTCCTCAGCTCTCTGGTCTTGCAAGCCCTGGCGGCGCTGGGTCAAGTCGCGCGCCAGGGGTCGCTCGGCCTTGAGGGACTGGGTGAGCCCAGGCTACATCCCGCCACGCCGGGGGTCGCGGTGATCGTGGTTGGCGGGCACCGCTGGCTGCGTGCCTATGGCCTGACCGACCATCCCAACCTCCTGGCGGGACTGGCGGCGGTAACCGGGATCTTCCTCGTCGTCACCCTACCCAGAGGATTGCGGGCAGTATCAATCGCCTGCATGGGAATCGTGCTCATCGCCGCTCTCTCGCGCGGTGCTTGGCTGGCCACGGGGATTGGGGCAGTCTGTCTTGCGGTCTTATCCAGGCGGAGGCGATTGGCTCGCCGGGCGGGCGCGGCCCGGCCCTGGCGCCTATTGGGAGCGGTGGGAATCGGCCTCCTCGCCCTGCTTCCCCGGCTCGATCCAACCAACCGTTTGGAAGTGCAATCCCTACGAGCTCATGTCGAGGAGGTCGGACAGGCGCTGGGGCTGATCCTGCATCACCCACTCCTCGGAGTAGGGGCCAATTGCTATCCCATCGCCCTGGCAAAGGTCGGGTCGCCGGCCCAGTACACGCCCTATGGAGTGCCTATCGTCCATAATGTGATGCTCCTGGCGGCAGCGGAGATCGGTGTGCCCGCCGCGGTCATGCTCTGCGGTTTACTCGTCTGGCCGCTGATTGGCACGGTCACGGGCCAACCGGGCCCGAGGGAAACTGGCGCCGCGGTAGGTCTCGCGGTGTACGGCGTCCTCGGTTTGACTGACTTTTCCGAGTGGGCCTCTCCCGGTTTCCGCGTCATCCTGGTAAGTCTGTTGGCCATTTGGAGCACCGAACACCGGCTTGGCGCGAAGAGCGTGCCTCAGGGAAGGAAGGAATGTCCATGAACCGTACATCCGCGCCCACTACCC
>DATBTL010000569.1:0-2113 GCA_036559345.1 Chloroflexota bacterium | reverse complement strand
CTGGTGATCCTGATTTCGCATCATGGGCTCACCACTCTTACCAACGATCGGCTCGCCCCTCACGAGATCGGCGGTCCGCCCCGCGTCCTGGCCGCCGAGTTGCGCGCGACCTTACATCGCTTTCCCAACCTGGTGCTCTGGATCAACGGCCACACCCACGAGAACCGGGTGCGCCCGCGTCCAGATCCCGCCGAACACGGACAGGGCTTCTGGGAGGTCACGACCTCGTCTCAAATAGACTGGCCATGCCAGATTCGTCTCTTCGAGGTGGTGGACAACGGGAATGGCACTCTGTCCCTATTCACCACCATGGTGGACCACGCCGCCCCAACCGCGGTGGACGACGGGGCCGGATTCTGGCGCCTCGCCGCCCGCCATCGCGAACTGGCGGCGAACGACCCCGACGCCGGAAGTCGCTCAGCCAACGCCGGCACGCTGTTGGACCGCAACGTGGAGTTGGTGGTGCGCTCGCCGCTCGACACATAGCCTCCGCCGTTGCGGGATGCCGACTATGGTGGAACAGGGTCTCCGGCTGAGGCCGGATGGCAGGAACGAATCGGCTGAGGCCGGGTGCAGCCCATTGCATTGGCGCCTGCGAGCCCCTCGCCCGTATGTGACAGCGGCGTTCTATCGTTGGCCCTTCTCCTCTTCCGGGAGGGGAGTGGCCCGGAGCGTCATAGCGAACCAGACGGCCGCGGCGGCGTAGCACCCGGCGCCCAGAAAAATCGGCGTCTTCAGTTGATGATGGTCAAGCAAGTAGCCGGTCAACGAGGGCAGCAGGGCATTGGCGATGCTCCAGCATCCGAGAGTCACGCTGGTCGCGGTGCCGCGCACCCGAGGGTCCACCGCTCCTTGCAAAAACGAGTGCTGGGCCGGCCACTGCATGGACACCAGCGCGGATCGGCACACGTACAGCAAGCCGGCCAGACTTACTCCCCCGGCAAACGGTACCCCCACCATGAACAAGAGGCTGGAACTGGCGGCAAACAGGATTACGCCCGCGACCCCAATGCGGCGGGCAAGCCAGGGCACCACCATGATCAAGGGGAGGCCCGCCAATTGGGCGGCGGAAAACCAGGGCGCGATGGCGGCGGCCGTGGTGTGAAAACTCAACTGAAACCACAGGGGAAGCAACTGGACCACCAACCCGAGGCCGGCGCCTTGCAGGGTGAAGAATACCGCCAGCTTGAGGATGAGCGGGAATGCGGTTCGGGTGGCCTTCCCGGTGGCTCGGCGCGGCTGCTCGGGCGTCGTTCGGTGAATGGAGTACCGCTCATGCACGGGCAGCAGGGCGGCCGTGGCGCCCATGCTGACCAGCAGGCAAAAGACGAACAGCCAGCGGTCGGCGGTAAGGCCGGCCATCAGATGCGCGCGGGCCAGAAGGGCGGGGAGGGCGGCCAGCAGTGAACCCAGCCCCATGGCGGCTACCCAGGCAACTTCATTATAGGCAAGCATGGAAGTGCGCCGCGCCGGCTCGACGGTGCCGGCGAGTATGGGGTTGAAGGTTGCGGTGACCAGTCCTCCGCCCAGGCCGCCGGAAAAGCCAACCCCTCCCAGGATGCTGGCTACCACGAGCCATGGCGTGGCGGTGGAGAGAAGAAAAATCAGATAGCCCACGGCGGGGAGCGCGGTCCCGGCCAGGAGGAAGCGCCTGCGCCCAAAGCGATCCGCTGCCGGACCGATCACCACCAAGAGGCCCGAGGAGGCGATACCCGCCACGGTAAAAATGTTCCCGATCAAGAGAGAATGCATGCCAAGGTCATGCAGATAGAGGGGATAGAAAACGAGCAGCAACCCAATCGGCAGTGAGCCGAGGAACATGGAGAGCAGCATAAGCCGCGCCTCTCGCGGCATTGAGCGTCCTCCATTTCATCCTGCCGGGCGCTAATAGCCGGTAGACATCTACAGGTGTCGGTGGGCGTACAGGCCATGATACAGGAAGAGGCACCCACCCGGAGGTCGTCCCTCTCTTCCGCAACGTGGTACAGTGGGAATCGGCGTCCGCTTCTTTGTGAGACGGTGGGCGGCCGAGTGGGACTGGGAGAGAACGCCATGCTGCAGGTGGACTATCTGGTGGTGGCCGAAGCGTCGCTGGCGGCCAATAACCGCCATT
>DATBTL010000568.1:0-9429 GCA_036559345.1 Chloroflexota bacterium | reverse complement strand
GGAATCGCGGACGCCGCCGATGCCCGTCCCCTGCCGCCTCTTCGGGCGTGCCTGGAGTTCGATCAGGTGCGCTTTAGCTATATCCCTGAGCGGGAGGTACTCCGTGGAGTGAGCTTCCGCGTGGAGGCCGGCCGGATGGTGGCCCTGGTGGGACCGAGTGGAGCCGGCAAGACCACCATCGCCTCCCTGATCCCCCGCTTCCATGAGCCGGACAGCGGGGCCATCTTGATCGACGGTACCGACATTCGCCAGGCCACCCTGGCCAGCCTCCGGGGGCAAATCGCCCTGGTGCCGCAGGAGCCGGTGCTGTTCGGTCTTTCGGTGCGCGAGAACATCGCCTATGGACGCCTGGAAGCATCGGAGCCCGAGATTATCGCCGCCGCCCAGGCCGCCAATGCCCACCAGTTCATCATGGAGTTGCCCGACGGGTACGATTCCCTGGTGGGCGAGCGAGGGGTCAAGCTCTCGGGCGGCCAGCGGCAACGGGTGGCGATTGCCCGCGCCATTCTCCGCGATCCGCGGATTCTCATTCTGGACGAGGCGACCTCCTCCCTCGACAACGAATCGGAGCGTCTGGTGCAGGAGGCGCTGGAGCACTTGATGGCGGGCCGCACCACCCTGGTGATCGCACATCGATTGACCACCATCCAGCGGGCGGACCAGATCGTGGTGCTTGAGGCGGGCGTGGTCGTGGAGTCCGGCACCCATCGATCGTTGCTAGCCGCCGAGGGACTCTACCATCGCCTGTATACGATAGCCAGCCAGCGGGGTGACCTCTTGCCGGAAGCGATCGAAGTGTAGGGAAATCGATACAGGTTTTCCCCCGAGCGTGATAGCCTGTATCGATTTTTACGATCTTGGCCTTCGCGATACCATACTAGCGGTATAAAGGAGGTGCGGCGCGGCTACAACTTGATCGATCCAGAAACTCCGGTCTCTTTTTCTCTATCCCTGTTTTGATCTTGTCATAAGGAGCATCATGAAACGCACTCGATTTCTGATCGCCGCCCTGGCGCTCGCGTCCCTCCTTCCCTTCACCGGCTCGGTCCATGGCGCCGCGCCCGTAACGGCCCCGTCCGGCCTGAAGGTAGCCGGCACCCTGACCATCGGGACTAACTTTGGCTATCCTCCGATGGAGGATTTCACCGGCGCCAACGCCACCGTTCCCTATGGGGCCGATATCGACCTGGGCCGCGCCCTGGCGGCCAAGATGGGGCTCAAGGCGAACTTCCTCAATATCACGGACTTCGGCACGATCATCCTGGGCTTGCAGGGGCACAGATTCGACATTATCATGTCGTCCATGAATGTCACTCCCGCCCGCGCCAAGCAGGTGAATTTCGTCCCCTATTTCCTGGCCGGCCAGAGCATCGTGGTGGCCAAGGGTAACCCCAAGCACATCAAAAGCCTGGCCGACCTCTCGGGGCAGGCGGTGGCGATCCAGGCCGGCACCACCGAGGTGGACGCGGCGAACGCCGAGAGCGCCAAGCTGAAGAAGGAAGGGAAGCCGGGGATCACGGTCAAGACCTATCAGCAGGATCCTACGGCGCTGCAGCAGGTGAGTCTGGGCCGAGTGGCCGCCGAACTGACCGACTATCCGGTGGCCGTCTATGACACCATCCAGTTCCCCAGCCGTTACCAGATTGCCGGCCAGCAGTACAACGCGCTGCCCTACGGGATCGCCATTCGCAAAACCGATCCCGCCATTTTAGGCGCGGTCCAGAAAGCGTTCAAGCTGGTCCAGAAGGACGGTGAGTACCTGAAGATCCTCAAGAAATATCATCTGGAGCAAGGCGCCCTGAAGTAGGGCCCTACCCGGCGGAGGCGGGCGCACCAGCGCACCGCCCCCGCTACCAGGGAGACAGCGAGGCCCGGATCGCGGCGTGAAGAGGAGGATCGGCCATTTTCGGCATAAACTGGAATTTCGCCTGGAGTTGGGGCGTCTTCCACGAGTACCTCTTCAATGGGGTCTTGTTGGAAGGGGCCAAGATCACCCTGGAGCTCACCATCCTGGCCCAGTTCATGGGGGTGATTCTCGGGGTGATTGCCGCCCTGGCCAAGACCTCGAAGTTCCTTCCCGCCCGGATCGTGGCCGAGTTCTACATCTGGCTGTTCCGCGGCACTCCCGTGCTGGTCCAGCTCCTCATCTGGTACAACCTGCTCTCCTCGACCCCCGAATTCACGATCGCCCTCATTGCCCTGGGGCTCAACGAGGGCGCCTACATGGCGGAGATCGTGCGCGCGGGGCTGGAGGCGATTGACCCTGGGCAACACGAGGCGGCCCAATCGCTCGGGATGCGCTACACCCAGATTATGAGCCGGATTATTTTGCCGCAGGCCATGCGCGTGATCATCCCGCCCACCGGCAACGAACTGATCAGCATGCTCAAGACCACCTCGCTCGCCTCGGTCATCTCGCTCTCCGAACTCTTGCAGCGAACCGAGAATATCTATGAATGTTCTAGCTGCGACGGAGCCCTCTGGGTGATGCCGCTGTTAGTTATCGCGGCTATCTACTATCTTGTCCTTACTACTGTTTTCACCATTGGCCAGGCCTATATCGAGAGCCGGCTCGGCGATCGGCGCGGCCGCGAAAACCAAGGTGTATTTGGCTTTATCGACCAGATGCTCCGCTCGATGGGATCCGGGAGTCGGCGGTAGGGTGTATCAACTCGGATGAGGAGATCGCCTGGGAGCGCGAGCATCTTGCTCGTCCCCGTTGCCGTGATCTACGAGGACGAGCCGGGTACCCGCTCGGGGTACCCACCGCAGTGGGTCGCGGCTCGCGCTCCCAGGGGGTAGGGGTGTGAAGGAATGGATCCGGCAATGATGGCGCGGCCCGATCGCCAGATCATGGTGCGGGCCATCGATGTGCATAAATCGTTCGGGAAGCTGCACGTGCTGCGGGGAATCAGTCTCGATGTGGCCAAGGGCCAGGTGCAGGTGATCATCGGGCCCAGCGGCTCTGGCAAAAGTACCTTCCTCCGCTGTCTCAACCATCTGGAAAAGATCCAGCAAGGCCAGATTTTCATCGACGGGGAGCCGATGGGCTACCGCATGGTGAATGGGAGGCCGAAGGAGGATAGCGGGCGGAATATCGCCTGCATGCGGGCCGAGGTGGGGATGGTGTTCCAGCGCTTCAATCTCTTCCCCCACATGACCGCCCTGCAAAACATCATCGAGGCTCCGATCCGGGTCCGTGGGATGGCCAAGGGGGCGGCGGTCGAGCGCGGCCGTCAACTTCTGGCCCGCGTGGGACTGATCGAGAAAGAGCGGTCCTTCCCGGCCCAGCTTTCCGGCGGCCAACAACAGCGGGTGGCGATCGCCCGCGCCCTGGCCATGGAACCCAAGGTGATGCTGTTCGACGAGGCGACCAGCGCCCTCGACCCCGAATTGGTAGGCGACGTGCTGGAGGTAATGAAGAGCCTGGCCCTGGAGGGGATGACCATGGTGGTGGTCACCCACGAGATGGGCTTCGCCCGCGACGTGGGCGACCATGTGGTGTTCATGGACCAGGGGCTGATCGTGGAGGAGGGGACGCCGGCCCAGATCTTCGGCGACCCCAAGCACGAACGCACCCGCGGGTTCTTGCGGTCGATCTTACGGCCGTAGTTTCTGGCTCGATTGTCCCATCGGGCCGGCTCAACCGCGGGCATACCTGGCAAACGTGTCGGTCGAATTGGTCCGATCCGACCGATCCGACCGATGGGACGGATTCATGCGTCCTGTGTGCGCCATGCGCAATCGTTCGACTGCGCGCATTGTACAGTGCAAGATGCGGCACGCAAGGCCGCCGGCGGCCAGGGAGTATCGTTGGACATGAGTGTGAAAGAAAAGTTGCACGAGCTGGTTGATCAACTGGACGATGCGCACGCGGGAGAGGTGCTGGCTTTTCTCGACCGCCTTGGAGAGGGCGGAATCACTGGTGGGATCTCCCTGATCGATGCCCCCCGAAATGGCCCGCCTGCAATGTCTGGCTATGCGTTTCTTAGGCAGCCACCGATGGATTTGCCAACGCTCGCGGCGTCTCAGGGAGTTCAGCCAGTTACTAACCTCAATGACCTTTTCGGCGATTTCTGGCCGGAAGACGAAACCACTGATCAGTTTGTCGCCGCCGTACGAGAGTGGCGGCGCGATGGTGATCATGCCTGACGCAGGTTGTGTTGTCGATACTGATGTTCTTTCTTAACTCTTTCGCCGCGACACCCGTGCTGAGCCCTATCGCCCCTACATAACAGGACGGATCCTCGCGGTCTCTTTCATGACTCTCGCGGAACTGGAACGCTGGGCATTACAGCGCGATTGGGGACCAGTTCGCCGGGAACGGATGGCGGATTTTCTAAGCCAATTCATTGTCATTCTGGTCGATCACGCTCTCTGCAAAACATGGGCAGCGGTTGCCGATCAAGCGCGACGGAATGGGCGGCCAATTCAGGTTGGCGATGCCTGGATCGCCGCCACCGCTATTTCTCTCAACGTCCCCCTCATTACCAACAACCGGCGCGATTTTACTGGGATAGCGGAACTGCGGCTGTTGCCCCAAGTCTAACTCTCCTACCCCTGCGTCGCCGCCGCATCCGCCCGAATCAACGCTCGCAGGCCGGCGATCGATGTGCGGATCAGGGGATCGAGGGCGTTACCCGTTCCCTGTTGTTGGGTAATTTCGGGATCGCCGATCGCGTTGACCACCAGGAGGACCGTGCCGGTGCGGAGGCCGCGGATGGTCCCCACCACGAAGAGGGTGGATGATTCCATGTCGGCGCAGAGCACGCGCGCCTCCGACCACATGCGGGCCGCGTTGCCGCCGGACAGCGCCTGCAGGGGAATGCTCTGAGGGGCCAGATCCACGTAGAGCGCGTCGCCTGAGCGCACGATGCCCGTGTAGGCCCGAGCACCCGCCTCGCGTGCCCCTGCCTGGAGGGCGTGGATGGCGTCCAGGTGGGCCATTGCCGGGTAGCTGATGGGGATGTACTGGGCGCTGGTTCCCTCGTCGCGTACCGCCGCCTGGGCAATCACCAGGTCGCCGTTGCGGAGGAAGTTCTGCATGGCCCCGCAGGTGCCGACTCGGATCAGCGTGTCGGCCCCGATCGCGCACAATTCTTCCACGGCGATCGCGGTCGATGGGCAGCCGATACCAGTGGAGGTCACCGAGACGACCGCCCCATCGAGCGATCCGGTGTAGGTCGTATATTCGCGGTTCTGGGCTACCAGGCGCGGCTGGTCGAAATGTTGGGCAATCATAGTAGCCCGGCCAGGGTCGCCCGGCAGGAGCACGTAGCGGCCCACGTCACCCTCTTTGCAGCGGATATGATACTGCTCGCTCAACTCTTCCAACCCCCACCCCGATTAATCGCCACTCAAAAGTATGGGTACCTTGTACATCTTGGCACAAAGTTACCACCGGTTGTAGGGGCACCCCTCGTGGGTGCCCTCGTGCCAGCCACCGAGGGCACCCACGAGGGGTGCCCCTACCGAGAACCACCCGGGGCCCTCCACTCCTATGTATTGGCCCGCCGGTGCCGACTCCCCATGCCATCCGCTCTCCCACGCCGTCGAAGCGGCAATCTTTGTACAGTACAGAGGAGAGCGCGCGCCGCACAAGACCAGGCGGCGGCGCGGTACCCTGAATCAGGGAGATGTATTGCCATGATTACCGCTATCCTGCTCTGCACGGTGGACCGCCGCCATATTCCCCAAACGGCCCAGGCGCTGCTGGAGATCGAAGAGATCTCCGAGGTCTATTCGGTGGCCGGAGACTACGATCTGGTGGCGATTGTCCGGGTGCGCCGCCACGAGGATCTGGCCGAGGTGGTAACCGCCAAGCTGGCCCCCCTGGAGTGGATCACCCGCACCAATACGCTCATTGCCTTCCGCGCCTTCTCCAACCACGATCTGGAGCGCCTGTTCTCGATCGGCGGCGATGAGAGCGGGGGGACGTAAGAAAGTGTCGCGACGTCGAGCCCGCGACCGGAGCCGCCGGGCCCAGAAGATCATCGCCGTGATCGTCCTGGTGGCCATGGGCGGTAGCGGTCTGGCCTTCTATGCCGCCGCCAATAACGTCCAGCAGGCGCCGGTCACCGGCCAGGGACATTGAGCGTGTCCCACCTGCTATCCTGATCAAGCCATGGATCAATTTTTCGACTATCCCACCAGCATCGCCTACCTGGAGGATCTGGTCAGCCGCCCTCTCCGCTCGCGCGAGGACGTGGGATTGGTCCGGGCCGATACCTTGCTGGGGCTTCTGGATCATCCCGAACGAGCCTTTCAGACGATTCAGGTCGCCGGAACCACGGGAAAAGGCTCGACCACGACCATGGCGGCGGCCATTCTGCGCCAGGCCGGGCAGCGCACCGGCGCCTTTGTCTCCCCCCACTTGCAGCACTATCGGGAGCGGATCGCGGTCGATGGGACGCCGATTGACGAGGCAAGCTGGGTGCGGCTGTTGCAGTCCATGCAGCCGGCCCTCGCCCTCATGGAGGCCAACCAGGCGCCCGGCTATGCCTTCGGGCGGGCCGCCTTCCTGGAGGTGCTCTGGGCCATGGCCTGCCTCTTCTTCGCCGAGCAAGGGGTGCGGTGCGTGGTGGTGGAGGCGGGCATGGGCGGCCGCCTGGATCCCACCACGGTCAACGTGGCCCGCGCAGCGGTGATCACCAACGTCAGTCTGGACCATGTGGAACGGCTGGGCTATACGGTGGAGGCGATCGCCGCCGAGAAGGCGGGCCTGATCAAGCCGGGCCAGATCGTGGTCAGCGCCGCCACCGGGAGCGCCCTGGCGGTGATCAACGAGTTTTGTCGCCGGCGGCAAGCCACCCTCTGGCCGGTGGGACCGGACGGAGCGGTGCGGGTGGCGGCGACGAGTACGCTATCTGGCGCTCCCTTTACGGTTGTCACTCCATCAGCCGTGCATACCGATCTGGCGCCCGCGCTCCGCGGGGCGCATCAGCGCCTGAACGCGGCCTGCGCCGTGGCGGCGGTCGATGCCCTGGCCCAGCAAACAGGGCTGACGGTCCCGGAGGAGGCGGTGATGGCGGGACTCCGCGCGGCCTGGATCGCGGGGCGGATGGAGCGCATCTCTGGCCAACCAGAATTGCTGCTGGATGGAGCGCACAATGCCGCCGGGGCCGCCGCTCTGGCGGCCGAGCTACGGGCATGCGAGAAGGGGCGGCGGATCGTGCTCCTCCTCGGTATCCTCGGCGATAAGGATATGGCGGCGATCACCGACCAACTCACTCCGTTCGCGGCGGCGGTGGTGGTGAGCGAGCCTCCCTGGCAGGAACGGGCCGGTTTTGGCGACATGGTGGCCGAACATGCCCGGCGCCACGTCGCCGCGGTCGAGGTGGTGGCCGATCCGCCCGCCGCCCTGGTCCGGGCCCGCGCCCTGGCCCAACCCGAGGATCTGATCGTTGTAGCGGGATCGCTCTATCTGGTGGGAGCGGTGCGGGACGCGCTCGGCCCGGCCCTTTTGGGGTCGGGGACGGCATGATTGAGAGTGTTGATAGATCCCCGCAAGCGCGCAGGATGCCGGGCACTGGGAGCGCGAGCGTCCCGCTCACGCTCCCAGTCGATCTCGTCACCTGGCGCGTTTGCCACCCATATCATGATTGAGGGGCTGGCGGGACGGCGGCGCCCGCTCCGCATCGGTCACATGGGCGCGGCGGGATTGGCGCCGGGGAATTCACTGGCGGCGATCGAGGCGGCGCTGCGGGTGGGGGTGGATCTGATCGAGCTGGATGTCTGGCGCACCACCGACGATCACCTCGTGCTGGCCCACTTTCCCTGGGTCTCCCCGCATCCTCCGACCGCCGATGGGCGCCTGGCCCGCGGACGGGCCATGCTCCGGACGAGTGGAACCTGGCATCGCTGGCCGCGCATCCCCTCAAGCGACCTTGCCGCCCTCCACCGCCTGCCCATGCCCCCGCCCACCCTGGAGGAGGCGCTCGGCCTGATGCGGGGCCGCGCCCTCCCCTACCTGGATCTGCGAGGGAGCGGCCCGATCATGGCCCAGCGTGTGTGCGACGCCCTGCGGACGGGCGCGCCGGATGGCGCCCTGCTCGGATCGGGACCAGGGCGTTCATTCGTCCCCGAAATTACCCTGCTGCCCACCGTTCAGGCCACCAGCGGGATGGCGGTTCCCCTGTTCGGGCGGGCCATTTCGGACCAGAGTCTGAGCGCGCTTACGCACCGGGCTATTCGGGGCGCCCGCCGCAATGGGGCTAGCGGCCTGGCGGTGGAGCATCATCTGATCCGTCCCCCGCTGCTGGAGATTTGCCGTCAGGAAGGGTTCTTTGTCTTTGCCTGGACCGTGGACGCTCCGGCGGCCATGACTCGGCTGATCGCCCTGGGCGTCGATGGGATCACCACCAACCGGCCCGACCGCCTCGCCGTCTTGCTCACCTAGATGCAGGGTGGGCGGCGCGAGCGATTGACGGCGCGAGCAAGGAATGGAAGACACAGATGCCAAGCACCGTCCTTCGCGATCAGGGTCGCCGCGAGAGGCCGGTATACACCACCAGTTCCTCCCACCGAAGGCGCGTCGCCGTGAGATGCTCGATCTGGAGCAGCCGGCGGAACACGCGGTCGTCATGACTCCCCGCCGTGAAGATCCAGGCGAGCCGCTTGGGCGGGGTTCGGGCCGCGACGGCCAGATACGCGGGCACCCGGATCATCCCGAGCTGTCCCACCGCCTTGATTGGTAGCCCCAGCACTCGTTCATCGGTCTCGAAGGAGATACGATTGGCCAGCCAATAGCCTGTGTAGGCAACCTGAACCCGCTGGGCTTCCAGCAGTTTGGTCAGGCCGTCGATTGGCGGCGGACTGAGCGCGGCCCCCGCGACCGCCGTGGGGGAGGCGCGGGGTAGCGAGGTGGTGGTCGCGACCAGTATGCCGCAGGCTGTCAGGACGCCAACCGCCCCAGCCGCCAACACACGGCGCCGGATGCCGGAGCCGCTGGGCACGAAGCAGTCGAGCACTAGCGGCACGGCGGTATAGAGTGGGATCAGATACCGAGGCATCAGGGTGGACGCCCGAGCGGCGCCGAAGTTGCTGCCGACAAAGAACAGCAAGCAACTGAGCACGAAAAGCGCCAGCATCCCGTCGCCGGGAGAACCGCCGGCCTGATTGGGCGCTCCCTCGGCGCCATGCTCCGTCGCAGGCGGGGCGAGGAGGGCGGCGATCCGTCGGAACAGATTACGCGGGCCCAGGGCCAGACACGCCACAATGCCCAGGCCGCAGACCAGTCCCACCACATACCAGAATCGGTGCAGGGCCACGAGGCGCGCGAACAGGCTCGGCACGGCGGTAGGAGTGACCAGCCCGGTCAGCACCGGCAACGCCTCGGTGAGCAGGCGTGCCGCGGTCAGCAGATGATTCCCACCCGTGGTCCGGGCCGTGAGATAGCTGATGGTCTCCCAATGCCGGCTCAGGTTATCG
>DATBTL010000567.1:0-2283 GCA_036559345.1 Chloroflexota bacterium | reverse complement strand
AGGCCCCCATCCGGCTCCGTGGGTTCCAGCATCCTTAGTTCCACGCGCCGAGTGTCCAGGTACAGCAGTCCCGCGAATTGGGCCCCGAACAGCCGTGGCAACATGCTCAATGTGCCCTCGACGAGCGTATCCACGTCAGTGGTTCCCAGGGCGCCGGCCACCTTCAGCAAGGCCGACGATACGGCGGCTTCCTCCAATTGGGCCCGATACAAATGGATGTTCTCGATAAAAACCGCGCCCTGCGCCGCCAGCGCCGCCAGTGCCCGTAATTGCACCGGACTGGATGCCTTGCCACTCCGGACGCCCGCGCACAGACCGACTACCCCGCGCCCGGGAACGTCCAGAGGTGCGAGAACCAGCGTCCGATCGCTGGCGATCCCCTGCGAGGACCCAGGCCCGTTAACCGCACCGGCATGGCTTGTGGGAAGGAGCAAAGGCATCAGACAACCAGCAACCTCCGGATCGGCGAATGCGGGCGAGTTGCGGCGGATGACAAGCGGGGCGGTCAAGTGACTACCTTCCCCCATCAGGCGGTCATACACGCGGCGGGGAATTGGCATCGCTAGAATCTCCTGCCAATCATCCTCCGTTTCGACTCCATGCCGCGCCTCGGCGTAAAAGGCATCGTCGGCGCTATCGAAAAGGTAAATGACCGCATGATGGAAATCGCCGATTTCGCAGGCAAGAGCGGCCACGCGGCCAGCGAAGCTATCCAGACTGCTTTCGGGTCCAAGGCTGGCGCTCAGGCTCAGAACCCGGCGCAGATACTGCGCGGGAATCTCCCCGCCGGTCCTCCGCCGTTCCCGTAAGGGTGACACGGGGTCGCCATTAGTAGCGCCGATCGCGGCTACCGTCATGCCGTCACCCATCCGAACTAGCGAGCAGGCCGGCCGAGGAGGCAGGAACAAGGGGTCTCGGTGAGACAAGACGCGCTGGCTCGAATCTCATCGTATTCCTCACCGAGGCAAACCTCATGATTCCATACTCCGCAAGAGCACCTACCTCGACGGGGCGAAGGATACCATAGTACTTTGCTGCCCTGTGACAGGCTGGTGCATGGTTTACGACTTCGCCGCGTGCCGTTCGAGAGCTTGTACGTAGTCGGCAATGGTGGCGGCCGCCGTAGCCGCGTCGACGGGGACGAGCAAACCGTTGGCGCCACATTGCTCCGCCACTCCAACCAAGCCGAGGCCAATCCCGATTCCCCCATGAATAAGGAGTGGTTTTTTGATCACCTCGCCAAGCATCGCCAGGGGCAATAGATCCTCAACCGTCAAGTCATCCCCATGCTTGCTCCTGGTTTCGATGACCACCGCGTCGATTTCGAGGAGGTTCAAGGCTGGGGCGCGGCGTACCTCAAGATCGGGAGGCACGGTGATGAACCGAGCCGGTTTCTCCCAGGTGAGCGCGACCGCCCCGGAGGCCAACGGCAGCCGAACCCAATCCATGCCACTCGAGACCTCCGCGGGGTCCAGATCAGCGGCGGCATCAACCCCCAGGGCCACGCCGACCGGGATGCCCAAACCAGAAGCTGCCTCGCGTATCGCGCGCAGTTCGCGCGCCGAGGTAACTCGAACCTCGATTCCGTCCGCGCCCGCCCGGACAAGAGCCGCCGTCACCGTGAGGTCGGCGACCGCCAGGCTGGCAATCACCGTGAGCCGGCGTTTTTGCGCCTCGGCATGGCTGCCAAAACCCAAACGGCCGGACCCACCGGTGTGAGAACGATCGCGTAACGCATCGAGCAACTTGCTCGGTCGTCTGGGCGCGCCACTATGGGATATATTCATGGTTTGAGTCCTTCCGTATGTCCTGATCCGCCATATCTGGCAGCATACCCGTTTTTCGCGGTGCCTGCGTTCTATCTTGGCGGATTGAGCCTTCACATACGGTTTGCCTACCGAGCCTGGAGGGCCACCCTATGCCCGAGCCCGAGCCGCCGGACAATGGGACTCCGTCCGGGCGCGCCGTCCTAGCCCATGAGTGGCTCGGTCTCCTGTGCGCAATCGAACCCTTGAAGCATCTCCCGCGCTCCGGTTGGTTGGACCGAGACATCACCTACCCGGAAAGTGTCGCCGCGCACTCGTGGAGATTGGCCGTGCTGGCATGGGTCGTTGCCTCGGATCTTGGTCTCGACGCGAATCGGGCCATGGCGATCGCCCTGATGCATGATCTGCCAGAGGCACTCACCGGCGACCAGACCCCATTCGATTCCCTGGGGGCGAGTGTCGAGGAACGACAGCGCCTGGCGACCGAACCGCCTGATCTCCAGACCTGGCGTGGCGC
>DATBTL010000566.1:0-2076 GCA_036559345.1 Chloroflexota bacterium | reverse complement strand
CCCACCGCAGCGATGAGCGCCACCGTCAGGGGAGTGAGGGGACGGGTGTCCGAGCGCACCTCCGCTTCAAGGTCCAGATTGCCCCGTGCGATCAGGATGGCGATTCCGTGGTCACCCAGAGTGCCGGAACACAGGATCTTGTCGCCCGGACGGACCGCCATGGCCGAGAGGGCCAACTTCGGGTCCGCCAGGCCCAGCCCGGTAGTGATGATGTACAAGCCATCGCCCTTGCCGCGCTCCACCATTTTGGTGTCGCCGGTGGTGATCGAGACGTTCGCGCGCCGAGCCGCGGCGGCCATTGCCTCGATCTCACGGCGCAGGATCGCGGTTTCCAACCCCTCCTCAATGATCAGGGCCGCCGCCAGGGCGATCGGGGTGGCGCCGGAAACCGCCAAATCATTCACCGTCCCGTTTACCGCCAACTCCCCGATTGAGCCGCCGGGAAAGCGGAGGGGCCGCACCACGTAGGCATCGGTGGTCAGGGCCAGTCGGGTATCCCCACAGTTGAGGATCGCCGCGTCGCCCAGCGGATCCAGGGCCGCATTCCTGAGCGCGGGCAGCAAGAGGCCCTCGATGAGCTTGTGGCTGGCCTTGCCCCCCGCCCCGTGGCTCATGTCCAGCCACTCGGCGGTGAAGCTGGGCGGCCGGCGGCGGCCCAGCTCAAGGGTTTCCAAAATGTGATTCTCGCGCTGATCCTGTTGAACGCTCATGAGCTCACCGCGACCCTTGCTTGCGCGGTACGGCCAAAGTTGAAATACGCGGCACAGGCGCCCTCGGAAGAGACCATCAAGGCGCCGAGCGGACGCTCCGGGGTGCAGGCGGTACCAAAAACCTTGCATTCCCAGGGTTTCAGCACGCCCTTGAGCACCTCGCCGCATTGGCACGCCTTGGGGTCGGCCACCCGCACCCCCGCCACCGCAAAGCGCTGCTCGGCATCGTAGTCCGCGTAGGCCGGAGCGATCTTGAGCGCCGATTGGGCGATGAAGCCCAGGCCCCGCCACTCGAAATACGGCCGCAGCTCGAACACCTCGGCCAGGCAGGCCAGCGCTTGCAGGTTCCCTTCCCAGGGGACGATCCTGCTGTATTGATTCTCCACCTCGCAGCGGCCCTCGGCCAGTTGGCGCATCAGCATCAGCACGGCCTGGATCAGGTCCAGAGGCTCGAACCCGGCCACCACCACCGGCTTCCCGTAGTCCGTGGTCATAAACTCGTAGGGGCGGCAACCGACCACCGTGGAGACGTGACCGGGACCGATGAAACCATCCAATCGGAGGTCGGGCGAGTCCAGCAAGGCGCGTACCGGAGGGACAATGGTCACATGATTGCAGAAGACCGAGAAGTTGCTAATTCCCACTTGTTTGGCCCGTCGGAGAGTAAGGGCGGTGGATGGCGCGGTGGTCTCGAAGCCGATCGCGTAGAACACGACCTCCCGATCCGGATTTTCCCTG
Source organism: Chloroflexota bacterium (assembly GCA_036559345.1). Lineage (GTDB taxonomy): Bacteria > Chloroflexota > UBA5177 > JANWHV01 > JANWHV01 > JANWHV01. The sequence goes on along the minus strand of DATBTL010000566.1, from coordinate 628 downwards.
GCGATCCGCAGGGCGTCCAGGGGCGAGTAGACCATGCGGATGTCGGCGCCCCTTGCCTTCACCTCCGTAAGGTTGCCCTTGGAACCAGGGACGCGCATCATGTCGCCAAAGCAGGTGAAAATGACCTCCGGCCGCTCGGCGATCGCGATTCCATCGTCGACCCTGCCCATGGGCAAGACACACACGGGGCAGCCGGGGCCGTGGATCAGCTCGATCTCGGGAGGGAGCAGATCCTTGATCCCATGCCGATAAATCGCATGGGTATGACCGCCGCAGACCTCCATGATCTTGTAGGGTCGGCCGGGGTCGGTCAACCCAGCGATCTTCGCGGCAATGGCGCGCGCTAGCTCGGCATTCCGGAACTCCTGCACGTATTTCACGAGCCAATCCTCCCAATGGCCACTCCGCCATGCGTCAGCAGGTACTCTCCCGCCCGCACCAGTCCCACCAGTTCCACCGCGATGGCCGCCTGATTGCCGGCGCTGTCCTCGCACAGTGCGTCGTCACCGTCCATGGCCACTACCCGGACGGGGATCCCGGCGTCGGCGCAGACCACACAACCGTCGTGGTCCAGGGTGCAGGCGCCCGCCAATCTATTGTCTTTCTCATCCATGATCATTCAATCCTG
>DATBTL010000565.1:0-3309 GCA_036559345.1 Chloroflexota bacterium | reverse complement strand
AGGCTGGGGGCGCAGAAGATCTCGAAGCGTCCGCAGGCGACATAACAGAGGTCGAGGGCCGCGGCACCGGTAGTGCGGCACCCCTGGGTGATGCTCCAGAAGGCCCGGCCCGCTTTGATCGTCCGCCCCTGGTGGCGGAAGCTGATCGCGCCGCAGCCTACCAGCGCCGATTCGGGCTGCCCAACCGTCGTTACCGCGATGGGCCGCCCATTGAGAGTGGCGCCGCGGCCGAGGGCGGCGGCGAATAGCTCGTCGGTGGCGGGATTGTAGACCACCCCGGCCTGCAACTGGTCGTCGCGCTCCACCCCGATGGACACGGCGAAGGCGGGGACATTGTGGGCAAAGTTGGTGGTTCCATCCACGGGGTCGATCAGCCAACGGTAGGGTGAGACGTCGGCCCCGGTGGCGCCTTCCTCGGCCAGGATACGATGATCGGGGAAGCGGGCGCGGATGCGGCTGGTGATCAGGGCTTCCGCTGCCTTGTCCCCATCGGTCACCAGGTCGTTGTGCCCTGTCTTGAAGCTCACCTCGCGGGGGACGCCCAGCTTCTCGCGCAGGAGCGCGCCTGCCTGGCGGGCCATATCCAGCGCCAATTCGAGGAGTACGGTTGGGGCAATGGGCTCGGCGCTCTCCGGCTCAGGGGACATCCGGCGCCCCCGGCTGATCCGGCTGGTCCAGAAGGGGAAGGGCCATGGCGAAAACGCTCCCCTGGGGGCTGGTAGTCTCCAGCCAGATCCGCCCGCCATGTTGCTCCAGAATCTGGCGGCTCAACCATAGGCCCACCCCCATGCCGCCGAAGTTGCGGGCGTCCACGTTGCCGGCCCGATAAAAGCGCTCAAAAAGCTTGCCTCCGCCCGCTGGGATGCCGATCCCCTGGTCGCCTACACGGGTTACCGCGAACCGATCGGCCCGCGCCAACTCTATTCGTACCTCGCCGCCGGACGGAGAGTATTTCACCGCGTTGCCAAGCACATTATCAAACACCTGCTCGATCCGAAGCGGGTCGGCATAGACCCATACCGCCGCCACGGGCGCCTCGATATGGAAGTGATGGCGCCGATGAGCCAGCCGGAGCCGAGATACGATGGCGGTCGTTAACGCGGATAGGTTGAGTGGTTCCCGTTCCAGGGTAAGGATGCCGCTCTGGATGCGGCCTACGTTGAGGAGATCATCGATCAGCCGCCGCAGGCGCTCGGACTGCGTTTCCGCCTCCCGTATGGCGGCGTGGGCTCGTTCAACCTCGCCCTTCCCCAGACGCCGGTCGGCCAGTTGCAGCATCCCCATGGCGCTGGTGAGCGGAGTCTTCAACTCGTGGCTGGCCACCGAGAGGAAATCCTCTTTCTCGCGCTCCAGTTCCTTGTCGAGCGTGACATCGCGGATCGTGATCACCGCTCCGCGGACCGTGTTATCCGTAGCTCGCAGAGGGATCGCCGAGACACTGAGCCAGAGATCGCGGCTACTTCCTGGTAGGGAGGTCAACCAGACCTCATCCAGGATAGTTTCCCCAGCCAGGGCCCGTCCCCCTGGCAACTGCTCCAGGGGGACGGGGCGCCCAGTTGCCGGATTGCGCGGGTGGAAGGCCGGAAGGAAGTCGGCGGCGCTAATCGGGCCCGTGGCAGGCAAGCCGAAAATTCGCCGCACGGCGTCGTTGACCAGGGTCACGGATTCCTGGGCGCCGACCACGACCACTCCGTCGGCCATGGCTCCGATCACCGCCTCGAATTCATCGGCGCGAGCCTGGGCCCGCGCGGCCAGATCCTCGATCCGCAGGCGGCCGGCCACCACCTCGGTGATTTCCACGGCCGAGATCATCAGATAAGCCAGATCGTCATGCTCGTCGCGCAAGGGAGACAACCGCCATTTGTAATAGCGCGGACGGGGATCGGGAAGCAGCACGGCCGGGAACTGATCAAAGGTAAACACCTCTCCCGTCCGGCGTACCGTCTGGAAGATGGCATTCACGTCCTGGAAGCTGACCTCATCGAAGAGATCACGAAGCGGCACTCCCACGACGCTGCCCAGTTGGCGAAAGCTCTCTCCCACCAGATCGAGGAATCCCGGATTATGCTCCAGACAGACAAACTGGTCACTTGTATCGTAGATTGCCACTCCTACTGGACCATGGGCGAAAAGCGCGCGGAGCCGGGCGAGGGCGGTGGCGGAGTCGCGGTAAAGGAGGGCGTTTTCCAGCGCCGCCCCCCCTTGTTCCACCAGTTCCTCAAGATGGCGCCGTTCCCGCGCGCTGAAGGCATGAGGAGTGTTTCCCGTATAGGCGACGGCGCCAAAAGCACCACGGCGTCCGCGGAACGGCACCACAAGGATACTGCGCATCCCCGCGCCCGCCATAAAGGGCGCGGAACCGCCGACCGCGCTTTCCGGGGCGAGCGTATCCTCTACCACCAGCGTCCGTCCCTCTCGGATCGCGCGGGCGGGCAGGCGATCGCCGTGAAGATGGATCTCGGGGAGCGCCGGGGGCGGCTTCCCTCGGACCCCGACCAAACGAACAACATCATTCTCGCGCAGATAGATCGTGATCGTATCGGCGCCCGCCGTTTCTTGCAGGCCATCCAGCAGGAGGGTAATCACTGCCTCCAGGTCCAGTGATTGGCTCGCGGCGGTAACGAGGCACAACAGACGCTCCCGGTGCCGTTGCTCCACAAGCTGGGGCGTTCGGTCTTGCAGGGTCATCAACACTCCGGCCGGATCGCCGTGGTCGTCCAGCAGCCGGGCGCAGGTGAGGTCGTACTGTTGCACGGCCGCGGCATATCTGGCGGGGAGATCGGTATAGGTCGCGGGCTTGCCGGTGCGCAGTACGGTCTCGAAGCGCGGCTTCATCCGGGGCCACGCGGTTGGCCACACCACCTTATAGGGATCGCCAAGGCGAGGACTCGACGGCCCCAGGGATCGGGCAAATGCCTCGTTGTAGGCGATCAGGCGATACTCGGGCCCCCAGCAGATGAGGGCCGGAGCTGGGAGACCCCGGCAAATATCAGCCGCCACTCGCAGGCTGAGCGGCCAGGCGGTCGGCTCATCGATCGGCAGTGGCTCGGTGCTCATGAAGGAGTATAGTAACACACGCTACCGGTTGGGGCTGGGTGCCGCTCACAAGAACGCGGTGAGGGCCTGCCCCAGCCGTGCGTGCCCATTGTGGTTCTCGCCCACCACCACGGTGTCCCCGCCCAGGAAGCGCGCCAGATCGCGCAGAGATCCGGCCAGCCCGGCCAGCAGGCTCTCGTCCAGGGCTACTCCGGGCTCCAGATGCAGGCCGCGGGCGATCAACCGGCGGCCAGCCCGGTCCATTTTGGGATC
>DATBTL010000564.1:0-5641 GCA_036559345.1 Chloroflexota bacterium | reverse complement strand
TAGAGCAGACCAAGCACGCCCGCGCCGCCAAAATGGGGGGCCAGAGCGGGAAACAGCGCCGTGGGCATACCGAAAAACATGGCCACCATGTCGACCACGTAGGTGCCGATCAGCTCTGGCCGGCTCCGCGCGTACCGGATCCCCTCGGCCACCCGGCGTAGACTGGGCCGCTCGGCATCCGGGGGCGGTGGCGTAGCGCGCATTAAGGCAAGGGCGGTGAGCGAGGCGCCGAAGCTGACCACATCGATCCCATAGGCGCTTGAGAGTCCCACGGACGCGATCAGCACCCCACCCAGGGCCGGTCCCACCACCATGCCCAGCCCATAGCTGATCGAATTGAGGGCGCTGGTCGCGGTCAACTCGTCGCGATCCACCAGGCGAGGAGTCATGGCATCCAGGGAGGGACGCTGCAAGGCATCCAGCCCTGACATGCAAGCGGAGATGGCAAAGATCGCCCACATGGCGGGGTGGGGGAGGAGGGCATTGCCCAGGAGGGCGAACGTGGCGGCGGCCGTGAGCACCTCGGTCAGGCGCACCAATCGCTTCCGATCCACCGCGTCGGCCAGAGCCCCGCCCAGAAACGCGAAGAGCAGGAGCGGAATGAGTTCGGTCACTCCCAGCAGCCCCACCGCCAGGGTGGAGTGCGAGAGCTGGTAGGTTTGGTAGGGGAGGGCGACATAGGTCATCATGCTGCCCAGGAACGAGACGGTCTTGCCGATAAAAAGGAGGCGGAAATCACGATGGCGTAGAGGGCGCGTGTCCAGGGCGGCGAGACGCGAGAGACGCCACCACCAGGTTTGGCGTCCGTCCGCTGACGGCGGCGCGTGGCTCACGCGGCCGCGGCGGTTGCCGGGCGCGCGGCGCGTCGGACGTGACTATTGAGGGTGGCCAATACGGCGAGCCCCAGGGTTACGGCGGCGAAGAGGAGCACGGTGGTATCGGGGCCGAACGCTTGCAGCATGATACCCGCGGCGGCGGTACCAATCGGCATGAAACCGAAGGCGACTAGACGGAACACACTGTTGACCCGACCCTGCAATGCATCGGGAATCAGAGAGAGCCGATAGCTGAACTGCACCGCGTTATAAATCGGACCGGTAACGAACAGGACCGCCGCCACCAGGCCCAGAAACACCACGTTCGGGGCCACCGCGAACAACGGGAAGGCCAGGGCCTGTATCCACATGGTGGATACGATCACCGATCCGAAGCGGAACTTCCGTTGAATCCTCGGTGCCACCGTTGCCCCTGCCAGGGCGCCCAGGCCGCCGATTGAGAAGATCAAGCCGATTGCCGCCGCCGGCGAGTGTTGCTGGCGGGCAATCACGATCAGCATCAGGTCGAGCCCAGCCGTGGTGAAGTTCAGGCCCCCGGTAAGGATTGCCATGAAGCGGATCAAGGGCTGACCCCACAGCCAGCGCACTCCCTCGGCAATCTCGACCCGCAGCGCGCGCGGCGCCACCGTCCGCGTTTCCTGGAATTTGGCGCGGATGAGAAAAAGCGAACAGACCGAACCGGCGTAGGAAATGGCGTCGACCAGGAAGGGAACCGACCGAGCGATCTGAAAGAGCGCCCCACCGAGCGGCGGTGCCGCCAGGCCGCCGATAATCTCGCCCGCCTGGTTTTGCGAACTGGCCGCCGGTATCTGCTCCTTGGTCACTACCTGAGTCAGGCAGGCTACCTCGGAAATATTAAAGAAAACAAAGCAGGTTCCTTCGACGGTCGTGGTGACCAATAGCTGAGCCAGGCTGAGGTGGCCCACAGCGGCCGCGACCGGAATACTGGCGGCGTTGAGGGCGCGGATACTATCGCAGATAATCATCACCCGCTTCCGATCCCAGCGATCCACCAGCGCCCCGGCGGGAAGGCTGAAGATCAGATAAGGGAGACTGCGAAGCAGGCCGGCAAAGCCGGCATCGGCCGGCGATCCGGTGATTGCCAGCACCAGGAGGGGGAAAGCGAGGCCGGAAACGCCACTGCCCACGGAGGAGACCAGTTGGCCCATCCAGAGCAGCATGTAGTCACGATTGCGAAGGAGTGAGTCCGGCTTCCGGTTCGGTACCGCTCCCGCGGGTGTTTCGTCGAGACCAGCCGCCTTATCCTCCAACCGCCATCCTCCCGCTACGTGGTCGCTCCTGCCACCTTACACCGGCGGGAAGAGCGCCGCTGTATCGGATGATACAGGGCGAGGTCGGGGGGCGGCATGGGGGAGCGGCGGGGACGGTGGTTCCTGGAGGGGATGGGATGACCGCGGTGAAATCCGGGCTCCGGCTGAGGGAGGATGGGATGGTCGACGGTTGTGACCGTGTGGGGATCATCTGTTCCATGCCACCGCCCACGACATGCCAGGGGAAAGACCAAACGAGGCCCGCGCCCCGCGGAAGGCGGCCGGCGCGCAAGGCGGGATGGCTGGAGGCGCCCGAACCCGAGCGCGCCGGCCGCCATGGGAGCATGCTCCATTCGCCATCGTCCCAGCCTCCTTACTCGATCGCTATACGCACATGCGTATCGTCGTCATCAACCTCAAGAAGGCTCGTCGGTTCCTCGTTCCCTTGCACGCTGCCTAGCATCTCGCCCAGTTCGATTCCCTGTTCGCGCAGGTATTGCTGGGCCTGGCGCGGCAAAAAGCGTTCGGCGGCGCGGGCCAACCCGAGCGGGATCCGGACGTTGACCTTGGAGCGCTCGCCGTCCATCACCTGAATGATCAGGCTGCGGGAGGATCGTGCGCGCGGGCCCAGCGTGGAGGCCGGCGGAAATGCCTGGATCGGGGAGGGGCGGGGAGTAGGCGGCTCCAGGGCGGACAAAAGGTCGCCTGCCTCGGCCGGCGATATCTGGCCGTTGGCCACCATCTGCAGAATCCGGGTCTGTTCCTCGTTTGCCATGCCGGCCAATCCCTTTCGGTTCCATCGTGAGCGACTCTCAATGCCCACTCAATCTCATGGCTAGATTATCAATCACACTTCTCTAAATGTCAATAGAATCTTATAAATTGTTAAATGGGGATGGGTGCACTGCCGCACAATGCCACTGGCTTCGCAAGCGTGACCCTTTGCAGGACATAGAGAGATGATCAAAGTCAGGCACAGGCAACGCCTCTTGCGGGATGTACCTGATCAGTCGTCCCACGCCAGCGCACACATTCGGCACATCGAGCTCGGCCTCGAAGAGGAAGGCCCAGTGTAGTGGCTTCGCTATCCCAGTTCCTCGCTAGGCAGCGTGAACTGGGCAGCAGCGGCCACCAGGGGCGCCGCCTCCTCACGATAGATTCGCAAGCGTTCAAGGCGCTGGCCGTTCCATCCCCTCGGCGGCTGCGTCCAGCGCATCACGGATCACCGCGCCCAGATCCTCCAGGTGCTTGGTGTGCCAGGTACCTGGCGGTAGGCCAGCCAGCCCCGAGAACATAGCTAGTCGCACCGGATCTTGCTCGTTGCGGCGGCCTCGGATCAGCGATAGAAGGTCACCAGCACGACCGCGCTCGTACCGCACTGTCGCCGCGAGTGACGGGAGCGCGACTACGCGTAAATCGGGATCGGGTGAGCCGAGGTAGGGCGTGAGCAGCCGATAGGCTTCGTCCCAAGTCAGGAGGCCGGCATATGGGAGACGCCGCGCTGGGCGCGTGGCCAATGCGGGCAAGGCCGGACGGCGGCGAGCCTCGTGTATACGGAGGGAGGCCGACAACTCGTGAAGAATTGCTACATCCACGCGCGCGATCCGCACCCACCAGCGAGCCCGCGGGATCGGCAGCGTGATCCCCGAACCCGACGACCAGAAGGCCCACGGGAGATCCTCCTGGGCCGGCGGTACCGCCGTACGCGGCGCGCCGCCGCTTCGCGAGGAGGTTGTCCGTCCAGAGCGGACGCTACAGGGAAACGAGAGTACCCACTCCTCTCCACTCTTAGTATAGAGCGCGCCGGGGGGCTTGCGGCAAGCCCCGGGTCCTGCCGTATAATAGCCGACCGAGGCCGGAATCTACGGAAATGGGGATCGTGAAATGCGTGTTGTTGTCGATGTATGGGTCGCGCGGGGACGTCGAACCGCTGGTGGAACTCGCGGTGCGGTTGCGGGCACTCGGCGCGCGGTTCGACCCGGTCGCCACGGCGACCGAGGGATGTGATGCGCTGGCGGCAGGCGGCATGATGCCGGCCGGAGTGTGACTATGACCGAGCATGCGGTAGTGATCGCCGGAGGAGGTCCGACAGGGTTGATGTTGGCGAGGGTCGACGTTGCCGTTGTCGAGCGGCGCCGCATCGCTGATCGGTTCTTCTCGCAGGGGACAGTGGCTCAAGTCGCGGGCTTCTCCTGGATCCTTTTGGGAGCAGCGCACAAAGGCCCTGAACAGAGAACGTGTCACCAGCCGCAAACGCCAGGCGGTGAAATTGTCCTGGAAAAGAAGGAATTGCCGAAGGAGGTAAACATATGAGTTCCAATGTGCTTGGTTTTCAGGATATTGACAAAACAAAACTCATGGTTGTCGGGAGTAAAGGCGCGAACCTGGGGGAACTTTCCAAGATTGAAGGAATACGTGTACCGGACGGCTTTTGTATTTCTACTGAAGCTTTTAACAGAATCATTGGGGAAGCGTCGTCGATACGCGAATTACTTGATCAGTTATCGCTTCTCAAGGCGGAAGACCGGGCTAACATCGGTGAACTTTGCCGTGCGATTCGCACGATCATCGAAGGGGTAGCCATCCCTGAAGACATTACTGAAGAGATCACCCGCTGCCTCTCCTTGTTCGGTGAGGAAGATGCCTATGCAGTACGATCGAGCGCAACCGCGGAGGATTTACCGACGGCCTCCTTTGCAGGCCAGCAGGATACGTATTTGAACATTATCGGAAGAGAGGAAATCCTGAAGCATATCAGCAAGTGCTGGGCATCGCTATTTACCGACCGGGCGGTAACATATCGCCTTCAAAACGGCTTCGATCACCGTAAAGTCCTTCTCTCCGTGATTGTTCAGAAGATGGTCTTCCCCCAGGTGGCAGGCATTTTGTTTACTGCCGATCCCGTCACTTCTCATAGGAGGGTGTCATCCATTGATGCCGGCTTCGGACTTGGTGAGGCATTGGTCTCCGGCTTGGTGAATGCTGATACCTATAAAGTCCGTAACGGCAAGGTTATCGATAAGAAGGTATCAACCAAGAAGCTGGCTATATATGCCGTAAAGGATGGCGGTACGACAGAACAGGAGATTGAGCCTGAGCGGCAGAATAGGCAGGCGCTGACAGATGAGCAGATTTTGCGGCTTGAGCGCATGGGTAGAAAGATTGAAGAACATTTCGGCCGCCCCCAGGACATCGAATGGAGTTTGGCTGACGATACGTACTCCATTGTCCAGAGTCGGCCGATCACTACTCTCTACCCCATCCCTGAAGTGAATGATCAGGAGAATCACGTCTATGTATCGGTCGGTCATCAGCAAATGATGACCGACCCCATGAAACCACTGGGATTGTCTTTCTTCCGGTTAACGGCTGCCCGGCCCATGTATGAAGCCGGTGGACGGTTGTTTGTGGATATCGCGCCCGACCTGGCTTCACCTGCCAGAAGAGCAATCATAGTAGACGTCCTGGGAACGGACCCGTTGCTCAAAGACGCACTGACGATAGTCCTGGGGCGGGGAGATTTCATACAATCGC
>DATBTL010000563.1:0-8930 GCA_036559345.1 Chloroflexota bacterium | reverse complement strand
CAGGATGATCTGGCGGCCCGGATAGCGGCGTATCCCGTGCCGGCGGGTCAGGTCGTGTGTTGGTGGCTCGGTGGCTCGGGCTTCGTGCTCAAGAGTTCCAGCGGAACCCAGGTGTATATCGATCCCTACCTCTCCGACAGCGTTCAGGCCATTTTCGGCCAGGGTCGCGCCTTTCCAACACCCATCGCGCCCGATCAGGCGCGGCCTGATGTCCTGATCGTCACCCATTGGCACGAGGATCATCTCGACCCCGGCACGATTCCCCTGATTGCCCGCCACAGCCCCCGCTGTCGATTCGTGATGCCGCCCACCGCGATGTCTCGTGCCCTGGGCTGGGGCGTCGCGCGGGACCGCGTTCAGCCGCTTTCCGCGGGCGAGTCACTGAGCATTGAAGGCGTGGGCATCGCGCACGTGCCGGCCCGCCACGAATCCGGCATCCCGGGCTGGGAAGTGCCCGACGCGATGGGCGTGATCATCACCATGGCGGGGGTGCGGATCTACCACACGGGAGACACCGAGTACGATGGGCGATTGCGCGGCCTGCGAACGGAGCCGCCCGATGTGATGATGGTTTGTATCAACGGGACGGGCGGCAACATGAACCCCCATGAGGCGGCCCTGCTGGCCTGGCACATTGAGGCCGGTACGGTGATCCCCATGCACCATCTGCTGTGGGCGAACATGGGAGACGCGGCCACTCGCGATCCGGCGCTGCTGGCGGACACCTATGCCCGCCTGGGTGGGCGAGGTACCGTGATCACGCCACAACTCGCGACCCCAATCGTGTTAGGGAAGCGGGCGCCGTAACCTGGGTTTGTGGATGTGAGGATGGACAGCTTGGTCCCGTAACACCCGGCCTCAGCCGATCCCGTCGCTTCCATTCGGCCGCGGCCGGAGGTTTCCAGCCGCCAAACCTGTCCACTCCCATGGGCCTCAGTCGGAGGCGCTCGGGTGGACGGCTGCATTCATTTCGGGGACCGGGTTGAGGGGTGGGCGACCGGCGCGCACCCGCAGCACGTCCTCGAAGACGGTGGAGAGTACCTGCTCCCGGGCTTCCAGCGAGAAGGCGCCGGAATGCGAGGTGATCCAGACATTGGGCATCGACCAGAGTGGATGCTCGGGCGGCAGCGGCGCTGGGGTTACCACGTCCAGCCCGGCCCCCGCCAGACGCCCACTACGGAGCGCCTCCACCAGCGCGTCGGTGTCCACGATTGCCCCGCGGGAGATGTTGATCAGCACCGCGCCGGCCTTGAGATGGGCGAGCGCGTCATGTCCGATCAGACCGTTGGTGTCTGGGGTCAGAGGCAGGTGTAGTGAGACGTAGTCGCAGCCCAGGGCCTCCTCGAAGGTCGCGGCACGGGCTCCGGCGCGGGCCAGCAGCTCCGGACGCGGGGTGCGTGTCCAGACATGGACTTCAATGCCGAACGCCCGTGCCTTTTCGGCGGTCCGTTGGCCGGAGCGACCAAAGCCCAGGATGCCCAGGGTCCGTCCCCGCAGACGATGCATGGGTGGGATAGCCGATGCCTGCTGCCATTGGTGCTGGCGTGCCTGGTGCAAGATAAAGGGGAACTGGCGGGCGAAACCGAGGATGAACGCCATTACCTGGTCCGAGAGTTCCTCGGTGCAAAAGTCCGGCACGTAGGTCACCATCACGCCACGCCGGCGCGCCGCCTCCACGTCAATCAGATCATAGCCGGTGCCTACACGGGCCAGGATGCGGCACCGGGGCATCGCGGCCAGCAGCGCCTCGTCAACCCGAGCCCGATAGAGAAACAGGCCCTGGCAATGCTCGCCGCGGGCCGCGATCTCGCCAGGTTCGTGGCCCGCCAGCATCTCGATCCGGATCCCGGCGTCGAGCGCCTGTTGCTGGTAGCGATCCGGTAGGTGAAACTCACCGGCATCGGTGTGCAGCATCCGCCAGAGATCCGGTTCCTCTCGGGTCACCGTACGTCGCTCACTTCCTCGCCGACCTCGCGTGGCGGGCTGAGCTCGATATGAGCGTCGGGGCGCCGGAGCACCTCGTCACGGAGCGCGGTGCCCAGGCCGGGCCGCTCGGCAAGTTCCAGATGGCCGTCGCGCACGGTAATCGGCTCGGTCATCATCTCGTTGTACCAGCCCTGGTAATAGCCGCGGACCGTTTCCACGATCATAGTGTTGGGGGCATACAGGGCCAGGTGCGCGCCTGCCCAGAGGGCGACCGGGCCAACGGTGTCGTGCGTGGTGATCGGGAGGTAATGCGTGTCGGCAAGGATCGCGATCTTCCGCGCCTCGGTGATCCCGCCGGTCCACACGATGTCCGGCATCACGATATGCGTACCGCGCCGCTCGATCAACTCACGGAAGCCGTAGCGGGTAAACAGCCGCTCGCTGGCGCAGATCGGCACCGGCGACTCCTGGGTCAGGCGCGCGTAGGCGTCGATATTGTCAGGCGGCATGATCTCCTCGAGCCACATGGGAGTATACGGAGCCAGGGCCTCGGCGATCCGGAGGGCGCTCGGCAGATCCCAACGCGCATGGCCCTCGATGGCGATTTCGACCTGGTCGCCCACCGCCCGCCGGATCTGCTCGATTGGCTTCAATCCCTCGCGCAGCGTCTCGGGCGAAAGATAGTGAGCCAGGGGTCCGGCCGCCTGAATACTGACCCGCCGGTCCGGCAAGCCGGTGATTTGGGCGGCCAGGCGGTCGAAGGGCCAGATCTTCATGGCGCGGATGCCGTTCCGCAGCAGATCCTCCGCCAGGGCGCCGGCATCGGTCTGCCAGGCATCATAGTCGGGAAAGCTACCCCCATTGGAGCAGGTGTTATAGACGAGCACCCGGTCGCGCACCCTCCCGCCGAGCAGGTTGTAGATCGGTTGGCTGGTGTACTGGCCAAGCAGATCCCAGAGGGCGATATCGACCGCCGACATAGCACGCATCTCCGCCCCGGCAAAGCCGAAGAAGTTCACGGTGGCGAACATGTTCGCCCAGAGACGCTCGATATCAAAGACCGACTGGCCGATCAGCAGATTCGCAAGCACGTCGTGAATGATCGCGGAAACCGCTCGCGGCGCGTAATACGTCTCGCCCAGCCCGACCAGCCCCTGATCGGTATGAATGCGGAGCCAGAGGGTGTGAGGATGCGCGTCGAGCCACACGGTCTCCAGTTTTTCGATCTTCACGTCCAAGCCTCCAGGGACGATGGGGACGATTGGAATTCTCTTGACGAGAACGATTGACAGATCGGGGACTTACGGCCTACTATGGCTGCTAACAGTATACAGATCAGGTCGAATCACTATCCAGGTGTACTGTTAGGAGGTGGAGCGGAGAGGAAGCGCGGGGCTAGTGAGACGGCGGTCCCTACGGTTTTAAGGTTCAGGTCATCGTGCGAAGGAGTACGTCTGTGGCCTCGGAAACAAAAGACAACGAGCTATTTTCCTCAAAGAAGACACGGCGAGAGGTTCTGAAGGCGGGCGCTGCCGGCGCGGTTGGCCTGGGCGCGGCGGCGACCCTGGGTAAGGTAAGCGCGGCCAGGGCGGCGGCTCCAGCGATCGTCACGCGCGCCCCGCAGACCATTACCCTGATGTCATGGTTCCAGTTCGAGGCGGGCCGCAATACCGCCTGGAACACCTTGATCGCGGATTTCCACGCCTCGCAAAAGGATTACCGGATCAAGTGGACCGGATGGCCCGGCGCCACCTATACCCAGCAGATGCTGGTCCAACTGCAGTCCGGCGGCCTGAATGCCGACGTGATCACCTTGATCCCCGATGGTGCCTATCGCCTGGTACACGCGGGCGTGCTCAGGCCGATCGACGATCTCGTCGCCAAGCTCAAGATTCACCCATCTCCGGCGCACAATTATCTGCGCCTCAATGGCCATCTCTACGGGATCAACACCGTCGAGGTGCCGTTCGCGATTACTTACAATAAGAAGCTCACCGACAAGGCCGGGATCACCAAGCTTGCCACGAATCCCACGGATTGGGCGCATCAGCTCAAGGCGCTGACCCACAAACCCACCCAGTTCGGCATCTGGCAGCCGAACGCACCATCCGACTTCTTCGGCTGGTGGTTCCAATTGCAAAATTACTGCCTGATGTACGACACGGTGTGGGGAATCGGCCAGAAGTCGTTGGTCAACAGCCCTAAGATCGTGGCGGCGCTTGAGGTCTGGGCGGATCAGTACAAGAACTATATGATGCAAAACGTCACCAGCCTCCAGGCGCTCCCCCTCTGGGGCAAAAATCTCATCGCCGAGGAATTGAACGTGTCGGCGGCCGTGAACCAGTTCAAAACAGTCATGAGCGCCAGTGACTTTAACAATTACGTACGCAGCGCGCCGCCGCCATGGCCCACCAGGAAATCGGTGTCGCGGTTGCACCCGCTCTCGATCCTGGCCGGCAGCAAGAAGATGGATGGCGCGGTGGCCTTCGCGGAGTTTATGTACGCCCCGGCGAACAACGCGAAGTTGATGGAGTTGTGCCTGGACGTGATACCGTCCTACCCGGAAATCCTCGACGTTCCCGGCGTCAAGGCATGGCTGGCGAACCAGCCCTGGGCCGCGGGCTACACGAACATCGTGCACGTGCCGTTCCCGGATGTGGACGGTGCCTTCATCGCCCACGACTCGGAGTTCGGCCAGATCGTCACGCAGAACTTCCAGCAAGCCCTGATTGGCAGCGTAACCGTAAAGCAGGCCATGAATCAGGCGCAGCAGCAGATCGAGGATGCGTCAAACCGCTGGTTTAAATCGTAGACATCCCTGGCGGTTTCCCGAGCGTTCGGAAGCCGGGCCGCATCCGCGGCCCGGCTACCGTTCTCTAGCACAGCTTGGCGCAAGTCAATCATCAGTTGTAGGGGCACCTCCGTCGTAGTGTACTAGTTGCCGGTCGGGAATCAGCAGGCGCCTCTTGGGTTGCATGGTTGGGCTCGATCCTCGGTTGATTCGGTTGTTCATGACTACAGATGGCAAGGCGGGGGTACGTGGCAACTACCTATAAGCGCGGAACACGACCAGACGGCCTCTCGGGCCGGACGGCGCTCATCGCGCGGTTTACTCGCAAGTGGCTGCCATATATCCTTGCCCTGCCGATCCTGATCTATGAAGGCATCTTCATCCTCTATCCCATGGCGGTCGGGGTCCAGTACAGTCTGACCAATATCCAATTTGGATCACCTTCGGCACCCTGGGTTGGCCTCGACAACTACCACCGGATGCTCACCGATCACTCATTCTGGCGGTCCGTGCAAATCACCGTCGAATACTCGCTGGCGGTGATCGTGGCGGCGCTTTCGGTCGCGCTGGGTACGGCCCTGCTGATGAATCAGGCCTTCAAGGGCCGAGGCATTTTCCGCGCCTTGCTTACCACCCCCTGGGCCTTCCCCGATATCCCGACCACGATCATCTTTCTGTGGATGATGAACCCGCTCTTCGGCGTGCTCAGCGAGATGGCGCGCTGGCTGCCGTGGATTCACAACAGTCCGAATTGGACCCTTGACCCCCACCTGGCCCTGGCGACCATTGTTCTGATCTCCGTCTGGAAGGGCTTTCCCTTCTATTCGCTGGTGATCCTGGCCGCCTTGCAGGGTGTTCCCCATGAGCTGTATGAGGCGGCCATCGTGGACGGCGCCAATGCGCCAACCCGATTCAGGTACGTCACGCTTCCCGCGATCAAGCCTACCCTGATGCTGCTGGCGCTGCTAGCCTTCATCTTCTCTTATCAACAGTACACCTTGATCTGGGAGACGACCGGCGGCGGACCCGCGTACGCTACGCAAACCCTGGCCATTCTGATATGGAATGAGGCTTTTCAATACTTCGACTATTCCTATGCGGCCGCGGTTGGCGTGGCCGGGTTCGTACTGTCGATTTTGGCCGCCCTGCTGTTTGTGTTTCTGGAGCGGCAAGCAAGAGCGGCGGAGGAACGGTAATGGCGAGTCGTTCCCTCGACCTGATGCCCGCGCCGCCGCGGTTCCGTTTCAAGGGCGCTAAGGTCATACAGATCGCGATTCTGCTTATCGTCTGCGCGATCATTGTGTTCCCGATGTACTGGATGGTGCTGAGCACCGTGCAGCCATACAAATACTCGCTTGTCTATTCGCCCAGTCTGTTCCTCAAAGGTATCGTCCTGGCGCCGTTCCACGACATTTTCGCCAACTATCCAATGGGCGAATGGTTGTGGAACTCCAGCCAGGTCGCGGCGATGGTCACCGTTATCTGCCTGTTCCTGAGTATGTTTGGCGCCTACGCGCTCTCGAAGCTGAGGTGGAAAGCGAAGCCGGCCTTCGGCTTTTTCATCCTGCTAACCCAGATGATGCCCGGCGCGATTATCATCGTCCCGGTTTTGCGGCTCTACCGGAATCTGGGCCTGACCAACAGCCTGCCGGCCCTCGCCTTCGTGCAGGCCGCCTTCGCCCTGCCAATCTGTGTCTGGATCCTGAAGAACGTCTTCGACTCGGTACCGGGCGAGGTCATGGAAGCCGCGTTGACCGAGGGCTGCGGCGAGATGGGCGTCCTCTGGCGGATGATGCTCCCGCTCTCTACACCCGGTCTGGTGGCCGTGTGCGTGGTAGCGTTCTTCTTCAGTTGGAACGAGTTCCTGTTTGCTTCAACCATGATTTCCACTGATTCCGGTTTGCTGCCGGGATCGGCCGGTCTGACCACGCTGATCGGCCTCTACAGTACCCCCATCCAGACGCTGCTCGCAGGAGGATTGATCTTCTCGCTGCCGCCGGTCGTATTCTACATCCTGATCCAACGCTACATGATCTCCGGTCTCACGGCGGGCGCGGTCAAGGGATAGTATGTAGACTCGACCGCGTGGATGTGTCATGATGGCAAAACGGCGCTGGGATGGAGACTGGGCGGGGTGATCCGCCCCTGGAAGGAGGATGGCCCGTGGCACACGTCATCTACCAGGCGGCGGGACAGCCCCCGGATCAAGCAATCGGCCACTATACACGAGAAGGCAGCACCAGCCGCTTCGTCGTCTCCTATGACCAGAGTCTGGGCGCGCACGGGAAAACGCTGGCCGCCGCCATGCTGCAAACCTGCGAGCGCGACTACGCGGCGACCGCGGCCTACTTTGGCAACCTCACGCCGGCGGGACTCCCGATCACGGTCTATCTCGATCCCGGCACGAACGGCGCCTACCACACTACGTGCGCCGATACCGGCCTGCATTGCGACATCTTCGGCGGCGCCAATCCCGATCTCGTGCGCATGCTCATGGTCGCGGAATTGGTAGAGGTGTTCGAGGATGCCCAGGGGGCAGGCTGGAACTGCGGATACAGCAACGGCGAGGCCCTGTCGCGGATCCTGGCGACCTTGCAGTATCCGGCCCAGCTCGACGGCTTTGCCACCGCCGGGGTCTGGCTTGATTCCGATCGCCCCGACTTCGTCAACCAGAATGATCCCACCGACCGGAACCCCGTGTCGACCGGCTGCGCCGTCCTCTTCCTCTATTATCTGCGCGGTCAGTTGGGGTACGCGTGGCCCGACATCGTACGGGTCGGCAGCCAGACGCCCCGCCAGACCTACGCCACCCTCTCGGGTCGGAGCGACGACCCATTCCCCGCCTTCTCCGCCCTTTTGGCGAACGCCTTCCCGCCGGGTACGCCCTCGGGGCTTACCGGCGACAACCCGTTCCCCCATCCCACGTCATAGGAGGGCAGCCTTGCTCATCCTGGTTGGGGCGAGCCCGCTAGCACGGTCCGGCGAGTCCGCCATCAGTGGAAGGGGCACCGGGTACCGGGTACCCTCTGGTGGGAAAATGTGGGCAATGATGAGGTCTCCGGGCCCGCTTGGGGTGGCCACGGATCGGTAGCCAGGTACCGCGAGGGAGGCCGGCGGTTGGCCCCGCTGGCGGGCCTGGAGACCTGCGCCCCTAAAAGCGGCGCCAACCACCAAACCGCGGTGCGTCCCCACGATGGGTACCCCTACCAATAACCGCCCGCGGTGTACCAGACCGGACGGGTGGCCAGATGCATATCACCCAGCGCGACGTCATAGGCTTCGGCGAGATCGCGGGGAGCGCCTTCGATGCCGACGACGATAAGAACCTATACAAGGCCTACATGGAAAGCGGCCAGATCAACCGGGGCACGATCACGGTGGCCGGCGACGCCGGGTTCGTGTTCAACGGGAATATCGACTTCGACCCGCGCCGCGCCATGCAGGCCGCGCATCTCTTCAAGCCGCTGCCGTCCTCGATCAGCGACGACGCGGCATTTCATGAGCGCTGGGCCGCCTATCTCCCCGGCTGGGAGATCCCCAAGCTGACCCCGGACCTCCTGACCCCGCATGCCGGCTTCATTCTCGACTACACGAGCGAGATCTTTCACCGCGAGCTACGGCGGATCGGCAGTTATGGCACCCTCTGGGATCAGTGGTTCGAGATCCAGGGCCCGCAAGTGAGCGCCCGCGACCTGCGCAGCATCAATCGTTCCTTCTCCGGTCTAACCAAGCTGATCTTCCCCGGCGGCGTCATGACCAGGGAAGACGCCCGCGTGCTGCTCCGCCATGCCCTCGAACTCCGCCTGCGCGTCCGGGTCCAACTCCACGTTATCGCTCCGGACGAATTCCCGCTCACCGAGTTCAGCTTCCTCGACCTCGAGACAGGGCAGGCGGAAACTGTGCGGCTGGAGCAGGCTTAGTCTGAAGCTTTACCTTGACGCCGGACTTGCTGTTTCGTGCCAGTGGCGTGATAATAGTGGTACGAAGGGAGGGCGCGACCTATGCCGACAATCGCGAAAGGAACGGCTAAAGCGAGGATGCGTAGTCGATCTCAAGAGGCAGTCGCGGAAGTGGGCCCTCTTGGGTACCTCTTCGCCTCCGCGTCCGCCGCTCGTATTTTGTCCGTATTCGCCGCCGAACCAGAGGCCAGTTTCACGCTCAGCGATCTCAAGCAGCGTTCGCACACGGCAAAGGGTACTATGCAGGCCGACCT
>DATBTL010000562.1:0-2792 GCA_036559345.1 Chloroflexota bacterium | reverse complement strand
CTCGCTCGTCCCCGTACAGGGCGACGGGAACGAGCGAGACGCTCGCGCTCCCAGGCGGAGGTGCTTGATCTCCCCGACTGTGGGACAACCTGGATCACAAAACTCCGGTACGCCCCTGTTGGTCATGGCTGGAGCGGGCCGATGATTCAGGCGGTGGTCCTTGACTATGGTCACACGATCGTGGATTTCGTGCTCAGCGAGGCCGGCTTGCTCGTGGCCTACGAGGAGGCCCGCGGCTTTTTAGCGGGCTACCTGGCCGCCGAGGCGCCGTCCGCCGCCTGGCTGGTGGAGCGAATCGCCTACCGCGTCGAGAAGCGAATTGAAGAGAGTTATCTCCGCCAGGATCTCCAGGAACTAGATATCCTGGCCGAGTTCGCCCAGTGTTTTAGCGATCTGGGACTCCGGGTTCCGGAGTCCCTGGTGCGGCAGGTGGCGTATCTCGAACATCGAGCCTTGATCGCTGAAATACACCTCCAGCCGGAAAACGCCGAGGCGCTTCGCGCCCTCCGCGCCGACGGATTCCGCCTGGGATTGGTTTCCAATATCACCCTTCTGGGAGAATGGGTGCGGGAGAGCCTGCATCGGTTGGGTTTGCTCGATCTGTTCGACGTGGTGATCCTGTCGTCCGAGGAAGGGGTCCGGAAGCCGCATCCTCGGATTTACCAGGCCGTGTTGGACCGCCTGGAGATTCCCGGTCCAGCCGCGATCTTTGTCGGTGACCGGCTGCGCGAGGATGTCGCCGGACCCCAGGCGATTGGCATGCGGGCCGTGCTGACCCATCAATTCCGCGATGAGGAGCCCGGTCCTGATACGGCCACCCCCGACGCGGTCATCCATCGGCTGGCCGAATTACCCTCCGTGGCGCGCGCGCTGCGCGGTGCGTCCGCCCAACCCTGAAACGAGTGTGGAGAGAACCATGGCCAATAACATCGTCGTGCTGCAAGGGGACCAGACCGGCCAGGAGCTACTGGATGAGGCGTTGAGGGTGCTCGATCCCTCCTTGCTCGGCCTTGACCTGACTTTCGATATGTTCGACCTCTCCCTGGAAAATCGGAGAGCAACCAAGAACCAAGTTGTCTTCGCGGCGGCCGAGGCGATGATGGCCGCTGGTTTTGGTCTGAAGGCGGCCACCATCACCCCCGAGGGGAAGGACGATGTCGGTAGCCCCAACGCGCTGCTCCGGAAGGCGATCGACGGCAAGGTGATCATCCGCACGGGGCGCCGCATCCCCGGCGTGCGCCCGATCGCCGGAGTCCACGCGCCAATTTCAGTGGTCCGCATGGCAGTGGGCGACGCCTATGGGGCCAAGGAGTGGCGGGCGACCGAGGATGGCGACGAGGTGGCCTATCGCACGGAGCGGATCACCCGGAGTGTCTGCACGAGCGTGGCCGAGTTCGCGTTCCTCCATGCTCGCCGCCTGGGAGCCAAGGTTTTTGGCGGCCCGAAATACACGGTAAGCCCAATCTATGAGGGGTTGCTGAAAGAGGAAATGGACGCGGCGGCCACCCGCTATCCCGATGTTCCCTACGAGCCGCAGCTGATCGACGCCACCTATGCCTTGTTGCTTTCCACCGAGGGAGGGTTGGTGATTCCGGCGCTCAATCGAGATGGAGATTGCCTCTCGGATCTGGTACTGCAAATGTTCGGCTCCATCGCCGGCTCCGAATCGCTTCTGCTCAGTTTCGATGAGCAGTTCCGGCCCCGCACGGTGATGGCCGAGGCTCCGCACGGTACGGCGCCCGGATTGATGGGGAAGAACGTGGCGAATCCCATGGCCATGATCCTGGCCGGAGCCTCGTTGATCTCCTTCCTCCCCGGTCCGCGGGCCGAGCAGGTGTCGCGCACGATTACCAACGCGGTCTTCAGCATCGTCGAGGATGGGGTGCGCACCGCCGATATGGGGGGCCATACCCTGACCAGTGCCTTCACCGACGCGGTCATTGGCCGAGTGCGGGCCGGGCTCTTGCAACGCGGGAAGGGCTAGGCGGGCCGGCATGACGATAGAACGCGGACCGGTTCGGATTGCCGCCTATTGGGGCTTCATTGTTCTGGGCGCCGGGAACACCATCCTCGGTCCGGCCCTGCTCTCCATCCTGGGCAGCTATCACATTGCCCCCTCGGGCGCGGGCCCCCTTTTCGTGGCCAACACGGTTGGCTACACACTGGCCGTGTTGGTGGGCGGGCCAGCCAGCGATCACTTCGGGAAAAAGGCCATCCTGGCGGCTGGGGCTGGGCTGTATCTTCTGGGACTGGCCGGCTTCGCCGGATCGCCCGTATGGGTGACCGCCATTCTGGCCGCCGGGGTGATTGGCCTGGGAGGCGGGGTAATCGACAGCGGATCCAACGCGATGATGAACGACATCGCGGCGCCTGAAAAACACGCGACCGAGCAGAGCTACCTTCATACGTTTTTCGGGATCGGCGCCCTCCTCGGCCCGTTGTTGATCGGCGCCTCCCTGGCTCTCCATGCCGGCTGGAGGCCGGCCTGGGCGGTGGCGGCGGTCGGCGCCGCGGCTTTGGTTGCGCTCTATGCCCGGCTCCGTCTCCCGGAGCGGCGAGTGGCATCGGAGCCGGTCAGCGTGGCCGGGGTGGCGCTGCTGGCTCGCGATCCTCTGCTCCTGCTCCTGGGACTCCTGATCGGGGCCTATGTCGGGGCGGAAGTGCTGGTGGGTGATTGGTCAGCTACCTTCCTGGAGCGTATCCATGGGATGGATAAAGTCGCGGCGGCCACCAGTGTCAGTCTTTATTGGGGTGGCCTGGCGGCGGGACGATTACTGTCGGGCATCCTGTCC
>DATBTL010000561.1:0-2198 GCA_036559345.1 Chloroflexota bacterium | reverse complement strand
TCGAGGCGTAACGGCTCCGTCCCCAGATGCTCAAGGCGCGCGCTCGCGCCGTCCGGCTCTACTCGCGCCGCGATGGCCGCCCGCGGTTGGGCGGTAAGGTCGCCGAGTAGTTGCCGGAGGTGATTGATGAGCGGCTGCCACGGTCCGTCCGGATCGTCGTTCGCGCCGAGCGATGCCCGCGCCGAGTCGACCGTGATGGTTTCCAGCGCCCCGTCCGGTTTCGGGGTGAGCGAAAGATTGCCCGCCGTGACTGCGGCGGCGCCCTCCCGCGCGAGCGCTTCATGTACATCAGGCGCAAGCGTGCCCGCGAAGCTCCCGATTGCCGTAGCTGGGTAGGTCGAGGCGCCGACCGATCGCCACATGGTAAAAGCGCCCTCGCTGGTGATCCGGAGCGATTCATTGTCGCGCGGCGGCCTGCGTCCTCCGCTCCGCTGATAGGAAATGATCATCGCTGTCGCGCCTCCCAGTTGCCGCCCCTGGCGGCCTGGACCGCCGCCGTGAATTCCCGTACATGGCGCGGCTCGATCGGATGCTCGTGATGCGGTAGCGAGGCATCGTCGGATTGACCCATTAAGCCGCCAGTAGAGAAGGTAAACGAATTCGCGGCGGTGTATTGCGGATCACTGCTCGGGTTCCGAGGATCCTGCTCCGGCAGGCGCGCGTCAATGTCTTGCACGATCTCCACCCCAAACGCCGTCTGGTACGAAGCGGCGATGCTCTGGGCAAACGCCCCTTGCTGGACCGAGTGAGAGGAGATCACCGCCAGTGACTGGTCAATCCGATCGTTCACGGCTGGAGTTACCAGCGCGGTATGCAGCTCGGTGGCGACCTGAGCCGCCGGCGCGTCGCCAGTCGCGGCCCCGGTCGGCGGCTCCTCACCTACTACCCGCGTGTAGTCCGCGTGGCCGCGCTGATATTCATCCTCCAGCCCGATCATATGGCCAAACTCATGGCAGGCGGTCTCATTGGAGTCGGGATCGCCCGCGTACCAGGTGCCGGCATCGGATCGCTGGTTGCCGGGCTTGACCGCGACATTATTATCGGCGGCGCCGCTGACTGATTGCGGATCGAAGGTCAGGGCCAGGCGGTCGCCGGTATCCGCGTTGACGATATCAAAGCGATTCCACATGTTCCGAATCGCGTCGAGCCAGCCAGGGACCGGAGCCAACAGCCCGGTAAAACCCAGGCGCACGGTGACCGTGAGATCGAAATCGTGGATGCGCCAGGTATATTTGGAGGTCATCCCATAGGTGTGGCCCTGCACCACTTCCGTCCAGGCTCGCTCGACGCGCCCAACCGTACTGGGCAGGTTCATCGAGTCCAGGGCGCCCCAGGTTTGCGGCCCAGCGATCCCGTCGACCAGGATTGGTTGGTCGCCATGCGTGGCGTTCCAATTCTGCTGGAACGCACTCACGCCCGCGGCGGTGATCGGGCCGTACTGGCCGTCGGCGGCCAGTTCCGGGGATGCGCCCGCCGCGTTCAGCTTTTGCTGTAACTCCTCCACCGCTGGGCCGGACGATCCCTGAGTCAGAAGCGGATGCTGCGAAGTACCGGGATCGGCGGGCGCGACTGGGTTCCCCGTGCTTGCCGCGTCGGTCGCGCCGTCCGAGTCTTCCGGATTAAGCAGGTCGGTGTCGCCCCTCCGCTGCACGCTCGACTCGGCTTCGTTCTCCTGAGAGTCCGTTGGCCCGGCGCCTGGTTCGATCTCGCCCCGCGCGCGCATGGCGAGGGCGGCGGACGCGCCCGACCGGACCGCGGGACCATGCAAAAGTTGGTTGACCGCCGCATTGCCCACCGTGCGCTGGAGCGCCAGGACAGCCGCCGGAGTCAGGCGCCCTGGGTCGATGCGGCCGCCTTGAAAGATCGGCGCCATCGCGCGTTGTGGGAGGGCCGCCAGATCCTCACTGGCGGACTCACGGACCCGTTCCGCCCGTTCGGAGGTGGCGTGCTTTTCGGCATCGGCGTGCCCCGGCTCGACCATCCTGAATGCTCTCCATGGTACATATGGTTCGGGTACGATGCATTCAATATGGGAGCAGTATAAGCCCGAAGATGTATCGTGTATAGTGGGTGTTTTCGCCTCATCTTGCATTGTCTCGGCACAAAAGCGGTGCTTTGCTACACCTGCTTCCGCGCCCGATATTGCAGCGCCTCCGCCGCGTGGACCGCTGCGATCTGCTCAATGCCCGCCAGGTCGG
>DATBTL010000560.1:0-13871 GCA_036559345.1 Chloroflexota bacterium | reverse complement strand
TAGCGGGATCTCTCGGGCGCTCAAGGTGCTGGCGCGCGAATTGAACATTCCGGTCATGGCGCTCTCTCAGGTGTCTCGGGGCGTGGATGCGCGGGCGTCCCATGTGCCATTGCTTTCGGACCTGCGGGAAAGCGGTTCCATAGAGCAGGATGCCGATGTGGTGATGTTTCTTTGTCGGGAGGAGATGTATGATCCCGAAACGGAAAAGCGCCATATCGCCGACATTTACGTGGCCAAGCACCGGAACGGTCCCACGGGCCACCTATCCCTCTACTTCGATCAGCAGCAGACTCGGTTCCGCGACCTTGAGCCGCAGAGGTAGCGTTCTTGGTGAGTGACGAGACGCGCGATGGCGAACGAGGCTCCGGGGAGTTGCCGGAATCTTTCTATACCGTGACCTTGCCGCGGATCGAATCGCTGGCCGAGTTGAAAGTGACCCTGCACCTGCATTGGTTGCTGACCCGACACGGCGGCGCCCCGGCGGTGTCCCTCAGCGCTTTGGAGCGCGACCGGCTGCTGTTGGCCGGTCTCAAGCCGGGTCCAGGGCCTCGCCCCGTCGAGGAGATCGTGCGCCAGGGGTTGGAGTTGGCGGTCACACGGGGCACTTTCTTGCATCTTACGGTAGGTGATGGAGGTGATTCCGGGCGCCGGTGGTACCTGCTGAACACCCGGGAGAACCGGGAGACGGTCAGGCGTTTGGCCAAGGGCGAGATCAGCGCCGTCGAGGCCCTTGGAGAGGATGTGGGACCGGTGGAGTTGATCCGTGTGTATCGCCCAAATGTGTTCGCCCTCTATGAGCAGACTATCGGCCTTCTGACCCCAACCGTGGCTGGAGGCTTGCGCGACGCGGAGCGGGTCTATCCAGCTGAATGGATTGTAGAGGCGATGCGGCTCGCGGTGGAGTACAATAAGCGTAGTTGGCCGTACGTCGAAGGTATACTGAAGCGGTGGGAAACCGAGGGAAAGTCCGTTGGAACCGATCGGCAACATTCTGAAACGCATCTCGATTCAGAGAAATACACCACCGGACGTTACGGCCACCTCGTTGAGTCCTGAAGCGGTGGCTGCCTGCCCGCGGTGCGAGGGGGCCGGATTCCTTCGCCTCGACGTACCGGTCGATGATCCACGGTTCGGTGAATTGATTCGCTGCGAATGCAAAGAGCGCGAGGTTACCGAGCGGCGCGCCCAGCGACTGGTGGAGAAAAGCAATCTCGGGGCCATGGCCGGATATACATTTAGTACCTTTATGGTGGATGCTCCTCAGCGAACCGCCTATCAAAGGGCACACCAGTTCGCCGAGGCGCCGGCCGGGTGGCTGGTGATCATGGGCGGCTACGGCACTGGAAAAACCCATCTGGCGGCAGCGATCGGCAACTATCGGCTTTCGCTGGGCGAGCCCGCGCTCTTCATGGTGGTGCCGGACCTCCTGGACCATCTGCGATCCGCCTATGCGCCGGGAAGTGAGCTTGGCTATGACGAGCTTTTCGAGGCGGTTCGGCAAACCCCGCTGTTGATTCTGGATGATCTTGGCACCCAGATCAGTACTCAGTGGGCGCAAGAGAAGCTCTATCAGTTGTTCAATCATCGCTACATATTCCGCCTGCCCACGGTCTTCACCACCAACAGTTCACTGGATGAAATTGGTGGTCGGCTGGCGTCCCGAATGTCAGATCCCCAGATCAGCTATTGCGTGACTATTGACGCCAGTGACTTTCGTGGCGGGGTGCCCGGCGCCGGCCCTGGCCCGGCCAACCAACGGGCGGGGCGGAAGCGGCCCGGACGGCCCAACGTGGAGTTTACTGACCGGCTTTAGGTTCAATCTCGGTTGACACGACGCGGGCGGGCGCACCATACTGAGTAGGGCCATTCCGCGGCTTTCGAGGCCGCGTTGCCGGCCGTTTCGTCCGAGAGGATACTTCCCGCACATGCGCCGGCATTCCATTCCCCGTTGGTTCCGTACCGCCCTGGTGTTTCTCGCGTCCTTGCAGGCCGCGCGGGCCGGATCGGTCGAAGCGCGGGATCTCGGGCTTTCGCATGTGGAGCGGGCAACGGCCGCCTCGGCCCCTCGCGATCCCGCGTCTTCCATGGGAGCGCGGCTACCCGAGATCCGGCCGCTTTCCCTGAGGATTCAACTAGCCGAGCCGGCGTCCCCAATCCTCGGGGCCAGGGACACCTCCGGCGCCAAGTCCGCGCCGCAAGCGGCGCCGGTCTCAGCCTGCGCGCTCATGCTCCGGAGCCCTGAGGGCCACGCGGACCAAGCGCCGGCGATCTGGCCTGAAGCGCGGTGTCACTTTGCCCTTCAACCGGGCGCGCGCTGGGCGCGCGCGCCCAACGCCGTGTCCACCGGCAACTGATTCGGCGGGGCGGCCCTTGTGGGGTTGCCCCGCGCGACGAAATGCCTGGACGAGGGAGCGCGGTTCGTGCTCCCGAACGCGGTGTAAGGGGTCTATTTGATGCGAAAACGTACACTCTATTTTCTGATCGGGATCGTGATCCTCTTCCTGGGGTCGCTGATCGTCGATCTGGCCGGGACCGCCGGCAACTTCAAGGTGTTCGGCCATGGGACGCCCGTCCGCCAGGGGCTGGATCTACAAGGCGGCCTCCGGGTCCTGTTGACCGCCGTCAACACCAAGACGGCGACCAACGACGCGATGAATGCCGCCCTGGATGTGATTACCAAGCGGGTTAACGCCTACGGCGTGTCCGAGCCGCTCGTCCAACGCGTTGGCGCTACGAGCATCGACGTGGAAGTGCCGGGAGTAAAGAACCCGAGTCAGCTTCGCGATACCCTGGGCAGTACGGGCACCCTGACCATTTACGGGATGGGTACGCTACCGGTGCTGGCGGCCGGCGTGACCTTTCCCTACTCAAACGTGACCAAGTTGTGCGATGCGTCCGGCCAACCCACTCCCTGTATCGTGGCCAGAGGCAACGAGCTTGATCTAAACCAGATAGCCACCAGCTTCGACAGTGTCGGTTCGCCCCAGGTGAACTTCGGGGTCAAGGGCGCCGCCGTGCAACGACTTGGCAACTACACCACGATTAACGCCGGCAACAAGGCGACCATGGCCATCGTGCTGGATGGCAAGGTCGTGACCGACCCCAGCACCCAGTCAGCAATCACCTCGGGCAGCGGCGTGATTAACGGGATAGGCAGCGTGGATGAGGCCAACAGCATCACCATCCAGCTTAAGTATGGCGCCCTTCCTATTGCGTTCAGGATCGATGCCAGCGACCAAGTAAGCGCCACGCTTGGGCCGGCATCGGTCCATGCCAGTGTCGTCGCCGGCCTGGTCGGGATGGGCATCGTGATTCTCTTCATGCTGCTCTACTATCGCTTGCCGGGGCTGATCGCCGATCTGGCGCTGATCATCTACGCCACCATGGTCTTTGCCGTCTTTAAGCTTCTTCCACCCTCCGGCGTCACCCTTACTCTGGCGGGCATTGCCGGTTTCATCTTGTCAATTGGCATGGCGGTAGATGCCAACATTCTCATATTCGAGCGATTGAAGGAAGAATTGCGGGCGGGGAAGACTTTGGGAGCGGCCATAGAGGCGGGCTTCAATCGGGCCTGGACCAGCATTCGAGACTCGAACATCAGCACCATGATTACCTGCGCCGTGCTGTATTGGTTCGGTCAGAACTTCGCCGCCAGCGTGATCGTGGGCTTCGCCACCACGTTGTTCCTCGGGGTCGCGATCTCGATGTTCACCGCCATCGTGATTACGAGAACTTTCTTACGCCTGATTGTGCGTGGAAACGTCAGCTATAACCCCTCGTGGTTCGGGGCTGGATTAGACGCCGTAGCCCGCGACCGTATGCCGGCGCGCGGCCCGAACCAATAGCCGAGGGTGAAGCAGGCCTGCGGGGTACGCGGGCCGGAGGATGAAGACGCATGATCAACCTGATTAAGTATCGATACTGGTATTTCCTGCTCTCGCTGGTAATCATCGTGCCGGGAACACTGTTTCTGATCGGGGGCGGACTCAGGGGCGGAATCGATTTCGTGGGTGGCACGGAACTGACCTTCCGATTTCCCCATCTCGCGCCGAGCGCCGCGATACAGAGCCAGTTGCTTAGCGCGGCCAAGAACGGCGCTAAACTGAACGAGGCCGAGGTGATTTCCGCTACCCCATTTGGGGGCGGGTCGTCGTCGGCCAATTATCTGCTGCGGATTCCCAATATCGGCAACGATCCGCAAAAGCTGGCCCAGATCGAGGCACCGCTCTATCGAGCGTACGGCTGTGGGAGCCTGGCAAAACCTTTACCGGACGGTACCTTCAGGGTGCCGTTGCCGAAGTGCGGTAACGTGGTCCTGGAGCAGGAGAATGACGTAGGGCCCACTATTGGGGCGCAAATCAAGAATCGAGCCGTGCAGGCGGTGCTCATCGCGGCCCTCTTTATCCTCCTGTATATCTCCTATGCGTTCCGGAAGGTCGCGCACCCCTTCCGCTATGGAACCTGCGCGATTGTCGCGCTGCTCCATGACGTATTGGTGGTATTGGGCTTGTTCGCGATTTTTGGGCGTCTCCTTGGGGTTACAGTGGATTCTCTGTTCGTCACAGCGGTGCTGACCGTCGTGGGCTTCTCGGTCCACGACACCATCGTCATCTTTGACCGAATTCGGGAGAACATGAGCCGGCGGGTGGGCGAGCCGTTCGAGTTGGTGGTGAACAACGCCATCCTGCAGAGCATGGCCCGTTCCTTGAACACATCGCTCACCGTGTTGCTTACGCTTACCGCGCTGCTGATCTTTGGCGGGGCAAGCATTCGCATTTTCGTCCTCACACTGCTGGTGGGAATCACCAGCGGTACCTACAGTTCCATTTTCAACGCCAGTCCCTTATTGGTGGTCTGGGAGAATGACGAACTGGGGATCGGTAAGCTCTTCCGCCGTAAGAAGAAGGACGTGGTGCAACCGAGGGGACGGGCGGGCGCCGGACAGGCCCGGTAGCCTCGGCCGCGCAAGGCTTGGGACCAGGGCGCCTGGCGCCTCTGGTCCCTTGTTTTTTTGGCGCTCGCCGCATGATGCCGATGGTTGACTTGGCGGAGCCTCCCAATCACCCTATAATATTTGCATATCCACAAGTCGTCAGATAAGGGATGCGCGGATGCCGTTCAATCAGCCGTTACAGCGCTTCAAGGCTGAGTTCTTCAAAGCCCTCGCCCACCCGGTCCGCATCACCATCCTCGAACTGCTTCGCCAGGGTGAGTTGACCGTGGGCGACTTGCAAGAACGGCTGGTGATCGATCCGTCCAGTGTCTCGCAGCAGCTCGCGGTTTTGCGATCGCGCAATATCGTCGAGAGCCGGCGCGCGGGATCGAACGTCTTCTACACGGTCCGCGATCCCGCGATCTTTGGCTTGCTCGATACCGCGCGGACCATTTTCGACAATCACTTGATTGACATGCAAGAGATGGCCGCTCCCGATCGCGGCGAGGCCGATGTCGTGGATCAGTCCACGCCGTTGGCCGATGAACGGCCCGCCAGTGGGTGATCCGACCCAAGGGATGGTTCTAGGGGCTCTTGGCTGCGCGGCGCTCGGTGCTCTCATTTCTCTCTTGGCGCGCGCCAACCCACCGCGGTGCGTGGCGCTCGGGTATGGCGCGGCCGCGCTGAGCGGGTTGCTCGCCGCGTTATCGGGCCTGCGCATTCTCTTCGGTGCCCACGCGCAGCGCCTCGATCTCTTCGCGGTGCTCCCAGGTGACGACCTCGCGGTACGCCTGACCGCGCTTGCCGCGTTCTTCTGGGTAGTGATCGGTCTGGCATCGAGCGCGGTGAGCATCTTCGCCATCGGCTACGCGCGACAGTACGCGAGCCGGGTTAGCCTCGGCTGGCTCGGCGCCGCCTTCAACCTGTTCCTGCTCTCGATGCTGGTGGTCACCGCCGCCGATGATGCTCTTGGCTTCCTTATAGCCTGGGAGACCATGGCCGTACTGTCCTATCTCCTTGTCGTCTACGACCATCACGATCGATCCGTGGTTCGGGCCGGCCTGCTCTATGCCGTGATGACGCACGCGGGAACGGCCTGCATCGCGCTGTGCTTTCTCCTTCTGGCCGCGGCCACACCAGGGACGGTGCTCAACTTCACCGCGCTCCACGTCGCGGCGATCCAGCTGCAACCGGGCCGGGCCTCGGCGGCTTTCCTGCTGGCGCTGGTAGGCTTCGGCACCAAGGCAGGAGTGATGCCGTTTCACGTCTGGCTTCCGCGCGCGCATCCAGTGGCGCCGAGCCACGTCTCAGCCCTGATGTCCGGGGTAATGATTAAGACTGGTATTTACGGCATGGTGCTGGTCTGGTTCGAGTTCCTCCCAGCCGGGCCGCTCTGGTGGGGGTTGCTGGTCCTGGCGCTGGGCGCCGTCTCTGCCTTCCTCGGCGTTGTCTATGCCTTGATGCAGCACGACCTCAAGCGGCTACTCGCCTATCACAGCGTGGAAAATATCGGGATCATCTTGCTGGCCCTTGGCGCCGCGCTCCTGCTCAGATCGAGCGGGCAGGATCGGTTAGCGGCGCTCGCGCTTGCGGCAGGCCTTTTTCATACCCTGAATCACGCGATGTTCAAGAGCCTTCTCTTCATGGGTGCAGGCGCCGTGCAGCACGCCGCGCATAGCCGCGACCTGGAACGCTTGGGCGGCCTGCTGCGGCGAATGCCCTGGACGGGGATGTGTTTCCTGATCGGCGCCGCCGCGATTAGCGCCTTGCCGCCCTTGAACGGCTTCGCCAGCGAATGGCTCGTCTACCAGTCTCTCCTGGCGGTCGGGCTGCATGTGGGTGCCGGCGGGGTGGGCGGAGCCGCCTTGCTGGCCGGAGCCGCGTTAGCGCTTACCGGCGCCCTGGCCGCCGCCTGCTTTGTCAAGGCCATGGGGATCGCCTTTCTGGGTCAGCCGCGATCACCAGGCGCCGCGGACGCGGTCGAGGCGAGTCTACCCGAGCGGCTCGGAACTGGCACGCTGGCTGCGGCTTGCTTAGTGCTTGGCCTGTTGACCCCCCTGGTATTGCGCGCCCTCGATCCGGTGACGACTCAGCTCATCGGCTTCAACGCCCTAGGGGGCACGGAAGGCCAGCGTCAACCATCGTGGTGGCAGGCCGTGGAGGCGCCGGGTACGCTCGGTCACAGTGCCATCCAGCCACTTGCCCTTCTGCTTGCCCTGGCCAGCGTCGTGGTCCTTGGGGTGGTACTGACCACCGCTCTTCGCCGGAGGCGCGCGCCGGCGCGAGCGGGGAAGACCTGGAATTGCGGCGTGGCACTCACGCCGCGCATGCAATACAGCGCGACCTCGTTCGCGCAGCCGATCCGGCGCATGTTCAGCGCCGTTATCTGGCCAGATCGCGTTGTCACAAAAGAGTACGCGCACGAACCATACTTCGTCACCGCCATTAGCTACGAGGTCTCTTTCAAGCCCCTGTTCGATCGTTTCCTCTATGCTCCAATCCGCGGAGTCTTCCTACGCTCGGTCGCCATAGTGCGGCTCGCCCAGAACGGGAGTGTCCATGCGTATCTGGCATATGTTTTCGTCGCGCTGATCGTCACCCTCGCGGTGATCCGATGATGCTCCTCCTCCTTGGCTGCCTTGGCCAGACACTGCTTGTGCTGGGTCTGGCTCCCGGCCTCAATGGGCTCATCAAAGGATTGAAGGCGCGCCTCCAGACTCGACAGGGGCCTTCTCTCGTTCAGGGGTATCGTGATCTGGCCAAGTGGTTGCGGAAGAACTCCGTCTACTCGGTTCATGCTTCATGGATAAGCCGGGCGGCACCGGTTATCTCGTTCGCCGCCATCGTCAGTGCGGGGCTACTGATTACCACTCTGCTGCGCCAGGCGCCACTCAGCATGAGCGGGGATCTGATCGCCGTGGTGTATCTCTTTGCCCTGGCCCGCTTCGTGACGGCGCTGGCTGGGCTGGATGCGGGCGGCGCTTTTGGCGGCATGGCCGGCAGCCGGGAAATGGCCGTCAGCGCTTTGGCGGAGCCGGTGCTGCTGCTCGCCGCGTTCACGCTCATGGTGCACGCAGGCGGGACTAGCATGCCTCAGCTTGTGGCGGCGGCGCCCAGCCTGAACGGGGCCACGGCGGTGCTCACCTTCGCCGCGCTCTACGTCGTGGTGATCGCGGAGACCGGGCGTATTCCGGTGGACAATCCCGATACGCATCTGGAGCTCACCATGATCCACGAGGGAATGATCCTGGAGGCAGCGGGACCGGACCTGGCCCTCTATCATTGGGGTGCCGCGGTGAAGCAACTCCTCCTGCTCAGTCTGCTTGCCGATCTCTTCGTCCCGTGGGGCCTGGCACGCGCTGGCGACAGTATCGTCGCCATGGCGCTTTCGGTCGTGCTGTATCTCTTTAAGCTCGGGCTGCTTGCCACTGCGCTGGCGGTTACGGAAACCGGGATGGCCAAACTCCGCATCTTCCGCGTGCCGGATCTCATGGGCACTGCTTTCGCGCTCGCCCTCCTCGGTCTCGCCGCGGAGGCGACCCTGCATGCATAGGATCTCATTGATTCTCGCGCCGTTTGGCGCCGCGCGTCTGGCCCTCGGCACGCGGCCAGGAGGGGCCGGCGGCGAGGCACTCGACCTGCTGGTCCTGGCGCTCCTAGCCTCCGCGATCCTGATCGTGGCCGCGCGCACTCCCGGCCACGCTATCGCCCTGTTCGCCGCGCAGTCGAGCGCGTTGGCGGGGATCGCGCTGGTCGTGGCCATCCTCAGCGGCCAGAGAGAGATCTATCTCTCGGTGCTGGTCACCATCGCGGTCAAGGTGGTGATGGTGCCGCTGCTTCTCTTGCAGGTGGCGTCCCGCGCCGGTACGAAGGACAGCGCCGCCATGTACCTGGGAGCGCGCCCGGCGACGATTCTGGCCATCGGCCTGGTTTTATTGGCCTATGGGCTGGTCCGCTCTACCGCCGTGGCGGGAACCTTGATCACTGGCTACTATTTTCCCACCTCGGTGGCGCTGATCCTGGTGGGCGGCCTGATCATGGTGGTACGAAAAAAGGCGCTTGTGCAGGTGATAGGGCTGATGGTACTGGAGAATGGGGTGTATATCGCCGGAATGGCCACCACGAACGGCTTGCCGCCGGTAGTCGAGCTCGGCGTGGCATTCGATCTGTTCGTCACCGTGGTATTGCTGGGCAGCATCGCCTTCCACATTGGGGCGGCTACCGAGACGCTGGACACCAGCACCCTCAGACGGTTGCGCGGGTAGTATGATGCCTCCCTTCTTACCGCTCGCGCTACTAGTCGTTCCCATAATCGCCGCGCTTCTCTGCCTGGTTCCGTCGTCGGCGGTCGTGGCGGAGTGGGTGAGCGGCACGGCCGCGGTACTGGTTCTCGCGCTTGGCGTCTGGTTAGTGGCCAACACGGGCGCGCGGCCGGTGCGTGCCGAGCCCGGGCTTTACGTGGACGCCCTGAGCGCGGTGTTGGTACTGGTAATCACCGCGGCCGGCGCGGCGACAGTTCTCTATTCCCTGGGGTACCTGCGCCACGAGGTGGCGCTCGGCCACCTGGGTGGGGGGCAGGCGCGCTGGTACTTCTTCTGGTTGCATCTGTTCATCTTCACCATGCTGATGGTGGTTCTTGCCGCGAATCTCGGGCTGCTCTGGGTGGCCATGGAATGCACTACCGTCGTGTCCGGCGTATTGGTTGGCTTTTCCAGGAAGGCGGAGGCACTTGAGGCGGCCTGGAAGTATGTGCTGATCTGTTCGCTGGGGATCGCCCTGGCGTTGTTCGGCACGGTGCTCATGTATTATTCCGCCGTGCAGGTAGTAGGCCAGGGAAACGCCGCCCTTGACTGGGCGACCCTTGCTCGCGTGGCCCCGCGTCTGGATCCGAACCTTGTGCGCCTCTCCTTCGGCGTCGTGTTGATCGGGTTTGGCACCAAGGCGGGGCTGGCACCGATGCACACCTGGCTGCCCGATGCCCATAGCCAGGCTCCCACGCCCGTGAGCGCCATGCTCTCCGCCGTGCTCCTCAATTGCGCGCTGTATGCTATTCTGCGCTTCCATGCCATTGCGGTCCGCGCCGTGGGGCCCGATTTTTCCACGCATCTTCTGCTTGGTTTCGGCCTGCTCACGGTGGCCGTAGCCGTCCCCTTCCTGTTGATTCAGCATGACATCAAGCGGTTGTTGGCCTATTCCAGCATGGAGCATGTCGGGATCATCACTACAGCCGCGGGGATCGGGGGGAAGTTAGGGCTGTTCGCGGCCATGCTGCACCTGATTAATCACGCGGCCGCCAAGAGCACCATGTTCTTAAGTGTGGGCACAATCATCCAGCGATTGGGTACTCGCAATATCCATCGGCTTGGCGGGGCTGGTCGGGCGCTCCCCACGCTGGGGGCACTCACACTCCTGGGGGGTCTCGCCCTTGGCGGTTCGCCGCCGTTCAGCCCCTTCGTCAGCGAATTCACCGCCGTCCGCGCCGCCATCCAGACCAATCAGACGGTGGCCGCCGTGCTCCTTCTGCTCCTGCTTGCGCTGGCTTTCGGTGGCATTCTGGTTCATATCGGCCGCGTCGCGCTCGGTCCGGCCTCGCGCCGGAGGGTGCGTCCCCAAAGCTGCCCCGCGGCGCCCGCGCTGGACCGGATCGGTTTTTTGACTCTTGGGCTCCTTTCCGCGACGGTAGTGCTGCTTGGTCTGCATGTTCCGGATGGCCTGGTGACGCTCCTGCGACGCGCCGCCGCCGTGATAGGGGGCGCCTAATGGGGGAGATACCGGCCACCATGCCCGGGCGCGGAGCATGGCGCTGGCGCGTGCGCACCTTGCTAGGTTCTCAGCGGGCCGTGGTGGCCGGCGACGAGCGCATAGTCACCGCGGTCGTGCCCGTGGAACACCTTGCCGCTGCCTGCGCGGCGGTGGCGGGACTGGGCACCACGCTGCTGACCATGGTGGGGACGGACGACCGGCGGGATCAGGGCAGCTATGGCCTGCACTATGTCTTTTCGGGTGGTCCCGATCTTCCACTGATCAGTGTGCGCTGCGCGGTGCCGCCCGCGGACCCAGGCTTTCCGTCCGTGACCCCGCTGCTTCCCGCCGCGAACTGGTATGAACGCGAGGTACGCGACCTTTTGGGGCTCGTGCCACGAGGTCATCCCGATCCACGCCGGCTTGTGTTCCATGACGATTGGCCTCGTGGGTATCATCCGCTGCGGAAAGACGTGGACGGATCGCTCCGTCCCGAACCGGTTGCCGAGCGGCCGTTTCCGTTCCAGCATGTCCACGGCGAGGGGATCTCCGAGGTTCCGGTTGGGCCGCTTCATGCCGGCATTATCGAGCCGGGCCACTTCCGCTTCAGTGTAATCGGCGAGCGGATCGTCCACCTGGAAGCGCGCCTGTTCTACGTGCATCGTGGGATCGAGAAGCTCTGCGAGGGCCTGCCCGTGGACCAGGCCCTGGAAATCGTGGAGCGGATCTGCGGGGTCTGCACGCTTGCCCATAGCGTCGCCTACTGCCAGGCCGTCGAGGCGATAGGCAAGGTTGAGGTGCCACCACGGGCATTGGCCTTGCGCACCGTCCTGCTGGAACTCGAGCGCCTCTACAACCATGTGGGCGAGGTAGGGAACATATGTGCCGGCGTAGGCCTCGCGGCTGGAACCATGGCAGGCGCAAGGCTCAAGGACAAACTGCAGCGGTTGGCCGAGCGACTCACCGGCAGCAGATATCTGCGAGGATTCGCGCGGCCAGGCGGCCTTCGTTTCGATCTCGACGATCGCGCCCTCCTCGACTGCGGGCAGACGATCCGCGCGGTGGGGCTGGAATTCGCCGCACTGGGGACACTGCTCCTGGGGACAGCGTCCCTCATGCGCCGTATGGAGGCAATTGGGATCGTACCGCGAGCGGCCGCGCTGGATCTCGGCGCGGTAGGCGTGACGGCCCGCGCCTCGGGCATCCCACGAGATATCCGCCTGGCCCATCCGTATGCAAGTTATCGCGCGTTCCCGCCGGCAATGATCCTTGAGGAGGATGGGGATGTGCGCGCGCGCTTCTTGGTACGGGTGCGCGAGGCGCGGGATTCCGTGCGACTGATCCTGACTCTCCTGGAGGCGATGCCGGCTGGCGAGATCTGGACCCCACTCGGAGAGCCGGCCGCCGGCGTGCCCGCGCTCGGCTGGACCGAGTCGCCCCGCGGCGAGCATGTCCATTGGTTGCGCTTGGCGCCCGGCGGCCTGGTTGATCGTTTGCGGGTGCGCGCGGCGTCCTATTGCAACTGGCCGCTCGTGCCGCTGAGCGCGCCAGGCACCATGATTCCCGATTTTCCTCTCATCAACAAGAGCTTCGAGCTCTGCTATTCCTGTCTCGACCGCTAAGGAGCCCATAATGTTTCGGATTATCATGGCTGCCCTGCGTCAGGGACGAACGACCGAACGGCTGGAAGACCTGGCTGGGCCGGCGCCCGCGACGACCCGTGGCCGGCCCGCTCTCGACGCCGATCG
This sequence comes from Chloroflexota bacterium, assembly GCA_036559345.1. GTDB lineage: Bacteria > Chloroflexota > UBA5177 > JANWHV01 > JANWHV01 > JANWHV01. The sequence goes on along the minus strand of DATBTL010000560.1, from coordinate 1,448 downwards.
CTGCGATGGGGACGCGGCATGTGCGGCGGCCTGTCCCACCACCGCTCTGACCATGGGACCGCCAGAGGCGGACGGAAGGAGGATTCTGACCCTCGACTACGGGGCCTGCATCTTCTGCGGCCGCTGCGCCGCCGCATGCGCCCAAGGGGCGCTGAGCATGACCACCGACTACACGATGGCCGTGCGCAAGCGCGAGGATCTCGTTCTGAGCGCCCGCGTGCCAATTGGGATCTGGCGGGAGGTTGAGTAGGTGAATGAGCACGGAACAATCGCGCCGGCCGTCGAGGCCGAGGAGATCGTGCGAGCGGGCGAGGCTATGCGCGACGCGGCGTGGCGGCTTTTCCAGCACTCTCTTCACGTGCGCGTCGTGGACTCCGGCTCGTGCAATGGCTGCGAATTCGAGTTGGCGACCTTGCTGGGGCCGGCATACGACCTTCAGCGTTTTGGGATCGACATCGTAGCCTCACCGCGTCACGCGGATTTATTATTGGTGACTGGGGTAATCACCCGGCATTCGCGGCAGCCGCTCCTCGATGCGTACGAGGCGATGGCCGAGCCCCGCCTGGTCGCGGCGATGGGCGTCTGTCCCATCAATGGAGGGATCTTCGCCGGCAGCTATGCGGTGGAGGGGCCGCTCGATCGCTTGGTGCCGGTGGATGTGTATATCCCCGGTTGCCCGCCGCGACCGCATGCTATCCTGCACGGACTTCTTCTCTTGCTCGGCCGCGCCGAGGCACGCCTTCGTGGAGGTAGGTGGCACCCCCGCTCGGACACGGCGCCGCGCGAATAAGCATGGCTCTCTGCTCGCCGTCCGATTCAGGATCCTGATCCTCGTCGCGCACAACGTGCACCGTGTGCCCACTGCCAAGGTATCGCGCAAGCCCTGTAGGGCCGCGGCCAGGGCAGTGGGCACGAGCAGGTTTCGACCGTGCCCACTGCCAAGATCGAGACGAGAAGATTGGAGGTTGAGGACGCTGCCGCTCAGGGTAGCGTGCTCATGTCCCTCGGCGTGGTGCCGGCGGGCGAAAACTCAATCCCGTACTTTGCTCCAGCCGCGCGGAGGCGGTCGGGGTCCGGCGGGCCAACCCGCCCCGCCGGTAGTTCCAGCGCCTCGGTGGGCTTGCTCAACTCCTGGAACAACCCTTCCATACCGGGGGGCGAGAAGAGTACAAGGAACTCCGCTTCATCTGATTCCACCTGAAGGGTGTGCCAGACACCCGGCAAGGTGCGAACGAAGTCCCCTTCGGAGGCAAGTACCTCCTCGTTCGCGACCCAGAAGCGTACCTGACCTCGCAGGATGTAGAAATCCTCGGGGCCATGCCGATGTGGCGCCGGAGGAGCAAATCCTCTGCCCATTCGGATGCGCTGGATTGCGTATCGCCCGCCCATCATTTCGGTGGTGGCCAAGAGGCTGATAAGCGCGCTCCCGTACCAGACGGAGTTATCCA
>DATBTL010000559.1:0-2416 GCA_036559345.1 Chloroflexota bacterium | reverse complement strand
CCTGCGCCGCGTCGTCGTGTGGCGATGAAGGTGTGGCGAGCCGTCGCGGCGAGACCGGGTCGCCCCAGCTGGCACCAGTGAGTTCCTGTTCCTGGCCTCCTCTCGTAACAGGCAGCCTATAAAAAATGGTGTCAGGTCATCGCCCCCTCCAAAGTGCCCACCGTGAGCGTCTCGGCGGCGGCTATGGGATGCTATGGTGAATGGTCCGACACTGGAAATCCGGCCGTTCGAAGCCAACGGATGTGTGCGAAAACACGTCCGCGATACATCTAATATAGCCCCTGTTTCCGTAGACATAAGTGGAACCAATGACGAACGAAGAAAAGGAACGGCCTAGACATTTGGGTAGTTTGCTTTATCGCCAACGGGGGCTATAATTCAGTATATGGACGTGGCATATATACACATTAGTTGCCGGCCGAGGCCGCTGATCTACCACTTCGCGTGGGGACCGATGCGGGCGAAGCCGGTGCTGGTGGACGAGATCGCCGAGGCGCTGAACGCGCTGCTCCGCGAGAAAGCGGCCCTCCTGGCCGTGGGGATTCGCGACCTGCGTATTCAGCCGGCCCTCGTCTACCTGATGGTGGATGCCCCGCCCATGGTGTCGCCGCACAGCATTGCCTGCGGCCTGAAGGCGCACTCATCCAGTGCGCTGCGCCGGACGTATAAGGAGTTGACTACCATTCCCACCCTGTGGACTCGCGAGTATCTGGTAGCCGCCGGAGAACATATCCGGGCCGAGGAGTTGATGGCCGCTTATCTGGCCATGCATGCTCCCCAGCGCCGCCCCCGTGGCCGGCCCCCATGCCGCCTGTCCCGATGCGACTGATTCGCGTCACGTCCGACTCCAACAACCGAGAGGAACAATCCAATGCCGAAATGCGAGAACTGCAAAACCCGAGATGCCCACGTGCGCATGGAAGGGCTGGTTAATGGCCGCCCCGAAGTGCATCTCTTCTGCGAGGTGTGCGCCGGGGAAGTGATGCGCGGGGCGATGAATCTTGAGGCGAACGGGGGCGGCGCCGCGCTCGGCAATATCTTTGCCAACGGCGGCGGCGGCCAGGCCAGTACCGGAACCGCCACGGCGGAGCGCCAGGCCCCACAAAGCAAAACCCCCAACCTGGACCGCTTTGGCCGCGACATCACCCGCGATGCCCTGGAAGGAAAGCTCGACCCAACCGCTGGGCGAGACCGCGAGACGCGCCGCCTGATCACCGTGCTGGGCCGGCGCCAGAAGAACAACCCGGTCCTGATCGGGGAGCCTGGAGTGGGGAAGACGGCGATCGTCGAGGGGGTGGCCCGGCGGATCAGCGACGGCACGGCGCCTCGCTTCCTCCGCGGCAAGCGCCTGATCTCCCTGAACCTGGGCGGAATGGTGGCTGGAGCCATGTTCCGCGGCCAGTTCGAGGAGCGGGTCAAGGGCCTGATCGAGGAAGCGACCAACGACCGCGATGTCATTCTCTTCATCGATGAGTTGCACACCGTGGTTGGGGCCGGAGCGGCGGAGGGCGCGGTGGGCGCCGCCGATATGCTCAAGCCCGCCCTCGCTCGGGGCGATATCCGCGTAATCGGAGCCACCACCCTGGACGAATACAAGAAGCATGTGGAGAAGGATGCCGCTCTTGAGCGCCGCTTCCAACCGGTGCTGGTAGGCGAGCCCTCGGTGGAGGAGGCGATCCCCATGCTGGAGGCGGTGCGTCCGCACTACGAGAAGTTCCATGGCCTGCGCATCCCCTATGAGACGGTGGTGGCGGCCGTGACCCTGGCCGACCGTTATATCAACGACCGCTTCCTGCCCGACAAGGCAATCGACCTTCTGGACGAGGCTGCCTCGGCCTTGCGCCTGGAGGCCAGCGAGGCGGGCCATGATCTCCCGCTGGTGGGCGATCTGGAGCGTGAGCTCGCCGACATTCAGGCCCGGAAAGAGGCCGCCGCGATGGCGGAGAATTACGAGGAAGCCGCCAGTCTGCGCCAACAGGAAGTCGTGGCGGACGAGCAACTCCGGAAGGCGCGGGCCGAGGCCAGTCTGGCCGACCTCCCGGTAGTGACGCCCGAACTGGTTGCCCGCGTGGTCGAAGGCTGGACCGGGGTCCCGGTGGGCCAGATGCTGGAGCACGAGCGGGCCAACCTGCGCAACCTTGAGGAGCGGTTGCACGGACATGTGATCGGCCAGGATGAGGCGATTGTGGCCGTGAGCCAGGCCATCCGCCGGTCCCGCGCCGGTCTGAAGGATCCCAAGCGGCCAATCGGCTCCTTCCTCTTCCTCGGTCCGACCGGGGTCGGGAAGACCGAGCTGGCTCGGGCCCTGGCCCGCGAATTGTTCGGGGGCGAGGACGCGATCATCCGCATCGATATGTCGGAATACATGGAGCCGCACGCGGTGGCCCGCATGTTCGGCAGCCCGCCGGGCTACGTG
>DATBTL010000558.1:0-4052 GCA_036559345.1 Chloroflexota bacterium | reverse complement strand
CTTTAAGCCAGATAAAATGAGATTGAGGTGCGGCCATGAATGAGCCAACGACTATCACGGTGGAGCTGACGCAGAACGAACACGCCGCGCCGCAGGCACTAGCCGGTATCTGGCTCAAGGAGCCGGAACAGGTGTTGTCCTACTCCCCACGTACAGCCGATCGAGCCGATCAAGCACCGTTCGCTGGTCCACACCGGTGCGCAGGTAATCATGCAGCACGACGCCCGCCTGATCCTGAAAGGCGATGAAGCCATCGTAGCGCGGCCGAAGATAGGAGCGGTCAAGGGTCGCCAGGGTATTGAGAAAGAAGTCATCAGTCGCGGCATTGACCGTAGGATCGGTCCAGGCTACTCTGTTGCCTGGCTGGCCTCCGGACTGGACGTAGATGGTACGCTGGCACCCAGGGCTCGCTACCCACCGCGCGTAGCGGCATGCTTCATTGATGGCCCTGCATCGCGACGAGATCGCCAGGCCAGTGCCACCCAGAATAGCGCCTGCGGGCGGGTGATCTGGTTCGGCACTGGGGATGTGGGTAAAGCGGCAGAGACGCGGCGCATAACCCGGGCGACTGTAGTTGGAATAGCCGAACAGCAACGGGCAGTAGAGCACCTCGTCGGTAGTGGCCATCAGATCCAGGGTACGGGGTGGATCGAGGGCAAGCATGGCTGGGTGTCCGTCCTCCACCAGGTGGCGCAGGATCCCCAGGGCGTGTGCGCCGACATGGCGATCCGCCAGCCGCGTGTGGTCCGTGCCCGGCGGATCGCCGTGCCCGGCACAGAGCGAGAGAAAGCAGCAGATAGCGTTGACTGGTGAGAGCGGGACGGCGACTCGCGCGCTACGAGATCGTCGGGCGAGGGCGAGCACCTCATCCCAGGTCCGTGGAATCTCCTGGTCATGTCTCCGAAGTAGGTCAGACCGGTAGGCGCTGACCTGCGCGGCGGCGTCGATCGCGAGCGCCCACTGGTGGCCGTTGTACTGGTAGCTCTCATGGCTACCTCCCACGCTGTGCGCGGCTTGTTCCGCCAGGAACGCGGCGGGGAGGTAGGTGTCCAGAGCTACCAGGCAGCCGCTCCGCGCGGCGACGCCCGTGAAGGGGTGGTCGACGACCAGCAGGTCGTACTGTTCCGCGAGATCCTCGATCGGCTGGTCGCCGAAGGCTTGCAGTGATCGCGCCTCCCAGCCAATTCGCACGTCGGGGTGCCGCTGCTCAAACTCCGCCGCCGTGGCGAGCATGGGCGCCAGCCCACGCGGATGATCCCAGGTGATGCCTCGTAGCCGTGCCATACTCCTGTTCCCGCTCCCATCAACCGTGATCCCTATCGTCTCAGGCGAATGTCGCGCGACTTCCCGGCTTAGGCGCCAGTGAACACAGCGGGTCGCTTTTCCATGAAGGCGTTAATGCCCTCCTGCCCGTCGGCCGTGGCATAGAGCGCAAGTAATGTTTGCTGTTCGTAGGAGAGTGCCGTCGCCAGCGCGGCATCCTCGCCCTCATTGATCAATCGCTTCGTGGCCCGGACCGCGAGCGGCGCCAGTCGCGCGATCTGCCCCGCGAGTCGCAGCGCCGCGCGCATTTCCTCGCCTGGCGGCGCGACAGCAGCCACGAGTCCCCAGGATTGCGCTTCCCGCGCCGTAAGCCTGCGGCCACACAACAACACCTCCTTGGCACGATAGCGTCCTACCGCCCGCGTGAGCCGTTGCGTGCCGCCCCCGCCAGGTACCAGGCCAAGCCCTGGCTCAGGCAGGCCGAACACGGCCTGCTCGCCGGCTACGATCAGGTCGCACGCTAGGGCGATCTCGAAGCCACCCCCGAGCGCGAAGCCATTCACGGCGGCGATCACGGGCTTGGAATGGCGCTCGATCCGTTCAAGCAACTGCCGCCCGAGTTGCTGATACTCGGTGAAGGCACCCAGCCCCTGCTTCCAATACTCACCGATATCGGCGCCCGCGATGAAAGCCCGACCGGTGCCGGTGATCACTGCGGCATGCACGGCCGGATCGGCGGCCGCCTCGTCCAGGCGAGCTATCACCGCCGCGAGCACCACCCGGTTCATCGCATTCAGCTTGCGCTCACGATTGACCTGAATAATAGCCACCGGCCCATCGCGGCGAGAGAGCACCAGTTCGTCTGGCATCAGAACACACCTTCCGCGCCGAGCCGTGCCTGGGCTGTCTCGTCATAGCCCAGCTCTCGCAAGATCTCGGCGTTGTGCTCGCCCACCAACGGAGGTGGCCGGCGCACCGTGGCCGGCGTCTCACTGAAGACGATCGGTGCTCGGATCAGCTTCAGCTCGCCGATACGCGGGTGCTTGACCGTGGTGACGATCTCACGCGCCACCACCTGCGGGTCGCTGAAGACGCCTTCGAAGTCCTTGACCTCGCCGCACCAGACATCCCGCGTGGCCAGTAACTCCAGCCATTCGCCGGTGCGGCGCTCGCGCAGCCGCGTCTCCAGTAGCCGCTTGATCCGGTCGCGATCGCTATAGGCGCGGTGCGGATCACCCTCGTACGCGGCAACCTCGGGCAGGTGCAGCAGTTCTCCAAGCACGCCGAGTGAGTTCATGGCCAGCGCCAGGTGTCCATCGCAGGTGGGGTAGATCCCATAGGGCGCGCCGAGCCACGCCTGGGCGATGCCTGCCTCGCTCCGCTCCCAACGTGGCAGCCCATTGAGATAGGCCACCGCTTCCTGGCATTGGACAGCGATCGCGGTACTGAGCAGATCTACCTCAACCTTCTGGCCACGTCCGGTATGCGTGCGCGCTTGCAGGGCGGCGAGAATACCGCAGGCCACCATCATTGAGGCCATGGCGTCGCAGATGGCCGTGCCGGCAGGCGTGGGCGGATCGCTTGCCCGCCCGCTATGCGCGGCCATGCCGCTTAGCGCCTGAATCAGCAGATCCTGGCCTGGCCGCCGCGCGTAGGGGCCGGTCGACCCATAGCCACTGGCCGCGCAGTAGATCAGCCGCGGATTGATCTCAGAGAGCCGCTCATAGCCATAGCCCAGGCGATCGAGGACACCCGGCCGGAAGTTCTCCACCACCACATCGACCTCCGCCGCCAGCGTCTCGATGATGGCGCGCGATTGTGGATGCTTGAGATCGATCGCCAGGCTGCGCTTGTTCCGATTCATGGCCAGGAAGAAGGGGCTATCCCCTTCCAGCAATTGGCCCATGGTCTCCAGGCCGCGTTCCCACTCACCGACCTTGGGACGCTCTACCTTGATAATGTCCGCGCCCAGATCGCCGAGTAGTTGGGTCGCCCAGGGACCCATCATCATCTGCGAGAAGTCCAGTACGCGGATTCCCTCCAGTGCGCCGATCATGCAATCTCCTCCATCGATCATCCAGTGCTGATTAAGCCTGCGTGGAGCCGTCCACACTGAGCGTGGTGTCGTACAGCGAGAGCAGCTCGACGCCGTCCCTTGTGAAGACGATGTTCTCTTCCAGGCGCATGCCGCCGAAGGTATCGATATAGATGCCCGGCTCGATGCTGCTGACCATTCCCTCCTCGATCACCGCGGTACTCGCGGGATGGAGGGAGGGATGTGGCTCGTGGTAACGGAAGCCCAGCCCATGGCCGGTGTGGTGGAGGAAGTACCGGCCGAAGCCGCGTCGCTCCAGTTCCGCGCGGGCCAGCGCGTCAACCTCGGCGCCGGTCATGCCGGGTCGCGCCGCGCGCATCGTCTGGGCATGCGCGGCCAGAATCGCCGCGTGGATCTCAGCCTGGCGATCGGTCACCTTGCCCGCCACCAGCGTGCGCGTGAGATCGGACCAATAGCCATCTACCACCGTGGCCAGCTCCAACAGTCCCAGGTCGCCGCGCTCGATACGTCGAGCCGAGGTAGCGGGATGCGGGGTGAAGGCGCGGGCCGAACGCGGCCCGGTCATCAACTGAGTCCATGCCCGCACGTGCCGCGCCCCCTTGTAGCCGATCCCGCGCGAGAGGATCGCCGCCTCGACGCGCGCCGCGACCTCGGCCTCGCCGCGCCCAGGTTCGTAGGCATCACGGAAGGCGCTCAGACCGAGTGCCGCGATCTCGTTGGCCAGGCGAAGCCG
>DATBTL010000557.1:0-5009 GCA_036559345.1 Chloroflexota bacterium | reverse complement strand
GGCGAGCCGAATAACGTCGAGTTCCTTCTGCGGACCCTTGCCGGCTTCATGGCGCATCCCAATGTTGGCGCCGTCCTGGCCGTCGACGAGGGGGATGAGGCGGTGAACAACCAGCGAGTCCAGCGCTTCCTTGCGGAGCATGGGTATCCGCTGGCGGCCGTACCGCACCACTTCCTTTCCCTTGGCGAAGGCTTTCAGGCATCCCTGACACGGGGCGAGGCGATTATCGCGGAGTGGGTGCCGCTGGTGGACGCCGCGACGCGGACCGAGGAACCGCTCTCGGAACTGAAGATCGCCCTCCAATGCGGAGGATCCGACGCTTTCTCGGGGGTCTCCGGCAACCCGCTTGCCGCCTGGGTAGCCAGGGAAGTCATTCGCTACGGTGGTTCAGCCAACCTGGCCGAGACCGATGAGTTGATCGGGGCCGAGGAGTACGTGTTGCGGAACGTGCGTGATCTGGCGACGGCCAGGCAATTCCTTGGCACTATCGAGCGATTCCGCGAGCGGCTCGGCTGGCATGGGGCCACGGCCGAGGGGAATCCTTCTGGCGGGAACAACCTGCGCGGCCTGTACAATATCGCCATTAAATCTCTCGGCGCCGCCATGAAGCGGGATCCCCAGGTGCGGCTGGACTATGTGATCGGCTACGGCGAGCGAATGAAGCGGCCCGGCTATTATTTCATGGACAGCCCCGGCAACGATCTCGAGAGTATCGCCGGCCAGGTCGCCTCCGGCTGTAACATGATCTTTTTTGTCACCGGTAACGGCTCGATCACCAATTTCCCCTTCGTGCCCACGATCAAGATCGTCACCACCACCGGCCGCTATGAACTGCTCTCGCGCGAGATGGATGTCAACGCTGGCGCCTATCTCGACGGCACCCCCATGGACGAGCTGGGCGGCGAGATGCTGGACCTGACGGTCGAGGTGGCCTCCGGCGCCCGCTCGGTGGGTGAACGCGCCGGGCACTCGCAAGTATCGATCTGGCGGAACTGGCAACAGCGCGACGGCGGGAACCTCGACCGCTTGCGTCAGGCGCGGCCGCCCAGCGGCGAGCCGCTGCCCGTGCGATCCGGATCCGCACCCGCGGACGTGACCTTCGATGGGCTGGCACGGGATGGCAGCTATGCAGCGGATCGGATTGGCTTGATCATGCCTACCAGCCTCTGCGCCGGCCAGATCGCCCGCAAGATCGCCGATCAGCTGAACCGTAAGGAGATTGGGCGGGGACGGCTCTCGCGCTTCGTGGCCCTCCCGCATACCGAAGGCTGCGGCTCGGCGGGCGGCGCCAACGAGGGGATCGTGACCCGCACGGTCCTGGGTCACCTCACCAATCCGCTGGTAGCCATGGCCCTGCTGCTGGAACACGGGTGCGAGAAGACACACAACGACTATTATCGGCACACCGTGGCCGATCTGGGTGTCGATCCGCTGCGTTTCGGGTGGGCCAGCGTGCAGGCCGACGGCGGGATCGAGTCGGTGACCCGCAAGGCGGAAGAATGGGCCACGGCGGCGGTCGCTCACCTCCCCGAGCCCCGGCATGCGGCGGTGGGCCCGAAGTATTTGAGTCTGGGTATTTCATCGCTTGGTCCAATCACCGACGAGGCCGCCGCCGCCCTGGCCTGGCTGATCGGGACGCTGGTCCGCTCCGGAGCTACCGTGGTGATCCCCGAAAGCGCCACCTTCCTGGCCCAGTCCGCCTTCCGCCAACCCCTGCTGGGCGACCAGCCAGTCGCCCCCACCCTGGCCTACGGCCAGGCAGCGGGGATTTCCGGCTTGCATGTGATGGAGACCCCAACCGATCACTGGGTCGAAACGGCAACCGGTCTGGCGGCGACGGGCGCGCAGATCCTGCTGGCGCATATCGCCGGTCACCCCGTGCTCGGGCATCGGATGGTCCCCTTGTTGCAAGTGACGAGCGACCAGGCGGCGGCGCGTCGGTACGGAGCCGACCTGGACCTCACTCTCGAAGGGGCGCCGGTGCACTGGGGCGACCAGTTGCTCGACCTGGTGATCCGCGTGGCCTCACGCACCTACGTGCCGAGGCTCCATGGCCAGGGCAATACGGACTTTCAACTCACCCGCGGCCCACTGGGCGTATCGACCTGAGGCACGGCGAGCAGCCACTCGCCACACCCGGCCTCAGCCGGAGGTTGGCGTCCCGCTCACCCGCCTTCAACCCAGCAGTTCACCTATCGCCTCGGTAAACACCGCCGTATGCCGGTCCACGTCGTCGGCCGTGGTGGCCGGGGACATCAGGGCCATCATGTGGAAGGGGGTGAGCAGGATGCCGCGATTCAGCGCGTACAGGTGCATGAAGCGGTCGAGTTCGTCGTCGAAGGATGCCGCCGCCTCGGCCCCGGTGCGGGGCGGAGTGGGACGAAACTGATACTCGGCGCGGCAACCCAGGCGCGTGACCTGCCAGAGTACGCCGGAGTCGCGAATACCCTGCTCCACCCCGGCGGTGAAGCGCTCGCCCAGCGTGATCATGTGGGTGAATGCGTCATCGGTCAGCACCCGCGACAAGGTGGCCCGGATCGCGGCCAGCGAGAGCGCGTTCCCGGCCAGGGTGCCGCCGATCCCGCCGGTGTCGCTGTACTCCTCGGCGATCATGGCGCTGGCCTGTTCCGCCACCGACGCGCTCACTCCCAGAGCGCCCGAGGCGATGCCGCTGCCGATCGGCTTACCAATGGTAAGCATATCGGGCGCCAGCCCATACGCCTGTGTGTAGCCGCCGGGACCGGCGCAGAAGGTATGGGTCTCGTCGATGATCAGCAAGGTGCCGGTCCGGCGGGTCAGATCGCGGAGGGCGGCATGGTAGCCGGGATCGGGCAGGACGATGCCGATGTTGGTCAGGGCGGGCTCGGCCAGCACGCAGGCTACGTCGCCCGCCGCAAGTGCCGCCTCCAGGGCGGGCAGGTCGTTGAACTCCACGACTTTCGTGGTGACCGCCGGATCGACGGACGGGCCCAGATTGCCGGTGCGCGGCCCGGTTGTGCCATCCGGACGCAGGGAAGCCACGGTCTCGTCCACGGTGCCGTGATAGCAATAGTTGTAGACAAGGATCTTGGGCCGCCCGGTGAGCGCACGGGCCAGCCGGAGAGCGGATCGGTTGGCGTCGGTGGCGGAGAGGGTGAATTGCCAGGAAGGGAGACCGAACCGCCGCGTCATCTCCTCGCCTACCCAGATCGCGTCCTCGGTCGGTAGCATGGTAGTCAACCCGCGCCCCACCTGCACCTGGATCACCTCGACCGCCGCCGCCGGTGCATGTCCGGTCATGGCCCCGGTATCGCCCAGGCACAAATCCGCGTAGCGATTGCCATCGACATCGGTCACCGTGGCCCCGACGGCCTCACGCGCGAACACCGGGAAGCCACCGGGCCAGCGCATCATCCACGGCATCGGCACGCCGCCGAACAACGAGCCGCGAGCCCGCTCCGCCAGGGCTCGCGAGGCGGGATGGGTCTCCACGAAGCGCTGCTGCTCGCGGCGCGTCAACGCCTCGAGTCGCGACCGGTCAATGGTAGTCATACGCCCTCCTTCTCGGTACCGCCCAGGCCAGGCAACACTGGTAGTGTACACGGAGAGCCCCTGGAAACGCGGCATAGGGTACATCGCGAGGAACTGGGGTTGCATGTCATCGATGGCATCCCTTCGGCGTCGCCACCGAAGCTGGTACTCTAAGGCTGACCCTCATCGCCTTCGTGAGTCAGCAGGAAGCTTTGGCCATGGCCGCCTTGCCACCAATCGGCCCCCTTATTCCGACATCGGTGATCATCTTTGCCGTCGTGATCGTGCTCGTCGCGGGAACCGTCTCCGGTCTTACCGGCTTCGGCTTCGTCCTCGTGAGCGTCACCCCGCTCCTGCTCGTCTTCGATCCCGCCACCGTCGTCATGATAACGCTGAGCCTGAATCTCCTCACGAGCATCGTGGTGACCCTGGAAGCGCGCCAGAAGATTCGCTGGCGGACGGTACTCAGCCTGCTTCCCTGGGCGTCCGCGGGGCTCTATGCCGGCGTAATTTTGCTCAAGACGCTCGACGCGGCTGTCATCAAGTTGATCGCCGGCGGCATCGTTGGCGCGTTCGCATTGCTCTTCTTGACGGGACGGCGCCTCCCCGGTACCGGGACGGCGAGGGCTGTCGCCCTCCCCGGGGTGGTGAGCGGGGTACTCACGACCTCAACCGGACTCACGGGGCCGCCGATCGTCGTCCTCCTGACCGGACGGGAGTTCGCGCCACAGCCCTTCCGCGCCAGCGCCGCGGCCTTTTTCGTCCCCATCGATGTCTTCGGAATCGCCACGCTCATCTCCCAAGGGACCGTGCGACGATCGGATCTCGGCATTGTCGCCCTTCTGGCTCCGATCGCGATCGGAGGAACCCTCATCGGAGGCAGGTTGGCGCGACATGTTTCAGTCGCCGCGTTCCGCCGGATCATCCTCATACTGCTCCTGTTGACGGGCATCGTGGGCAGCACCAGCGCGGTCCTCACGCTGCTTCGACCATCATGATTGGTGGCGCCGAGCGGCTTTCGCGCCTCCCGTTGTCGAGTGCGCTCAAGGATCGGCGCGTTAGCATCCACCTCAAATAGCGGCCCAAATAGCCGCGTTTCCTCGTCTGGCCCGCTGTCGTGGGACTGCTCGTCGCCCGATTCATCTCCGGGATCAGCGTAGGGATGCTCACCGCGACCGCCACGGCGCATCTCACCGAACTGCAGCGCAGCACGTGACCTCCGTGATTGGCCTGGCGCCAACCGAGCCGCGGGGCGAGGCACTGGCCGGACTTTTCCTCGCAGCCTATCTGGGACTGTTGGTGCCGGTGGTCGGGCTAGGGATGGCCACGCGGATGCTCTCGTGTAAGGTGGCGCTCCTCGGCTTCACCGCTATTCTGTTAGTGGTGGGGTGCTGGCTGCTCCGTCTGGCGTCGGACACGCGGGAGGTCGCCTGATAGGCGCTCCCTCTGTCATTGCCCGTCTCATCGAGGGGTTCCGCGCCCCATCGCTCGCGGGAAGC
>DATBTL010000556.1:0-3162 GCA_036559345.1 Chloroflexota bacterium | reverse complement strand
CCCGGCGGACTACGTAAGCGTGGCCGGCAAGCCCGCCCCCATCCGTCTGGTGACCGTGGCCGACGACGGCATGCACACGGTTGGCGGCGTCCGGGTGACCGCCCAGGTCTACAAGCGGGTCTGGTACAGCAGCTACGTGCTGGATAGCAGCGGCTTCTCCTACTGGCAGGATCGCCACAAGGATACCCTGGTGGCTACGATCATCGCGCACACCGATGCCCAGGGCCGCGCCGTCTTCACCTACACTCCTACGGCCGGTGGTGAGTATCGCATCGTCGCCAGCGCCTTCGACGGGGCCGGACGAAAGGCGACCACCTCTACCTCGCTCTGGGTGGTGTCGGCGGGCGAATCCTACGTGCCGTGGCAAACCCAGAACAACGATCGCATCCGTCTGATAGCCGACAAGACCACCTACAAGCCGGGCGAGGTTGCCCACATCCTGGTTACCGCCCCGGCGGCCGGGATGACCGCCCTGGTCACCGTGGAACGGGGAAGCATCCTCACCCACCAGGTGGTCACGCTGCCCAGCAATAGCGCGCAAGTGAAGGTGCCGATCCTGGGCTATTACGCGCCCGATGTCTATGTCAGCGTCACCCTGGTCAAGGGACCGGGGGCGGACACCAACGGAATCCCGATCTGGCGGATGGGCTACGTCTCGCTGCCGGTGGATACCTCCGGACAGAGCCTGCACGTGGCGATCCACGCCTCGGTCGCCAAGGCCAAGCCCGGCCAGAGTGTCACCTACACGATCCATACCACCAATGCCAAGGGCCAGGGAGTGCCGGCGCAACTGGCGGTTTCGCTGGTCGATAAAGCGGTCATGGCCCTGGCCGCCGGCACCACGCCCAGCCTGATGGACACCTTCTATGCGAGTCGTGACCTGGGGGTGATGACCAGCGCCACCCTCAATCAATACATCGACCGCCTGAATCTCAACCAAAAGGTAGGGTCCAAGGGCGGCAGCGGCGGTGGCGGCGGGGGCCAGGGACCGACCCGCCAGAACTTCCCCGACACCGCGTACTGGAACCCCTCGGTGGTTACCGACGCCAACGGCAATGCCTCGGTGACGATCACCCTCCCCGATAATTTGACCACCTGGACCTTTACCGCCCTCGGCGGCACTACCGGCACCCTGGTAGGACAGAACAGCACTGATCTGGTCAGCAGCAAGGATCTGTTGCTGGAGCCGGCGCTCCCCAATTTCCTTACCGTGGGTGACACGGCGGCAAGTGGAGCGGTGGTCAACAACCTCACCGCCGTCAGCCAATCGGTGCGCGTCACCTTGCAGACCACCAATGGGGCCGCCAAGGGCGACTACCAAAGCACGGTCGATGTTCCGGCGGGCGGATCCCAGTTAGTGCAATGGCCGATTCAAGCCGGCCTGGTGGGAAGTCAGTCCTATCTGTTCAGCGCCCAGTCCAGCACCGATCCCACGCTCGGCGATCGGCTGCTGGTCAGTGTCCCCGTGCAGGCGAACAACGTGCCCACGGTCGCCGCCACCAGCGGCATCTTTCATGGATCGGTCAGCCAAACGGTGACCGTCCCTCCCGATGCCGTGTCCACCGAAGGCAGCCTGACAATCAGCCTCGCTCCCTCCCTGGTCTCCGGCCTGGGAAGCGCCGCCTCCTATCTGGCCAACTACCCGTACGATAACTCGGAATCGACCACCAGCCGGTTCTCCGGCCTCCTGGAGGCGATCCGGCTCCCCCGCGCGGTCAGCGGCGTGAGCCCGGGCATGGCGGCCGGCGTCCCCGGCGCCGTATCCACCGCTCTGCAGCGCCTCTACAGCTACCAGAACAGCGACAATGGCTGGGGCTGGTGGCCCATGGAGGACAATAGCGTCCCCTATGTCACCGCCTGGGTGATCGACGGTCTCCTCCTCGCTCGCTCCCAGGGTTATACGGTGGACAGCCATGTGCTGAACAACGCGCTTACCAACCTTCACAAGTGGGCCCTCAATCCCACCCAGAACAGCGCCAACGACGGCAACTTCAACGGCTATCTGAACGGCTCGACCTTTACCTACGACATGCAAGCCTATGCCGCCTATTTGTTGGCCCGCGCCGGGAAGCCCGATAGCGGCCTGGTCGGCAGCCTCTATCCGCATCGCCAGAACATGCTGCCGTTCGCCCGCGCCTACCTGGCCCTGGCAATTGCCCAGACCGACGGCGCGACCGATCCCAGGGTGGCGGACCTCCTCACCAGCATCAAGGGAGCGGCGCAAGAGTTCGACAACCTGGCCCACTGGAACGATGCCTCGCCCGACTGGCAGATGATGGAGAACGACACGACCGCGACTTCGATCATCCTCGATGCCCTGGTCCGCCTCGATCCCAGCAGTGTCCTGACCCAGGGCGCGGCCCGTTGGCTGATGGCCCGCCGATCCGGTGGGGCCTGGGACAGCACCCAGAGCACGGCCCTGGCTCTGCGCGCCCTGGTCGAGTACGCCCTACGGGTACAGCCGGTAGCCGGGACCGGCGCCTACAGCGTGCAGGTGAATGGGAAGACGGTCGGCTCCGGGACGATCACCGGCGCCAACAGCGGCCAAAGCCAGACCGTGACCGTGCCGGTCTCCGCCCTGGCCGCCACCAATAAGGTAAGAATCCAGCAACGCGGGAGCGGCAGCCTGTTCTATAGCATGCTCTTGCGAACCTATGCCCCGATCACCACCTCGCCCCCGCTCAGCCACAACATTCTGGTGAGCCGGCGCTACGAGGCGGTCGGGAGCAGTCACGGCCAGGCGGGCTCCAATCTGAGGGTGGTGCTGACCGTCACCGCCCCGCAGGACCTCTACTACCTGGAAATCGCGGACCCGATTCCGGCCGGGGCCGAGCCGGTGGACCCCAGTCTCCGCACCACCAGCGTGCTCAGCACGCTCACCTCCCAGACCGTCATTCCCCAGGGGACGAACAATCTGGGCTGGTACGTCCAGCATGTGGAACTGCGGAGCGACCAGGCTGATCTGTTCGCCGACTACCTGCCGGCGGGCACCTATCAGTACAGCTACCAGATCCACTTGACCAGCGCCGGCAGCTATCACGCGCTGCCCACCACGGCCCACGAGACCTACTTCCCCGATGTCTATGGGCAGGGCGCGGGGCACATCTACCGTATCTCGGCGCACTGACAGAGGCGACTAGTCCGGCTGGGCGGCATCACTGC